>CAMZHU010000011.1 GCA_947306975.1 uncultured Clostridia bacterium | reverse complement strand
TCCTTTACCTATATCTGCCACGTAGAACACCGGATCATACCCGAATCCGCCGCTGCCAACAGGCGCTTTCAGTATGCTCCCCTGGCAGGAGCCCTCGGCCGTAATGAGCTTACCGTCAGGAAATCTGCATGCTATGGATGAGACGAATCTGGCGCTGCGTTGTTCCTTATCTTCCATATTTTTCAGAAGAAGCAGATACCTCTCTTCGTCGTTAAGCCCTTCTCCGCCGTAGCGGGCTGAATATACGCCGGGAGCACCTCCCAACGCGTCGACGACAAGTCCTGAGTCATCAGCGACGCTCGGCATGCCGGTCGCTTTGCAGGCAGCATCTGCCTTGATAAGCGCGTTTTCCGCAAATGTGACGCCTGTCTCTTCCGGTGCGTCTGTAATGCCTGCCTCAGCCAGCGAGATAACATCTATCCCGAGACCGGACAATATTTCTTTCATCTCCGTCAGTTTTTTCCGGTTATTGCTTGCGAGCACGAACTTCATGACAGAAGCGCCTCCACGAAATCATGTCCGTCGAACGGCAGAAGATCGTCCGTCTGTTCCCCGACTCCTATAAACTTCACAGGAACGCCGAGCTGATCACATATAGCCAGTACGATACCGCCTTTTGCGGTACCGTCGAGTTTTGTAAGAACGATACCCGTTATCCCGGCGGACTCTCTGAACTGTTTCGCCTGGATAAGGCCGTTCTGTCCGGTAGTAGCGTCGATGACAAGAAGCGTCTCTCTGTCTGCATCAGGAAGTTCGCGGTCGATCACTCTGCTGATCTTATTGAGCTCATTCATGAGATTTGACTTATTATGGAGCCGTCCGGCCGTGTCGCATATCACGACATCAGCACCTCGCGCCTTGGCGGCTGCGATACCGTCGAAGACGACGGCAGCGGGATCTGACCCCTCCTCATGACGCACTATATCGCAGTCAGCCCTTTCCGCCCATACTGTAAGCTGTTCCGCGGCTGCTGCTCTGAAGGTATCCCCTGCGCACAGAAGTACTTTTTTGCCTTCATTGCCGAGATACGCAGCGAGTTTGCCGATAGTTGTAGTCTTTCCGACACCGTTCACGCCTACAACAAGGATGACCGACGGTTTCGTATTGAGAGAAAGTGCTGTATCGCCGGTATCGAGATGCTTTTCAAGTATTTCGGCAAGCGCGTTTTTTATATCGTCACCCTTCCTGTAGCCTTCCTTACGGGTGACTTCGCGGAGTTCCTCTACCGCCTGTTCGGTCGTTTCCACTCCTATATCTGCAAGGATAAGAGTCTCCTCAAGTTCTTCGAAAAATTCTTCGTTAGCGCCGGTGAATGCAGCGAACATCCCGCTCAGCTGAGCGCCGACGTTTTTCTTTGTTTTTAAAAGCCCTGTCTTTATCTTTTCAAAGAATCCCATCTTTTAAAATGCCTCCGGTCAGTTGAGAATCGACCTTTCCGCCTCATCAAGGTCGATGTTAATTATCCGTGATACGCCCTGTTCCTGCATCGTCACGCCGTATAGGACGTCGGCCTCTTCCATAGTACCGCGTCTGTGGGTAATGACGAGCATCTGGGTCTTATCTGACATGCGGCGCATGTAATCGGCAAACCGCAGTACGTTCGCCTCATCAAGTGCGGATTCAATCTCATCCATCACGATGAACGGAGCAGGACGGATCTTAAGCACTGCGAAATAGATAGCTATCGCAACGAACGCCTTCTCTCCTCCGGAGAGCAGCGTTATAGTTTTTAGCGACTTCCCCGGCGGCTGGACTTTGATCTCTATGCCGCAGTTGAGAATATCGGATTCATCCTCAAGCTCGAGCGACGCGCGTCCGCCTCCGAAGAGTTCCAGGAACGTCTCCTGGAAGTTCTCGTTAATGCGTTTGAATTCGCGCTCAAAGATGACTCGCATCTCATCTGTGATATCTGTGATTATATCGGTAAGTTCGTTCTTTGCCTTTTCAATGTCGTCACGCTGTTCTGACAGGTACTGGTACCTAGTGTTGACACGCTCGAACTCGTCAATAGCCCCGATATTCGGCGTTCCGAGCTTTGATATGTCGCGCCTGAGTTCGCCGATTCTCTGTTTGGCCGCCTGCAGATCCTCAAGTTCTCTGCACATCTCGAAAGCATCGTTTCTGGTCAGCTCATAGGTGTCCCAGAGTTTGTCGACTATCTGTTTCTCCTCCATTGCAGCTGCGAGTTTTTTCTGCTCGAGTCCTGCGCATTCGCGTTCAAGATTGAGAAGCAGATTGTTCCGGTCCTGCATATCGCGGCCATGCTGTGTGCGACGCGCCTCTATCGCGAGACGTTCATCTGTTATCACGGCAAGCTTTTCACGGAGATGATTCATACTGTCGGTTATATCAGCGCGTTCGCGTTCTTTCCCCGCTATCTCCTCGCGTATGCTCTCATACCTGGATTCAAGTCCGGAGATGTACTCCTGCTGCTGGGCCCTGCCGCCCGACAGCCCCTCGCGTATGGATGAGAGCTCTGCTATAGACGCTTTTACAGCTGTTTCCTCAGCTTCCAGAGACGCGCTTCTCGCCCGCAGTTCGGATAGCGAAGCAGATATCTCTTCCCTGGCAGCAAGAAGAGCCTCCCTTCCTTCAGTAAGATCATCTATCCTGGACTGCAGTTCAGACGCTTTCTTCTCAGCATCTGCTATATCTGTCCTTGCACCGGCGATGTCATCTGTATACTGTTTTATCCTTGCGCGAAGCTGATCTCTCTCGTCGTTCATAGATCCGATAGCCGCTTCAGCAGCTGAGAGCAGTTCTGCGTAGTGTCCGCTGTCGCCAGACAAACGGAGCTCCTCGGTCTCCGCAGCACGCAGTTCTTCCGAAGTCACCGTAAGTTCATGTTCAGCGTCGGCAAGCTCGCTTTCAGCAGAACGGACTGCTTTTTCAGCAGCGTTCAGTTCTTCTGTAAGCTCTTCAGACCGCGTTTCAAGTTCCTTTAGTTCGTTGGCTCTAGATAGGATCCCGGCATTCTTGCCGCCGGAACCGCCGGTCATGGAACCCCCGGCATTAATGACCTGTCCGTCCAGAGTCACAATATTGAAACGATGTCCGTATTTGCGTCCTATTCTGATCGCGTCGTCAAGCGTCTGTACAACTGCTACGCGGCCGATAAGATATGAGTATATTCCGTCAAATCTTTTGTCGTACTCGGCGAGGTCGATGGCAAGCCCTTCAAAACCTTTTTCCTGTTCCAGACCTTTTTCGTTAAGTCGCGATCCTCTGATGGTCGAGACAGGCCAGAAAGTCGTTCTTCCGGCGTCACGGCGTTTCAGGAGTTCGATACACGCCTTGCCGTCTTCCTCAGTTCCGACTATTACGTGCTGCATACGCCCTCCAAGGGCTGTCTCTATAGCGACGGCATACCTTTTGTCAGCGCTTACAAGGCCGCCTACCGTGCCGTGGATATTTCTGAGGATACCTCTGGCTGACTCCTGCATTACTGTTTTCGTCGCTTTGGAATAGCCCTGATACTCCTTTTCCATCTCACGAAGGAGGTTTATGCGCGAAGTGAGAGCGTTAGCGTCCATCGTCAGGCGCATGTGGAGCGATCTGCTCTCTTCAGCCCGTTTTCTGCGCGTATCGACACGCATCCTGTAACCGCTGATAACATTATTCAGCGATGCGGTCTTTTCTTTTGCCGTTGCAAGAGCTTTGTCGCACGCGGCTGCATCTTCTTTTATCTGAGAAAGCCTTTCGCTCGCGTTAGCGGCATCCTGCAGTATAGTGCTCTCTCTGTCGTCCATCTCCTGAAGAGCTGATGCCAGAGCAGAAAGACAGGCCTTTTTCTCGGCAGCAGAAGATGCGGCTTCATTCTCTTCTCTCAGCAGTGTGCTGAGTTCTTCTGCAGCCTCTCCGGCAGACTTCGTAAGCTCATCAGACTGTTTCAGGACGGACTCAGTCTCCGCATCAAGACGCTCTCGTTCTGAAGCTATCTCGGTGATCCTTCCCTGCCGTTCTTCGATCTGTCTTACTATGCCGCTGTCACGGTCATCCTGTTCTGATAGTTCAAATCGTACGCGTTCAGTCTCCGAAACGTTGCTTTCCAGATTGGCTCTCAGCACCGCGATAGCGCTGTCAGTCTCGGCGCAACGGCCTTCAGCCTCCGTTATGCTAGCTCTCACCGCGTCAGCTTCAAGATCCTTTGCTTGCATTTCTTCAGAAAACTTCTCGTTATCTGCATAGAACGCGTCTACTTCAGCACGGACTCTCTCCAGATGCTCGGCCGCGGAAGCCCGGCTTTCTTCTAGCTTCTCAGCGTTTTCTGCAAGTTTATTAAGAGAATCGGCCCATACGGATATCTCGATACCGCGCAGCTCGTCGCGGAGAAGCAGATACTTTTTGGCCGTTTCAGCCTGACCGCGCAGAGGTTCTACCTGCAGCTCGAGCTCAGCGATCTTATCATTGACACGGAGCAGATTCTCGTCAGTGCGCTGCAGTTTCCGTTCAGACTCCTCTTTGCGATGGCGGTAGCGTGATATGCCTGCAGCTTCTTCAAAGATATCCCTTCGGTCGGTCGACTTGGCTGACAGTATTTCGTCGATCCTGCCCTGTCCTATAATGCTGTATCCCTCATGACCCATGCCGGTATCCATGAGAAGCTCGGTTATATCCTTGAGGCGTACGAGTCTCCTGTTTATATAGTACTCGCTCTCACCGCTGCGGTAGTAACGGCGGGTGATCATCACCTCGCTGTTATCCATGTTGAAAGCGCCGTCGGTATTATCGAGAATAAGCGACACTTCCGCAAAGCCCATCTGGCTGCGTTTCTGTGTGCCGCCGAATATAACGTCTTCCATCTTTCCGCCGCGAAGCGCCTTAGTCGACTGCTCGCCCGTGACCCACAGGATCGCGTCGGAGATGTTCGACTTGCCGCTGCCGTTTGGGCCGACGATGCAAGTGACCGGTTTTTCAAATGTCAGCCTTACCTTGTCCGGAAAAGACTTAAAGCCCTGTATCTCCAGTGCTCGCAAATACAATCCGTTCACCATCCTTGACCGCCTTTCTGCCGGTTAGTGCCGGTAATCAGCGAATCAGAATTAATTAATTTATTATATATTGTTTCTCAGCCTTTTTCAATGCTCAATATCTTGATATCACCATCAGGCACATCGGTCTCCCTCACCTTCAGGGAGTTCAGTCCGAACTGCTCTTTCAATGAAACTATATTACAGCGTTTCTGCCCTACCATCAGTGAAGTTTTTCCTCTTGCGACTCCGAGCACAACGTCAGTGCCGCGCTTTGTGTTCTTAAGGAGTTCAGCGGCACTCCTTCTGTATATCTCGGAATATACAAGTTCACCGAACGCAGGATGGTACGCTCCCGCCGCAGCATCGCCTCCGGACAGGTCGTCCGTCGGGTTAAGCCCCAGTCTGATTACCGGTATCCCGTTTGATAAGAACATCGGAACGATTTCCGCGCAGAGCTCAACTGCGTCTCTGACAGTATGTTCCCTGTACTCGCCGCGTTTCCACATGTCGTAGAGCTCTGTATCCCGAACTATAACGGTCGGATATATCCTGACACCGTCCGGCTCCAGCTTTATAAGTTCACTGGCTGTATACAGGGATCTCTCAGGCGTATCTTCAGGAAGCCCCGTCATCATCTGCAGTATAAGCGAGAACCCTTTTTCTTTAAGCAGGCGTGCAGCTCTCCGAGTGTCTTCAGCTGTGTGGCCGCGGTTGGAAGCAGCCAGAACTTCGGGCGACATTGACTGGGCTCCAAGTTCCACTGTCGTGACACCGAAAGATAGCAGGCGGTCAATTATCTCTTCATCTATGCAATCGGGCCGTGTCGACAGTCTGATGGAAGATATCTCTCCGGAACGAACAAACGGCAACGCCGCCCGAAGAAGCCTTTCCTGTTCTTCGGCCGGTATTGCCGTAAAACTTCCTCCGTAAAAGGCAAGCTCTGCCGCCGTTTCAGGTCGGAACTTTCCTTTTGCTGATTCAATAGCCGCCACAACATCATTTTCGTCCGCCGGCCGGTGTGCGCCCGATATCCTGCGCTGATTGCAGAACACACAGTCGTTTGGGCATCCTGCGTGCGGAACGAATACGGGAATAATCACTCTTTTCGGAGTCATATTCCCAATGCCTCTATAGCCGAACGTGCGGCCGCCTGTTCAGCTTCTTTCTTGCTGTGCCCTTCGCCGGAACCAAGTACTTTCCCGTTCAGGCATACCTCCGCGGAAAAAGTCTTCATGTGATCCGGACCGCTCTCGCCTGTCATGCGGTATGTTATCTCCTGGGTACCTTCACGCTGGAGATACTCCTGGAGTCTTGTCTTATAGTCAGCGCTCCCCGTCTTAACTGCAGATGCCCGGGTGAGGATGAATCTGTCGATGAAACCTTTTGCCGCTATAAAGCCGCCGTCGATAAACACAGCTGCGATCACTGCTTCCACTGCGTCAGCAAGAATAGAAGGCCGTGTCCTTCCGCCCCCCTGTTCTTCACCTTTTCCGAGGCGGATATACTCGCCAAGGCCAAGCTCTTCAGCAACACGGTGAAGGCTGCGCTCACATACCAGATCAGCGCGGAAACGGGTCATCTGCCCTTCTGGCAGTTCGGGATAAGTCTTATACAGATACGAAGCTACTATCATCCCTAATACGGAATCGCCAAGGAATTCTAGTCTTTCATTGCATTCAGCGCCGCTCTTCCTGTTTTCGTTAGCATAAGAACTGTGTGTGAGCGCGGTCGCAAGAAGCTTCTTATCCTTGAAATCGTATCCGAGTTTCTTCTCTAGTTCATGCATTCGGGTCACCTGTAAATACGTATATCATAACTGAGGGCGGGTATTGCAAACCCGCCCCCGAACTCATTTATTCTTCGACTTTGCTTTGAATGTAACGGAGAACGTCTCCGACAGTCACGAGCTTGACAAGAACTTCATCATCAGTTTCAGGAATGTCAAACTCTTCTTCAAGAGCCATAGTCATCTCAACCACGTCGAGAGAATCCGCTCCGAGATCGTCAGCAAACGAAGTCTCCAGCGTTATGGATTCTTCGCTGACGGAGAACTGTTTTGCGATCAGACCGCGAAGTTTTTCAAAAAGCACTGTAAATCACCTCGTAAAAGCATATGCGGATAACTCCGCCCTTCGGGGAAAGTGTAACTGTCCTTCAAATAATTGTCAACAGTTTTTTGTTACTTTTTTCTGGCCTCAGGCATTATCCTCAGGCATCTGAACTTTCATGCAATCTATGTTATCTGCGATGAGTTCGGCGATGCCGGCATCTGCAGCAGCTACCGCCTGACGAACCGCGTTATAGATGGTTTTCGCATTTGAGGAACCGTGCGCCTTGATAACAGGCTTCGTGATCCCCAGCAGTGCGGTGCCGCCGAAAGCGTCAGCATCGAACTTGTCTTTAAGTTTGTATACTTCTTTTTTGCAGAGAAGCGCTCCAAGCTTCGTCCTGGCGTTCGAATAGAACGCTCCTTTAAGTTCAGACAGCAGGAACGCGCTCGTGCCTTCTATGCACTTTATGAGGACATTGCCGGAGAACCCGTCGCATACGAGCACGTCGCAGGCTCCCCGCATAACGTCTTTCGCTTCAATGTTGCCAATAAAGTTTATCTTCTTTCCTTCTCTGTTCTCGGAAAGCAGTTTGTACGTTTCCGTCTGCAGCGGAGTCCCCTTTGTGCTCTCGGCGCCGTTGTTGAGAAGGCCTATACGCGGTGATTCGACACCGGCTATCTTCTCCATATAAAATGAACCCATATATGCGAACTGGAGCAGGTATTCGGGAGTGCAGTCGGTATTTGCGCCGCAGTCGATGATCATAACGCCGCCTGTACCGCTCGGTATCACAGGGGCAAGTGCGGCTCTTCTTATGCCGTGCACGCGTTTCACTATGAGCGTAGCTCCGGCTAGCAGCGCGCCTGTACTACCCGCCGATATAACGGCGTCTCCGAGGCCGTCACGGACCATACGGAGCGCCACCGTCATAGACGCATCTTTCTTGCGTCTGCAAGCGAGCGCAGGATCATCCTCCATGTCGATGACCTCAGTTGCGTTCACTATCTCAACATTCTGCGGAAGCTCGCTTACGCCTATCGTCTCCATCGATCTGAGGATATCTTCTACGCGTCCGACCAGCGCTATGTCAGCGCCGAAATCCGGGGCAGCCAGAAGGGCTCCCTTAACGATCTCCAGAGGGGCATTGTCGCCTCCCATTGCATCTATGACGATCTTCATACTCTGCCCTCCGTTTTATATCTGTCGATTATACCGAGCGCGCGCTCGGATATCATTACGTTCTTGTTTCTCTTGCCCTTAACACGTATATCTAGAGGCTCAATAATACCGAAGTTTACGTTCATAGGCTGGAAATCTCCTACTGATCCAGTGGAAACGTACAGGGCAAGCGCTCCAATTGCCGTCTCAGCCGGAAAATCGGAAGCCGGAAGTCCTATAAGTTCACGCGCTGTCTCAATGCCGCACAGCAGCCCGGATGCAGCTGATTCTACATAACCTTCAACGCCTATCATCTGGCCTGCGAAAGAAATTCGAGGCTCGCTTCTAAGGCGGTAATATCTGTCCAGGAGACGGGGCGAATCAAGATATGTGTTTCTGTGCATGACACCGAATCGAAGAAATTCAGCGTTTTTCAGAGCGGGTATCATCGAAAAGACACGCTTCTGCTCAGGGAACTTCAAATGCGTCTGGAAGCCTACTATGTTATACATAGTGCCCTCGGCATTGTCCTTCCTCAGCTGGACTACCGCGTAAGGCTCCCTGCCGGTCGCGGGATCCCGGAGCCCCCTTGGTTTAAGGGGGCCGAAACGCATCGTATCCTCGCCCCTTCGCGCCATGACCTCTATCGGCATACAGCCTTCAAAGACGCCGCCGTCATCGAATCCGTGGACTTCAGCCTCTTCCGCTTTCATCAGCTCTTGACGGAACGAAGAATACTCTTCGCGGGTCATAGGGCAGTTTACATAATCTGCTGTGCCCTTGTCATATCTTGACGCAAAGAACGCTCTTCCCATATCGACGCTGTCAAAAGATACTATAGGAGCCGCCGCATCATAAAAGCTGAGCGGAGACGTTTCCGGGCACAGATCTCTTATCCGCTCCGCAAGAGCGTCGGAAGTAAGCGGTCCCGTTGCGATTATGACCCTGCCGTCCGGTATCGCTTTGACTTCTTCAGATACGGTCTCGATAAGCGGATCGTTATTTATCTTACTCGTAACGGCATCGGAAAAAGCGTATCTGTCGACTGCAAGAGCACCGCCTGCAGGAACTCGTACAGAATCGGCACAGGACAGTATAAGGCTGTCCAGTCTCCTCATCTCTTCCTTCAGCAGGCCTACGGCGTTGGACAGATCATCTCCGCGCATAGAATTTGAACATACGAGTTCAGCGAAACCGTCATAACTATGAGCAGGCGTCTTTTTGCCTGGTTTCATATCGACGAGTCTGACTGATATCCCTCTTCTTGCAAGCTGCCATGCAGCTTCACAGCCGGCAAGACCGGCTCCGATCACAGTTACCTTCATTTCGATGTCTTTTTGGCAGCAGTCTTTCTTGCTGCGCCGCCTTCTTTTGAGGGCGCCCTTTTCTTTGTGCCCGATGCAGTTTTCTTGGTGGTCGCTTTACTTTCAGCATCCTGTCCGGCTGTGGACGTCTTCTTGTACCCGCGCTTGTCCTCAGGCAGGAAATTGGGGCAGTTCTCATTGATGCAGAACGGTTTTTTATAACCGCGCCCTGAACGCTTGAACATAGTTTGTCCGCACGAAGGGCAGTTGTCCTTCACCGGGACATCCCATGTCATGAAACCGCATTCCTTAAGCTTTTCACATGCATAGTAAGTATATCCGTTTTTTGATACGCGTTTAAGGATCCTGCTTCCGCATTTAGGGCACTTGCCAGGCATCTCTACGACAAGCGGCTTTGTGAATTTGCATTCCGGATAACCCGGACAGGCAAGGAACTTGCCGAATCTTCCGCTCTTTACGACAAGATTGCGGCCGCATATATCGCAGACTTCGTCCGAGACCTCGTCGGGCACTTTTATCCGTTCGCCCTCAAGGGCCTTCTCCGCATCTTCTATAGACTTCTCGAACCCTCCGTAGAATTTTGAAAGAAGGTCTTTCCATCCTTCCTCGCCCTTTTCCACGCTGTCGAGTTCCGCTTCCATACGGGCTGTGAACTTAAGGTTGACGATATCCGAAAAACGCTCCTTCATAAGGCCGGTCACCACTTCGCCGAGCGGCGTAGGTCTGAGGAACTTACCTTCCTTGATAACGTACTCCCTGTCGGTGATAATCGAGATCGTAGGCGCGTACGTGCTGGGACGCCCCACGCCCGTCTCCTCCATCTCGCGGATTAATGTCGCCTCAGTGTATCTGGACGGCGGCTGAGTGAACTTCTGAGAGCTGATCATATCGATGAGGTCGAGCTTCTCCCCTGTCTCCAGCTCGGGCAGAGGAGACTCTTTTTCCTCTTTGTCATCGTCATTTGTCTCTTCGTATACCTTTGTGTAGCCTGCAAACTTTATAACGGAACTGCTCGCCCTGAAAACATATCCCGAAGAAGTGATGTCAACGGATACGCTGTCATAAACGGCGGCAGCCATCTGACTGGCTACGAATCTGCTCCATATCAGCCTGTAAAGCTTGTACTGGTCGCCTGTGACGCTCCCCTTGATGTCATCCGGAAGAATGAACACATTGCTCGGGCGTATGGCTTCGTGTGCGTCCTGTGCGCCGCTTTTTGTGCGGAACGTGCGCGCTCTTCCGGGATGGTACTGCTGTCCGAATTTTTCGGTGATAAGTTTTTTCGCGTCTGCAAGCGCGACGTCGGAGATACGGAGAGAGTCCGTTCTCATATAGGTTATAAGTCCTATCGTGCCCTGGTCTTTTATATCCACGCCCTCATAGAGCTGCTGTGCTATAGACATAGTACGGCGAGGAGTCATGCCGAGGCGGCGCGAGGCCTCCTGCTGCAGTGTCGACGTTATGAACGGAGGCGCCGGGCTTTTCTTTCTGTCCGCACGTTTTATATCCGTTACAGTGAAATCCGCACCGCTGACAGCCGCTACAACGGCATCGACGTCTTCCTTGCTCTTAAGCTCGAGCTTGGACCTGCCCTTACCGTAGAAGTGTGCCAAAAACGGGCATTTGCGCTCGTGATCGGACAGTTTAGCGTCGAGCAGCCAGTATTCCTCCGGCACGAAATTTCTTATCTCTTCTTCACGGTCAACTACCATACGCGTAGCTACAGACTGTACTCTGCCGGCAGAAAGTCCTCTCCTTACCTTGCGCCAGAGCAGAGGGCTGAGCTTGTACCCGACGATCCTGTCAAGTATGCGTCTCGCCTGCTGGGCGTCGACAAGATTCTGGTTTATCGCCCGCGGGTTCTTTATGCTCTCCTGAACTACGTTCTTTGTTATCTCGTTGAAAGTAACGCGGCACACCTCGTCGTCAGAGAGTCCGAGCAGTTCTTTGAGATGCCATGAAATAGCCTCTCCCTCGCGGTCAGGGTCGGTCGCGAGAAATACGCGGCTGCTCGCCTTAGACTCTTTTTTCAGTTCTTCTATGGTGGCTTCACGGCCTTTGACGGGACGGTAATCCGGTATGAAGCCGTGCTCGATATCCACTCCTATCGTGTTTTTAGGCAGATCGCGGAGATGTCCCATAGACGCAGTGACATTGTAGTCGCTGCCTAGGTACTTCCCGATAGTTTTTGCTTTAGCGGGGGATTCGACGATAACGAGGTTTTTCTTTTTACTTGCCATTGTTTTTCTCCGTTCCAATTCAGCTTCAGATTATCATGACAGCGCCGTATGACGCGTTAACTACAGTTTCTTGCCTGCCATTTCCCACATGATGACAGCGGCAGCCGCAGCTGCGTTCAGGGATTCGCACTCGGGCGACATCGGTATGATGACGCGTTCGTCGCAGAGTGCAAGCATATCCGCCGACAGGCCGCTTCCTTCGCTTCCGATCGCTACGGCAGCATCATGCAGGGATACTTCGCGAAGATCCCGACAGCCGTTGCCGAGCGCCGCGCCCAAGATCCGTATACCGGATTCCTTAAGCGATTTCACTCCGTCAATTCCGATCTCACTGACATGCTGTCTGAAAACGGCACCCATCGACGCCCTTACGGTCTTCGGATTGAAGATATCGGCACAGCCCCCGGTAAGGATAACGGTCCCGATACCGAACGCGTTTGCGGTCCTTATGACAGTTCCGACGTTTCCAGGATCCTGGATCCTCTCCAGAATGATGATCCCGTCTCCCGTCGGGGATGCAGGTCCGGTCGGGATTCGGCATGAGAATACGACATCCTGGGATGTCTTGAGAGGAGACACATGGTCCAGAAGCTCACCGGGGACTTCGAAGACTTCTGCGTTCGACGGTATATCCGCCGGAAGCTCTCTGGAAGTCAGCACTGACGTGATATCAGCGCCGTGTTCCAGCGCTTCTCTCAGCAGTTTTGCTCCGTCGCATATAAACTCCCCGCATTGATGCCTGTATCCCCTGTCGGAGCCGAGTTTTTTCATGTGAACGATCCTGTCATTGCGGCGGCTCGTAATTCTTTCCATCCATGTTCCCCCACTGCGAAGATACGCAGGTATTACATGTTCTCAGGCCTCACAAAAGACCCATACCATATAAAATACAAAGTCACTATACAAGCAGTTTATGAAAAAGTCAACTTAATGATATCAGTATTCAGAAAGCGTACTTAAAGGACAGCGCGCAGAAGTATGTTCAATCATCTTTCAGAATCGTGAAATCGCTCCTGTAATTCTCAATAATTCCCTCACGACGCAGCCTGCTGATCTCAGCTGAGAGCCCGCTCCTGTCTACTTCAAGATAATCGGCAAGTTCCTGCCTGTCGAAAGGAATGGTGAAAGTATCGCCGCCGGCCGTTTTTGCCTGTATCATAAGATAAGTCAGAAGCTTATCACGCGTGCTCCTCTTAGATGTCACCTCTAGTTTTCTGTTCATCATGATGTTTTTAGACGCAACTATGTGGAGGAGGTTCACTATCATTCTGCTGTGGAATACGCATGCGTTTGCGCACGTCCTGGCGATACGGGCTGCGCTGATCAGGACTGCTGAAGTTTCCTCTGCGGCAACGACATCAACCGGCATGACAGCGGTATCAGCGCACGCCAGTGCCTCACCGAACATATCCATGGGTTCTGCTTTTGCAAGTATGCTTCTGTTACCAAAGATATCCGTTCGCGTGATGCGTACTGAACCGCTCAATACGATACCAATATACTCTGCCGGATCGCCTTCGTTAAGTATGGTGGTGTCCTTCGCATATTGTCTGACAGAAGCGCCCAAGCAACTGAGCGCGCGTTCTATCTCAGCGGGCGATATGCCGCTGAAAAGCGGGCATTCCGTGAGTATCTCAAAATATTTGCTCATAATGATCTCCGTGTTGAATTTTCAACATACTTCGTTGGAAATTATATATATCATAAGCGTGTGAGGTCAAGTATAAATCTTATTATCGGAGGAAAAGTCATGATCAGGAAGATAGTAAAAATAGACAGCGACAAATGCATCGGCTGCGGAGCCTGCGCTGAAGCGTGTCATGAAGGCGCGATCGGAATGGTCGACGGCAAAGCGGTCCTTCTCCGAGAAAATCACTGCGACGGTCTTGGAGACTGCCTGCCTTCTTGCCCTGCCGGAGCTATCTCTTTCGAGGAACGTGAAACCGCTGCATATGTCGCTTCCGAAAAGGAAAACTCGATAAAAGAGAACAACTGTGCAAACTCTCCCGGTGTATGTCCGGGATCGATGGTAAAGAGCTTAAAACGCGAGCCGTCTTCATGCAAAGGCAGTTACGTCGAAAGCCAGCTTACGCAGTGGCCGGTACAGATAAAACTCGTTCCTGTAAATGCTCCGTATTTCAGCGGTGCCGATCTTCTTATAGCAGCGGACTGCACCGCATATGCTTACGGAAACTTTCATAATGATTTCATCAGGAACCACGTCGTCATCGTGGGATGCCCAAAACTCGATTCTGTCGATTACTCCGAAAAACTAGCGCATATAATAGCTGAAAACGATATACGGAGCGTTACTATAGTACGTATGGAAGTGCCGTGCTGCGGCGGCATCGAGTCGGCGGCAAAAAAGGCCATACAGAACAGCGGCAAGTTCCTGCCATGGCACGTTGTTACGATATCCACAGACGGCAGGACCCTGTGATCTAAGAAAACGCATAAACGGCTCCCACTTGATGTGAGAGCCGTTTATGATTTTTAGCTGATGAACGGCGATCAGAGGATCGCCTTCAGTTTCTCGTCGGTCAGCGTCGGCATGCCGCTTTCAGCAAGTACCTCCTCAGCATGCTCCAGGTCGTCCACACGCAGAACGACGTAAGCGCTGTATGACTCAGAGCCTGTGAACGCATACATGTACTCTACGTTGATCTGTGCCTTTTCTAGTGTCTGAAGAATGTTGTTGAGCGCTCCGGCCTGATCATCCATTTTGACAGCGATTACCCTTGTCTCCATGACGATGTAGTTGGCTGAAAGCGTACTCTTGGCCTTGTCTGCATCGGATACGATAATGCGGAGTATGCCGAAATCCTTGGTGTCGGCAAGACTCATGGCGCGGATGTTTACTTCGGCGTCGGAGATTATTCTGACTGCCTCGGCCAGCCTTCCGGGGCTGTTCTCAAGAAATACTGACAGCTGTGTTATAGCCATTTCAAATTCTCCTTTCAGTCGACCGTGTCAGTCATGGAGCTTGCGCTTGTCGATGACTCTGACCGCCTTGCCTTCGCTTCTTGTGATCGTCTTCGGTGCCACCAGATGCATCTTGGGCCCTATGCCGAGCATCGTGCGCATTGCAGACTCAAGAGTGCGCTCTCTGTTCTGGATATCCGATACCTTGTCAGAGAACTGGTCAGGATTGAGTTCAACATACACGTCGAACGTATCATTGTTGCGCTCTCTGTCTACGACTATCTGATAGTTCGGAGTATACCCTTCTTTAAGGAGCACAGTCTCGATCTGGCTCGGAAACACGTTGACGCCGCGTATTATCATCATGTCGTCGCTTCTGCCCATGGGTTTGCTCATCTTTACATGAGTTCTGCCGCAGGAGCATTCTTTCCGGCTGAGAGTGCATATGTCCCTCGTCCTGTATCTTATGAGCGGGAACGCCTCCTTGTCAAGAGCAGTGAATACGAGTTCACCCTTAGATCCTTCGGGCAGTACTTCTCCTGTATCCGGATCGATGATTTCAGCGTAGAAGTGGTCCTCATTGATGTGCATACCGGACTGTTCTTCGCATTCGAATGAAACGCCAGGTCCGCTGGTCTCGGTCAGGCCGTATATGTCGTACGCCTTTATGCCGAGGCTCTTCTCGATGCTTCTGCGCATCTCTTCAGTCCAGGGTTCCGCACCGAAGATGCCGGCCTTGAGCTTGTTGTCCTCGGGCTTATATCCCATCTCCGCAAGAGTCTCGCCGATATACGCTGCGTATGACGGCGTGCAGCAGATTATCGTCGAACCCAGATCCATCATGAACTGGATCTGCCTGTCGGTATTGCCGGAAGACATGGGGAGCGTCAGACATCCGACTTTGTGTGAACCGCCGTGAAGTCCGGAACCTCCGGTGAACAGTCCGTAACCGTAACAGACCTGGCAGACGTCCTCATCCGTTCCGCCTGCCGCGACGATGGCGCGTGCGCAGCACTCTTCCCATATGTCGATATCATGCTGCGTATAGAAAGCGACGACACGCTTTCCCGTGGTCCCGGATGTAGAATGTATCCTCACGCAGTTTTTGAGATCCGTTCCGAGCAGACCGTACGGATATGCTTCGCGAAGATCGGCTTTAGACAGAAACGGCAGAAACTTGATATCGTCCACGGTCCTTATGTCATCGGGCTTTACGCCTTTCTGATCCATGAGATCACGGTAGTATTTGACATTGTCGTATACGTGCCTGATCTGCTTTCTCAGTTTTTCGTTCTGGATCTCGAGTATCTTCTCGCGCGGGGCTGTCTCGATCTCCTTCTGATAATAGTTTTTCATGTGAACAACTCCTTTGCCGTTTCTGTTTTTACCGGCATTCATTCATGCCGTATATTTACAATCCTATAGTCTTCCAGCTTTCAGTCGACAGGCGGAAGTGCTGAGATGCTCTTAGCAAGATCCTCGTCTGTCGGGATATAATCATCCATCTCTCCGTCATGGAACTTCTGGTATGCTACCAGATCGAAGTAGCCGGTACCGGTAAGTCCGAATACTATGGTCTTCTCCTCGCCTGTTTCCTTGCACTTCATCGCTTCGTCTATAGCGACTTTGATCGCGTGAGAGCTTTCAGGAGCGGGCAGTATACCTTCTACACGGGCAAACTGTTCTGCAGCCTTAAATACCTCGGTCTGCGGGACGGCCACAGCCTCCATGAGTCCGTCGTCATAGAGCTGGGAGAGAATTGAGCTCATGCCGTGGTAGCGAAGGCCTCCCGCGTGGTTCGGGGCCGGGATGAATCCGCTGCCGAGCGTGTACATCTTGGCGAGCGGGCAGACCATGCCGGTATCGCAGAAATCATATGCGTACTTGCCTCTCGTGAAGCTCGGGCAGGAAGCCGGTTCGACTGCAATGATGCGGCAGTCCAGGTCGCCGTTTATCTTGTCTCTCATGAACGGTGCAATAAGTCCGCCCAGGTTTGATCCGCCGCCTGCGCAGCCGATGACCATATCCGGCTTGATGCCGTATTTGTTCAGCGCAGCCTGGGTCTCAAGGCCTATGATGCTCTGATGCAGAAGCACCTGATTGAGCACGCTGCCGAGAACGTATCTGTAACCCGGAGTCGAAACAGCGACTTCAACGGCCTCGGAGATAGCACATCCGAGGCTTCCCGTTGTTCCCGGATGCTCGGCGAGGATCTTCTTGCCGATCTCAGTCGTCATCGACGGAGACGGCGTCACGTCTGCCCCGTAAGTCCTCATGACTTCTCTCCGGAAAGGCTTCTGTTCATAGGAGACCTTGACCATAAAGACCTTGCAGTCGAGTCCAAGATAAGAACACGCCATTGAGAGAGCAGTTCCCCACTGTCCGGCGCCGGTCTCAGTGGTAACGCCCTTGAGTCCCTGCATTTTAGCGTAATATGCCTGAGCAATCGCTGAATTCAGTTTATGGGATCCGCTGGTGTTGTTGCCTTCGAATTTGTAATAGATCTTAGCCGGTGTTCCCAGCGCTTTCTCCAGGCAGTATGCTCTGACCAGAGGCGACGGCCTGTACATCTTGTAGAAGTCATAGACTTCCTGCGGGATCGGGAAATACTCCGTATCGTTGTCAAGCTCCTGTTTGATCAGCTCTTCGCAGAACACGGGAGCGAGTTCTTCAGCCTTCATCGGCTCGTGAGTACCAGGATTGAGCAGCGGAGCGGGTTTATTCTTCATAGCGGAGCGGATATTGTACCATGCCTTCGGCATCTCGTCTTCCGTAAGATAGATTTTGTAAGGGATCTTTTCCATTTGTAACATCCTTTCTCAGATAAATGTGTTGTCTTCTTTCGTACGGTAGGTCTCAGATGTGGCGTTAAGTACGCCATCGCTTCGTAAGCAGGTACATTATTTACTCCTCCACTGAAAATCTGCTGATAAATAAAAGATGCGGCACAGTTGATCTGTGCCGCATCTGATTACGTGATTTAAATCACTTCACGCTTCATTGCACCGCAAATCAACCTTACCAATAGAATCGGTAAAGCTAAACCAGTACCAGTAAAAAGCGGTGCGGAGCGTTCTTCTCATTGTGTTTCTCCTGATCATGCGCTTTAATCAAGCGCTGAATTACATTAACATTGAGGTGATTATACTCCAGTGATTCTGTGATGTCAACACAATTTTTGAAATTTATGAAATATTATTCACTAAATACATCCGTATCCACAGTACGTATTTTATCTTGCCGGCAGTATCTCAAGCCAGTAACCGTCCGGATCGTTAATAAAATATATGCCCATATCCGGGTTCTCAAAGCATACACAGCCCATGTCCTCATGAAGACGGTGCGCTGCCTCAAAATCGTCCGTTCTGAATGCAAGATGGAACTCCTCTTCACCAAGGTCGTACGGCTCTGTATGGTCTCTCAGCCATGTCAGTTCCAGAAGAAAATCGTTATTGTCGTTCCCGATATATACGATTATGAAGGAGCCGTCTGCAGCTGTTTTTCTGGACTTTTCCGTAAGTCCGAGCGCTTTCTCATAAAACTCAAGAGACCTGTCAAGATTGAGTACGTTGTAGTTTTCATGCTCCATTGTAAAAGTCATAAGAGGAACCTCCAAATCACTGCAGCGTATGTCATTCATAACGCTCGTCGTACACGCGTTTCGTCTTCTTCTCGCTTCTCGGAAGCAGGCCGAGCTCTACGACTTTTACCAGCGGCGTGAATCCGATCCGGCTCTTGACTGTCGAGGCTATGCGTGCGGCAAGGTCAGCGAAATCAACGGAACCGTTCGTCTCGACATACAAGCGCATTGTGTCTTTTCCGTCAAGATGGGAAATACGTATCTGATACTCGCTAGATGCCTCCGGGAACTGCTTGAGGACTTCCTCTATCTGGCTCGGGAACACGTTGACGCCCTTGATCTTAACCATGTCGTCGGTCCTGCCCATGATGGTGTCTATCCTCGGGAATCGGCTTCCGCATGGACACTCGCCAGGGATAATCCTGGACAGGTCGTGTGTCCTGTACCGGATCAGCGGCGCACCTTCCTTGACAAGGGTGGTTATAACGATCTCGCCCCACTCGCCGTCAGGAAGGTTATCACCTGTTACAGGGTCGATGATCTCAATGTAGATATAATCGTCCCAGTAATGCATACCTGTCTCGTACTTGCAGTTGATTCCGATGCCGGGACCGTAGATTTCAGTAAGGCCGTAAATATCGTACAGCTCGATGCCCAGAGAACCGGATATACGCTGACGCATCTTATCTCCCCACCGTTCGGAACCGATAACGCCTTTTTTGAGTTTTATTCTGTCCTTTATGCCGCGCTTTTCAATCTCCTCAGCGAGAAGGAGCGCATAAGACGAGGTCGAACACAGGACTGTGCTTCCGAGATCCTGCATCATCGTGAGCTGCTTCTCCGTATTTCCCGGCCCCATAGGGATGACCATTGCGCCCAGCTTCTCAGCGCCCAGCTGAAACCCTATACCTGCAGTCCAGAGACCGTAAGCAGGTGTTATCTGTATCCTGTCCATGTTCGTTATGCCTGCCGTTTCATAGCAGCGCTTGAACATGATCGCCCAGTCGTCTACGTCCTTGGCGGTGTATGGGATTATAACAGGGAGCCCGGTCGTTCCGGAGGACGAGTGGATACGGACGATCTCATCTTCCCTTGCCGCCATAAGCCCAAGCGGATAAGCGTTGCGGAGATCGGCCTTTTCGGAGAACGGCAGCCTTATGAAATCTTCATGAGATGTAACGCCTGTTATGCCGGCTGCTTCGAGCTTTTTCCCGTAAAAGCTTCCGGACAGACGAAGTCTGTCTATCTGATCGTTCACCTGTTTCAGCTGTAACTCTGAGATCTGCATTATTCTTCACCTTTCCGATCATTAATGTGTGCATGAGAGCCCGTATTCAAGAGCTTTTCTGTTTAGATCGATATACTTCTCCGGTACCCTGCGTTCGATCATCTTCATCAGAGTATCCGCCGTCACCGGCAGCGCTCCTGCCGCTATCGAAGCGCCCAGAAGTATTATATTCAGGACTTTCGCCGTTCCGACTTCCCGAATGGCCCTATCAGTGTTGACGACGGTAAGTCTTTCAACATGTTCACGCAGGTACCCGACCATGTTTTCCGAAGAATAATCGGACCTGACGAGCGCCTCGGTGACAGGTATCACGACACCGGAACTGACTACAACAGAGCCTCCCTCTTTCAGGAAAGGAAGCATGCGAGCTGCCTCGCCCGGTTCGAAGCCGATGATAGTATCTGCTCCACCAAAAGCGATCATTGGCGAATAAACGCCTTCACCTATACGTATATGACTCGTTACGCTTCCCCCGCGCTGAGCCATGCCAATCGTCTCGGCGCTCATAACAGATAAACCGTTCTCCATAGCAGAGGCAGATATGAGTTTTGACGCGAGGACAGTCCCCTGACCTCCGACGCCGCAGAGGATGATGCCGGTATTCATATACCTTCGCCTCCTATCGCTCCGACGGGGCATACTCTCTCACAGAGACAGCATCCGGTGCACTGCGACGTATCGATAACAGCCTTACCGCCCGACATGGAGATAGCTGGGCATCCGAGTTCCTTGATACATCTGCTGCATCCTATACATTTTTTGCTGCTAACGGTCAGCGGGTCTTTTCCTTTCGTGAGCGCGATACAAGGCGAGCGGAAAATGATAGCTTTGACTCCGGGAAGTGCCGCAGCGCATCTTACAGCGCCGACGGCCGCGTCCAGTTCGAAAGGATCTACGGTCTCCACATATTCAAGCCCTATCCCGCGCAGTACGCCTTCTATGCTTACTGCAGAACCGCTGCCGCCCATCATCGTTATACCTGTACCGGGATGCGGCTGGTGGCCCGTCATCGCCGTAGTGGAATTATCAAGGACTATTAGCGTCATATCCGATTTGTTGTAGACGGCATTGATCACGCCCGGTATCGCCGAAGCGAAAAACGTCGAATCGCCGACGAAAGCGAAGCAGGACGTATCCGGCTCGATATGTCCGATACCCTGAGCAATGCCGAGTCCCGCACCCATGCATAGACATGTATCGACCATGTCCAGGGGCATTGCGTTTCCCAAAGTATAGCAGCCTATATCTCCGCAGAAAACAGTCTTTTTACCCTTCATAGCTATCTTTACTGCATAGAAAGATGCTCTGTGCGGGCATCCCGCGCACAGTACGGGCGGTCTTACCGGAAGATCAGGTACTTCGCTAACAGCTTCTGATTTGCACGGCTCTCCGAGAAACGCTGCTAAATCTTCATATACGCTGTCGACTGTGTTTTCACCGGCAGTACGGGTGTCGCCTGTGAGTTTCCCCCTGATCTTTACCTTCAACCCGTATTTGCCGCATACATATACAAGCCCCCGTTCGATAACGGGGTCCAGTTCTTCGATGCACAGGACTTCATCGAGACCGGCAAGAAATTCTGCCGCTATTTTCTCAGGGAACGGATATGGCGTTGAGACCTTTAACAGCCTCATATTGCCGAGCCGTTCTCTTGCTTCCATGGCATATGTAAAACTAACACCTCCTGTTGCCACGCCAAGACGGCACTCTCTCTTCTCTGTGTAGATACAATTAAACGGATTATCCGAAAACTCATTACTCAGCTTCTCATTGCGATCAACTATCTTTTTATGATTCGCATTAGCGAGGCGGGGAAAAATAACCCAGCGTCTGCTGTCTTTGACAAAGCCCTCGATCCGGTGTGATGCAAATTCAGAAGTATCCTTTATATCGATAGACGCATAGCAGTGGGAAACTCTTGTCGTTGAGCGCAGGAATACGGGAGTGCCGTATTTTTCAGACAGGATAAACGCCTCCTGAACCATATCGTAGGCCTCCTGAACAGTGGAGGGATCAAAACACGGTACTTTAGAGAAGCCGGCGAATGTGCGCGTATCCTGTTCCGTCTGGGAGGATATGGGGCCGGGATCATCGGCTACGAGCACGACCATACCGCCTTTTACTCCGATATATTCGACACACATAAGCGGATCCGAAGCCACGTTAAGTCCCATCTGCTTCATCGTAACCAGGACTCTGGCACCCGTATACGCAGCTCCTGCCGCTACTTCCATGGCTGTCTTCTCATTTACTGACCATTCAACGTAAGTGCCTTCAGGTCTGTTCTTTGCTGCCGTTTCGAGGACTTCTGTAGAAGGAGTTCCCGGATAACCGCATACAAGATCGACACCAGAAGCTATTGCTCCAAGCGCGATCGCCTCATTTCCCATCAGGAATTCTCTGTGCATTGTTTCACTTCCGAATCATAAAGATAACTAGACCTCGTACAGGCACATAAGTACATTTCAGTATAGGACAGGTGAAGGTATTGTAAAACTGCCGTCTTTGATATCGAAGGAATAAACGTCGCAGTTTCCCACGTATCTCGACCACCAGATTCCGTGTGAATCCGGCATCAGGTATTCCAATGCGCCTTTCAGAGCAATCGCATGAGTGGTTATAAGAATATCCCCTTCGGGTGAAGACGTACGAAGATCCTCAAGGAAACTGCCAAGACGCGCTTTTACTGACTCGAGCGTTTCCATACCTTCCGGCGCAGGTTCGTTCTCAAAATCACTGAAGAATCTCTTAAGTTCAAGCGGGAGATTTTTAAGGTCTGCGCCTTCATAAGGTCCGTAATCCATTTCCAGCAGACGTTCGTCCGTGATGACTGTTACGGTCCCGGATGCTATTTCTGCTGTCTCAACGGCTCTGACAAGAGGGCTAGAATAGACCTTTGAGAATGATACGCCTTTTCCCCTGAACATGCTGGCCACAGCAGCGGCCTGCTCTCTGCCCTCATCGTTAAGGGGGCAGTCGATCATTCCCTGCATTACTCCTGCGCTGTTCAGCGCCGTTTTGCCATGTCGCACAATGTAGATCACAGCGTGTCGACCCAGCTCACCAGATCTGCTCCTCCGCTGACGCGCTTCGCGCCGGAGATCTGTGTGCCTTTAACATAAGGCTGAAGTTTGTCCACCGTCTTGCCCAGTCCGCTGCTGCCGGAAGTAGCGAATAGAATGACCTTTTTCACGGTCCAATCATACCCTTTGCAGAAAGTATTGATAACATTGGGCGCACAGTAATACCATATCGGGAACCCGATATATACCGTATCGTATTCCTCGAATCTCTCTATCCTTCCAGCTACAGGGACATCCTTTTTCCCGAATTTCTCCTTGTTGCACCGGGCCAGCGGATTCGTCCATTTGATATCAGCAGCAGTATATGGGACCTCAGGCACTATCTCAAAGACATCTGCTCCGAGATGCTCGGCAAGCTCTCTTCCGGCTCTGGCCGTGTTTCCTTCCGCGCTGAAATAAGTCACTAAAGTTTTCATTTTTACTCCTTTACTTATTCGGGATCGTATTCTCCGTATTCGCATCCGATATGAGTCGCTTCTATCTCGTCAACTAGCACGAAATCCCCGTCTTTTCTGTCGTAGAGTTTTATGATACCGGTACCGTTACCGCCGTTCCACAGTCTGTTGTGCCGTTTTGAACCGTCGGGCGCCTCATAGTTCACAAATAACATATCGCTCTTGCTGCAGGTTATATCGGTCTCCATAGCCGCGTATTTGTTTTCCTGCCTTACGTGCCATCTGACCTCGTTTTCGTCCTCTTCAAAAGAGAACTCAGTCTTCACTTTCAGCCAGAAGTGGGAGAAGTTGAAATCGTATTCCTTTCCTTCGTAGCAGAAAGCGCCAAGCAGTCTTCTGTCAAGAGGCACAAAGTAGATCTTGGGGCGGCCGCCTCCTATATCGAAGGCACTGTTTTCGAGCATGCGTCCGGTTATCCTGCTCTTCAGGCAGTTCGACGCGAGCCAGACCCAGGGCGTTGTAAAGTCGCGCCCCCAGTTCTTGTCTGCATATCCATAGCATTTTTCGGGAGTGACGATATAGATTTTGAAGCTTTAGTCGTGAGATATGCTATCCCGATATTAATCGTTCCTCTTTGTTATTTCTTATATTGTATGGCTAAAAAGGGAACCGAGGGAAGCAATCCGTACGGCCCGGATCCGCGCATTGACGACCC
>CAMZHU010000010.1 GCA_947306975.1 uncultured Clostridia bacterium | reverse complement strand
CCAAGCTGTGACAAGAACAAATGCACAGATAACGGAGAGAAATGGGAGAGGACAAGAAGAAAAAAAGGCTGGCTTTCGCGGCGCTGATCGCGATGACCTTCATATGGGGCACGTCGTTCGTCATACTCAAGAATACTCTTGAGAGCATATCTACGCTGTATATCCTCGCTGTGCGGTTCACCGGCGCGGCCCTGATCATGGCGGTATTCGGAGCGCGGGAATGGAGAAAAGCTGACCGGAAATATCTGATCGGCGGGGCGCTCATGGGAGCCTGCATGTTTGTTGCCTATGTGTTTCAGACATACGGGCTGGTATCTACGACGCCGGGCAAGAACGCCTTTCTGACGACGACCTACTGTGTGATAGTACCGTTCCTTTACTGGCTGATCCGCGGGAAAAAGCCTGACGGATGGAATATAGCGGCTGCAGTGCTGTGCGTTATCGGAGTGGGACTGATTTCGCTGGACGCTAAACTATCAGTCAACAAAGGAGACATCCTGACAGTCATATGCGGCCTGTTCTACGCGCTCCATATCATAGTATCCGCTGCATACGTGCGCGGCAGGAGCGTGATCCTGCTCACGGCTGTCCAGTTCGGGACCGCCGCCGTTCTGTCCTGGATATCGGCGGTCATGTTAGCGCCGGCGCCGTCAGGAGCGCCCGCTTCTGCATGGCTAAGCGTGGCGTATCTCTGCATCATGTGCACGGCTGTCTGTTTCGGACTGCAGGCTTTCGGACAGAAGTATTCTCCTCCCTCGCAGACAGCGGTCATAATGACGCTGGAATCCGTATTTGGGGCGGCGATATCCGTCGTGTTCTTCAACGAAAAGCTGACGCTGAAAATATTTTTGGGATTTGCCGCGATGTTCATCGCCGTGCTTATAAGCGAGACTAAACTTAGTTTTCTCAGACGCGGCAGACAAGACGCTGAATAAGGGATCTGCAGCGGGCGCGGCCTATCCGCGCCCGTTTCCTTTATTATGGCCGCCGAAAGCGCGTTTTGACGAGATAATCGGACGAATATCGGCGTTTTCTGTTGATATTCGTCCTAAATGATTGTATTGTACAAGTATCCTTAAATACAGAACGGAGGTCTAGTTCATGCAGAGAAGAGAGGCATTCTCCTCGAGACTGGGATTCATCCTGATCTCAGCCGGATGCGCCATAGGCCTGGGCAACGTGTACCGCTTTCCGATCTGGTGCGGCGCGTACGGCGGCGGCATTTTCCTCGTATGCTACATAGCGTTCCTGATACTGCTCGGCATTCCCGTCATGACGGTCGAATACGCCGTCGGCCGCGGAAGCCAGCGGAGCATCGCAAATTCCTTCGACGTATTGGAGAAAAAAGGCCAGAAATGGCACCTCATGAAGTATCTGGGCGTTGCAGGCAACTACTTGCTCATGATGTTCTATACTGTCATTGCAGGCTGGTTCCTCATCTACTTCGTTAAGTACCTAACCGGCTCGATAATGACCGTGACCGAGGGCCTCGAAGTGGGGGAGGCGACCGCGGCGCTCGGCGGAGTTTTCGGCGGTATCGCTACGAACTTCAGCCTGAACGTAATTATCACGATAATCGTGATCGTTCTGGGCTTCGGCATCTGCGCGCTCGGTCTGAACAACGGCGTCGAGAAGATCACCAAAGTCATGATGGTCCTGCTGCTCCTGCTCATTCTCGGACTCGGCGTTTACGCCTGCACGATGCCCGGCGCGGCAGAAGGTCTTAAATTCTATTTCATCCCCTCGGCGGCAAACGTTAAACAGTACGGGCTGACTACGGTGCTGTCCGCAGCCATGAGCCAGGCGTTCTTCACACTCAGCCTCGGCATCGGATCCATAGCGATATTCGGCAGTTATATCGGTAAGGACAGGTCGCTCCTCGGAGAGACGTTCACGGTCGTCGGACTCGATACGTTCGTAGCGCTCATGTCCGGACTTGTCATCTTCCCGGCATTCTTCACGTTCAACCCCGGCGCGATGCAGGTGGTCGAGCAGCCTGGAGAAGTCGGTGCAGGCTTCCTGTTCACAACGCTCTCCTCGATCTTCAACCATATGGCGGGCGGCCGTATAATCGGCACGCTGTTCTTCCTCTTCATGGTCTTCGCAGCGATGTCCACCGTAGTGGCGGTGTTCGAGAACATCATGTCGTTCTGGCTCGAATGGACGAAGCTCAAGAGATGGCAGATAGCTGGTATCAACGTCATCATGCTCGCTGTCCTTACTCTGCCGTTCATAATGGCGAACTGCACCGGCGGGTTCTTCTCGAAGAGCATCTTCCTCGGACGTAACTTCGGAGATTTTGAGGATTTCCTGGTATCCAACCTCGCGCTCCCGCTTGGAAGCCTTATATATGTGCTCTTCTGTACGTGGCGTTCCGGCTGGGGATGGAACAATTACTTTGCCGAGGTCAACAGCGGCAACGGCGCCAAGGTGCCAGCCTGGCTTCGCCCGTATATGACCTACGTCCTTCCGCTGATAATTCTGGTAGTTCTCGTGATGTCTCTTATATGACGCAAAAAGGATCGGCGGCTGAAAAAGAAAAGAAGCGGCCGGACGGACTGTTTAGTCCGCCCGGCCGCGTTTTTGCGTCCGGCGCTGCATGAATGACCGCCGCGGGATGCGGGGAAGCCTGAAACTGTCAGCCGAGAGAGGCGAGGCTCTCCGTTATATTAGCGATCAGAGCTCTTGCCTTGTCCGCTTTTTCGCGTTCCGCGGCCACTATGTTCTCGGGTGCGCGGGAAACGAATTTTTCGTTGCTGAGTTTCGCCTCGATGCGGGCAAGCTCGTCTTCTGCCTTCGAGAGTTCCTTGCGCATGCGCTCGCGCTCCTTGTCAAGATCCACGAGTTCGCTGAGCGGCATGTACATCTTGGCGTCGTCGGTAACGACGGTGACCATGCCGTTCGTATCTGCGGGAGGCTCGGAAGTGATGGTCACCTCGCCGGCGTATGCGAGCTTCGAGAGATAGACCTTGCCGGCAGAGAACACGTCTGCGCTGTCGGAGACGATGATGAGGTGCGGCTTTTTTGAAGGCGGCACATTCATATCCGCACGGCGTGCCCTGACGGCGCGCACGGCGGCCATGATCTTTTCAAATCCGGTCTCCTCTTTCGGGAAAGACAGGTCCTCGCGGAATTCCGGATACTTCTCGATGATAAGAGCTTCTCCGTCGTGAGGCAGAGCCTGGAAGATCTCTTCCGTTATGTACGGCATGAAGGGATGGAGAAGCTTGAGTATCTCTGTGAGCACGTAGAGCAGCACTTTCTGTGCGCGGAGATTGGCCTCGGGATCGCCGCTGTTGAGACGCGGCTTAGCAAGTTCGATGTACCAGTCGCAGTAACTGTCCCAGATGAAGTCGTAGATCTTGCTCGCGGCCACGCCGAGCTCGAACTTGTCGATGTTCTCGCAGACCTCTTTCGCAAGTGTGTTAAGTTTCGACAGGATCCATCTGTCCTCGAGTTCGAGAGTGTCGGGGAGCTCGTTCTTATCGATCGTGAGGTTCATCATTACGAAACGCGTGGCGTTCCATATCTTGTTGGCGAAGTTGCGCATCGCCTCGCAGCGCTCCACGTAAAAGCGCATGTCGTTTCCGGGAGAGTTACCGGTGATGATATTGAAGCGCAGAGCATCCGCGCCGAAGCGGTCGATCATCTCGATGGGGTCGACGCCGTTTCCTGCGGATTTGGACATCTTCTTGCCCTGAGGGTCACGGATAAGGCCGTGGATGAGGACGGTGTGGAACGGTTCCTTCTTCATATGTTCCATGCCGGAGAAGATCATCCTGGCGACCCAGAAGAATATGATGTCGTAACCAGTGACGAGGACGTCGGTCGGATAGAAGTACTCGAGGTCCTCGGTCTTTTCCGGCCAGCCCATTGTGGAGAAGGGCCAGAGCGCAGATGAGAACCATGTGTCGAGAACGTCGGGATCGCGCTGGATATTAGTGCTTCCGCACTTTTCGCATTTTTCGGCGTCTTCCCGGGACACGGTGACGTGTCCGCAGTCGGCGCAATACCACGCCGGGATCTGATGCCCCCACCAGAGCTGGCGTGAGATGCACCAGTCGCGGACGTTGTTCATCCAGTTGAGATATGTCTTGGAGAATCTGTCCGGCACGAACTTTATCGTGCCGTCTTCGACTACGCGGATGGCCTCTTTTGCGAGCGGGCCCATCTTCACGAACCACTGGTCGGAGGCGAGCGGTTCCACGTCGGAATGACAGCGGTAGCAGGTGCCGACGTTGTGGACGTGCTCCTCGATCTTAACGAGGTAGCCCTGTTCCTCAAGATCATGTACGATGGCCTTTCTCGCCTCGTACCTGTCCATGCCGTTGTACTTGCCGCCGTTTATGATCTTGGCCTCGCCGTCGAGTATGAGCACCTGTTCCAGATCGTGGCGGAGACCGACCTCGAAGTCGTTCGGGTCATGACACGGCGTCATCTTGACGCAGCCGGTGCCGAACTCCATATCCACGTATTCATCGGCGATGATGGGTATCTCCTTGTTGACGAGGGGAAGGATACATGTCTTGCCGACGATATCCGTGTAGCGATCGTCGTTTGGATTCACGGCGACGGCCGTGTCGCCGAGCATGGTCTCCGGACGTGTAGTCGCAACGGTCACGTAACCGCTCCCGTCCGTAAGAGGATAGCGGATGTGCCAGAAGTGTCCGGGCTTCTCTTCATATTCGACCTCTGCGTCGGAGAGCGCCGTCGTGCATTTCGGGCACCAGTTTATGATGCGCTTGCCTTTATAGATCAGACCCTTTTCATAGAGAGAACAGAAGACCTCGCGGACAGCTTTTGAGCATCCTTCGTCCATGGTGAAACGCTGGCGGTCCCAGTCGCAGGACGAGCCGAGCGTTTTGAGCTGCTCTACGATCCTGTTGCCGTATTTGTTCTTCCATGCCCATACTTCATCGAGGAATTTCTCGCGGCCGAGGTCAAAACGGGTGAGACCTTCGTTGCGGAGCTTCTCCTCGACCTTGATCTGAGTCGCGATGCCGGCATGGTCATAACCGGGAAGCCACAGTGCGGCATAACCCTGCATGCGCTTATAACGTGTCAGAACGTCCTGTATTGTCTCGTCGAACGCATGACCCAGGTGCAGCTGACCGGTGACGTTCGGAGGCGGTATCACGATAGTGAACGGTTTCTTTTCCGGATCGCGTTCGGCATGGAAATATTTGCCCTTGAGCCAGAAATCGTAGATCTTCGATTCCACGGCCTTGGGGTCATAGATTTTCGGTAATTCCTTCATATGTTTATCCTCCTGACAGCTTGTAAAAAAGAATGCGCCCTGAAAACTCAGGGCGCAGTTAAGCACGGTACCACCTGATCGCCGCGCATAAGAACGCGGCACTCATCATCACGGTAACGGCGTGTTGCCGCCGGAACTTAAAGCGCTGTCGGCGCGGTTCGGTCCCGGAGCTCGGGGGCGACGTTCGGGGGCGCGTCATGAGAGCTTTCACCTAACGCTCTCTCTCTGAAATGGCCGCGCGGCCTACTCCTCCCCGTCAAAGCCTTTGACATTGCGACGATTATAATTTATGTTTCGGTATTTGTCAATATCTCTCCCGGCATTCAGGAGATCATTTCAATCATGTGCTCCTTGGATTCGGCGCCGTATGCCTTGGAACTGATCTCGCCGTCTTTGAAGCAGATGATGGTGGGTATGAGCCTTATCTTGAAGCGGGAAGCCAGCTCGACTTCGCGGTCAATATCCACCTTGGCGATGACCGCCTTCCCGTCGTATTCATCCGAAAGTTCCTCCATGATGGGCGCAATCATCTGGCAGGGGCCGCACCATGCTGCCCAAAAATCCACCAGCACGGTGCCTTTGGAGATGACTTCGTCGAAATTATCCTTTGTAAGATGTATAACGGCCATTGAAACAGATACCTTTCGAGTTTATTTCTGTGCGTCGAGGTACTTTACGGCAGCGAAGGCGGCAAGCTGCCCCTCTCCGACTGCTTTGGCTACCTGATAGGGTGTCCCCGTACAGTCTCCCGCGGCGAATATGCCGGGGATATTCGTCTCGCCGGAAGCACCGGTGCGGATGTGGTTGTTTTCAAGCTCGAGTCCGGGGACAAGGACGTCCGGAGCTACGGAATCCCTCAGGACGAACACTCCGTCGCAGCTGCGCCGCTGCCCTTCGATCTCGATCCACTCGACTCTGTTTTCACCGCCGATGGCGATCTTTTTCGAGTCGGTCGTGAATACGTTGCAGCCTATTGAGCTGAGATACTCCGCCTCTTCTGCGGCGTCAGCCGCAAGACATATCGCACATACTTCCTTTCCGCGGTACAGCATGCCGTCGCAGGTCGCGCAGTAGCTGACGCCGCGCCCGAGGAGCTCCCGCTCTCCGGGGAAGGAAGATGTCCTGACGACTCCGGGGGCAAAAATGAGGGCGCGGGCTTCGATCATCTCCATGCCGTATCCGACGAATATCGAATCATCGTTGGGGAGGATGGTCTGGACTTTTCCCGTAAAGATCTCTGCGCCGAGCGAACGGGCGTGTGAAATAAGCGCTTCCGAGAGCTCCGCACCGGTAACGCCGGGCATGCCCGGGTAATTATCTATGCGTTCGGCTTTGTAGAGACCGCTCTCTGAAGCCGGATTCGACACGACGGCTACGCTTTTGCCGCGGACGAGCGCGGTTATGGCAGCCGAGATACCGGCCGGGCCGGTCCCTATTACAGCGATATCGTACATGACATATCCTCCGTTGAATCAGTATTCTTACAGCCGGTCATCTCAATTCCGGCAGAAACATCATTTGTATGTGCGGTTTCTGTGTGTACGGATGTTTCTTCAGCTCGTCTCAGCCGAGTTTCTGAAGAGCCTTTTCCACACGGGACAAAGTCTCCGCACGGCCCAGGATGCGGCAGATCTCAACGGCGCCGCCCGGGGTGACCGCCTTGCCGGAGACCGCGATGCGAAGCGGCCACATGACCTTTGCGTTCTTGACTTCGAGCTTCTCGGAGAGACCGGTGAGCAGCGCGAGTATGGACTCGTCAGTCCACTCGGGAAGGTCGCGGAGGAGCGGAAGCAGCGTGTTCAGCATCTCGCGGGAACTGTCAGCGTCCGTCTTGGACTTCTTGTGTGTGAAGAGCTCTATATCGTAATCCGGGAGCTCGTCGAAGAAATCGACTTTCTCGGGTATGTCGGTCAGTTTCTCGCAGCGCTGCTGCAGGAGGGCCGCGATCGCCGCTGTATCGGTCTCCGGTTTTCTGACGCTCTGACGGATATACGGCTCGGCTACTTCGGCAAATCTTTCGGGAGCCATGGCCCTGATGTATTCGCTGTTGAAATGGGTGAGCTTCTCTATATCGAAGATCGCAGGAGATTTGGACAGGTTCTCGATCTTGAAAATGTCTATGAGCTCGTCGAGAGTGTATATCTCGCGCTCACCGCCGGGGCTCCATCCCAGGAGCGCGACGTAGTTTACGACGGCGTCGGACAGATAGCCCATCGCGATGAGATCCTCGTATGAAGGGTCGCCCTTTCGCTTTGACATCTTGTTGTGAGCGTCCCGCATGACGGGGGAGCAGTGGACGTAGTTGGGGACATCCCAGCCGAATGCCTGATAGAGCAGGTTGTATTTTGGGGCAGAGGACAGATATTCCGTACCGCGTACGACATGAGTGATGCCCATGAGATGGTCGTCGATCACGTTTGCGAAATTGTAAGTCGGAAGGCCATCGGATTTTATCAGGACGTTCTCGTCCAGACTGTCGTTCGGGACGGTGATGTCTCCGAAGATCATATCGGAGAAGGTCGTGGTACCCGCCTCCGGTATGCGCTGGCGCACCACGTAGGGCGCGCCTGTGGCGAGCTTTTCAGCGATCTCCTCCTCGGTCATCGAAGAACAGCCGCAGTGGTGCTTTTTTATGGTCGTCCCTTCTGCGACCTCCTGGGCTTCGTCCTCGTCTTTTCCGCAGAAACAGCGGTACGCGCCGCCGCGCTCGATGAGGAGTTCCGCGTATTTTCCGTAGAGATCGCGTCTCTCGGTCTGGATATAAGGGCCGACTGGACCGCCGACATCGGGGCCCTCGTCGTGGGTGATGCCGCAGTTTTCGAGCGTCTTATAGATGACGTCTACGGCGCCTTCGACCAGACGGCCCTGATCGGTGTCCTCGATGCGGAGGATGAAGGTGCCGCCCAGGCTGCGGGCTATGAGATATGTGTAGAGCGCGGTGCGCAGGTTGCCGACGTGCATGTACCCGGTCGGGCTGGGTGCAAAGCGGGTGCGGACCTTTCCCTTCGGGATGCGGGCTTCCATCTGATCAAACCACGCCTTATCGGTGTGCATAAATATCAATCCTTTCAAAACTGGTGTTACTGGATATCGGATGCTTCGGGCGCTTCCGGCGCAGGAGCATCTGGGGGAGGAGCTTCGACAGGAGCGGTGCCGTTAACGAACTGCATCTCCTGCCACTGCTGCCTGGTGATGAGGAGCTGACGGGGCTTCGACCCCTCGAAGGGACCGACAACACCGATCTCCTCCATCTGGTCGACTATCCTCGCAGCGCGGGAATAGCCGAGCTTCAGACGGCGCTGAAGCATGGATACCGAAGCCTGTCCGGACTCGAAGATGACGTCCACTGCCTGTGGGAGCAGTTCGTCGTAATCGTTTTTCTGGGCGTCCTGGGCTGATGTGTCGGCCGGCTTGTTCTTATCGTCTCGGGTGACCTCGTCCATCTCGGAGATGACCCTCTCGTCATATCTCGCTTCACTGCTCTTCTTGATGAAGTTCACGACTTTTTCACGCTCGGCGTCAGACACCCATGCGCCCTGAATGCGTATCGGTTTTCCTACGCCGATGGGCGCATAGAGCATGTCGCCGTTGCCGACGAGTTTGTCGGCGTTGCCGCCGGCGTCCAGGATTATGCGGGACTCGAGAGAGCTGGAGACCTTCAGAGCGATGCGGGAGGGGATGTTGGCCTTCATGAGGCCTGTTATGACGTCGGCACGCGGGCTCTGCGTGGCGATGATGAGGTGGATGCCGGCCGCGCGGCCCATCTGTGCGACGCGGCAGATCGACTCTTCGACCTCCTTTGCGGCCTGCAGCATGAGGTCGGCAAGCTCGTCGATGACGACTGTTATGCGCGGTATCGTAGGAGCCTCACCGCTCTCGCGCATGAGCTCGTTATAGCCGTCAATGTCGCGTGCCCCTGCTTCTGAGAAGAGGCGATAGCGCTTCATCATCTCGACGACAGCCCACTGAAGCGCGCCGGCGGCCTTCTTGACATCTGTTACGACAGGTACCAGAAGATGCGGAATGCCGTTGTATATTCGGAATTCGACCATCTTCGGGTCTATCATGATGAAGCGGGCTTCTTCCGGAGTGGATTTATAGAGGATACTGATGATCAGCGCGTTGAGACATACGGATTTACCGGAGCCGGTAGTGCCCGCGACCAGAAGGTGCGGAAGCTTCGAGATATTCCCGACTATCGCCTCGCCGCCTATGTTCTTGCCTATGGCAAAAGTCAGAGGGGAGGTAGAGTTGCGGAATTCGGGCGTATCTATGATATCGCGCAGCAGCACGCTGCTGACAAGTTTGTTCGGGACCTCGATGCCCACGGTGGATATCTTGTTGGGCATGGCGGCGATCCGCACGCCGCTGGCGCCGAGAGAGAGGGCTATATCGTCCGCGAGACCGGTCAGACGGCTCAGTTTTATGCCGGCTTCCAGCTCCGCCTCATAGCGGGTGACCGTAGGCCCGCGGGTATAGTTGTTGATATGAACGTTCACGCCGAAGCTGCGGAAGGCGGCTTCCAGCCTTTCGCTGTTGACGCGGGCTTCTTCGGTGCCGTCGGCCTTCGCGTTTTTGTTCACGGAAAGGAGATCGAGAGGCGGGAAGATATACGAGGGGGGCGCGTTCTCAGCTTCTTCAGGAACGGTAAACTCACCGTTATCCGTTTCGGGAGCAGCCTTTGCAGCCGGAGCTACGGGCTTGGACTCCATGAAAGGTATATCGAGAGGCACGTCCTCGGCTGCAGCGGGTTCAGGCTCTGCAACCGGAACAGGTTCGGGCACGGGTTCAGGCGCGGGCTCCGGCTCCGTCGCTGCCGCCCCGGAGATCGCTTCGCCTGGGGTTATAACGCCGGGCTTTTTGTTGAACAGGCCGGTGGACTCCTTCGCCGGTGTATCAGGGGCCGGAACCGGTTCTTCACCGTCGAGAGGAATGTCTATCGGCCTGCGTCTGCGAAGACCCGCACGCGGGGAAACTTCAGGTTCAGGTACGGGCTCCGGTATGGGTGCGGGTTCCGGCTCATAATCATCATCGTCATATTCGCGCTCACGGCGGGCCCTGTCGCGGAAGGTGCGGAAGATGGAGACCAGCGTCATGTCGCATACAGCCAGGACGAGAAGCACGAGACAGATAAAGAACAGTATGAATCCGCCGACTCGGCTGAAGAGATAGGTCAGCAGCCGCGAAAGGCCTCCTCCGATTGCTCCGCCGGAGGCCAGCGCGACGCCGTCTTTCCACAGCGCGGTGAGATAGCCGCTGGCCGAATAAGAGTTGCGGCATATGAGCAGATGGATGAGTCCGCCAAGCACGATGGGGAGCAGGAGCGCGCATACCGTTCGAAGGATGAACGGCCTGTTTCTTATGAACAGGACGAAGATGCCTGCGACTATGAAGAGAGGAGGCGTGAACCAGAATCCCCAGCCGACAAGTCCCTTAATGGTATCGCAGAGCAGCTTGATAAAAACTCCGTTTGCGTTGAAATAACCGATGCCGGAGGCTACCCCGAGAAACAGAAGCACAATCCCTATGCCAACGCGCCAGTAGGCTGCTGTACGTTCGGGAGAACGGTTGGCGGGAGCAGAACGGGTCTGGCTCTTCTTCGCCGGTGCGCTCTTTTTCGTTTTAGCGGGTGCCTTTCTTTTTGTCTGCGCCATTTTGTTACCTCTTTACCAACAGCCCGGGTCAGCTTCCGCTCTTAAGCAGTGAGATGAGCTGCAAAACGTGGCCGGGGCTTTCATTTTTGTGTCTTTCATATGACAGGATCTGTCTGCCGGAACGCGGGCCTGATCTCAGCGCCAGACCTGCCGGACGGGCAGAGGTAGATGTCAGAGGATTATCGAGAGCAGTATGGCAAGAAGGCCGACGGCCCAGCAGTAGTAGGCGAATCTGCCGAATTTGCCGCTGCTCATGATCTTTTTCAGGAATCCTATCGCAAAGTATCCGACAACGGCGGATACAACGAAACCGATAAGGTATACGGGGATCAGCGACCAGTCGATGCCTGTTTTAATAGCGTCGAAGAGGCTCAGGATGAGAGAGCCGAGGACGGCCGGGATCGATAGGAGGAGAGAAAAACGTACCGCGTAGTTTCGGTCGAGACCGCGGGAGATGCCGACCGTGATCGTGGTGCCGGAACGTGAAAGGCCGGGTATCAGGGCGATTGCCTGGCCGACGCCGATAAGCAGAGCGTCGAGCACAGTCATGGTTTTCTCGTTCTTTTTGCCCTCTTTCAGGTATTTGTCAGAGGCATACAGCAGCGCGCCTGTTACGAGCAGGGCGAAGCCGATGAATACGGTCTTGCCGTAGAGCAGACTGATCTTGCTGTAGAAGGGGACAAGGATGAAGAGAGGCAGTGTGCCGACGATGATGAAAAGCGCCTGTCTGGCCGGCGGTACGAGCGGATCGCCGAATTCGGAAAAGTCGCTGCTTCCGCGCAGGAAGCGGATAAAGCCTTTTATCATGAGCGCTATGTCCTTGCGGTAGACCACACATATCGAGACCAGCGTGCCCAGGTGCAGGAGCACATCAAACAACAGGTGCGATTCCTCCGCGTAGCCAAGCTTCAACAGGTTCTGGAGTATCGACAGATGGCCGGAGCTCGATATGGGCAGGAATTCAGTTATGCCCTGAACGATGCCCAGGAAAATTGACATTAGGATCGACATACTGTACCCTCCCCGGATATTAAAAGAACAGAAGAAATGCCGTCAGCAAGCCCGGCGCGCAACAGCTCCGCGGACGCTCGGCAGCATATACCGATAATTTTAAACATTTTATCATATTCGGGCTGAAATTACCAGTATTTAAGGTTACTAATTCATTACAAACACAGACCCGGCGCAACGGTGTCATGTTTTTGCGTTTTTGCGCCGCGGTCAGAGCAATATATACCTGCCAGATTATTGACCGCAACGAATACTCTATGTATAATAGTAATATTATTCATATAGTGATTTGTAAAATGGGGGATAACATATGTCCGGAACAACCGACAGGCTCGCATGGGAGGACAGAATATCGCTCCGTCTGCGTGCATTGTACGAACAGTATGGCTACGGACGGTACCGTATGGGCAAGTTCGAGCCCTACGATATGTATCTCGCGAACAGAAAATTTCTCAAGAGCGAGACCGTAATAACTTTTACCGACCCGGGCGGACGCCTTATGGCGCTTAAGCCCGACGTTACGATGAGCATAGTAAAGAATACGCCGGACGATGCCGTGTCGCGGAAACTCTACTATGCAGAAAATGTGTTCCGCATGGCACACGGCAGCATGGAATACCGTGAGATCAGCCAGATCGGCATAGAGAGCATCGGCTGCGGTGACATCTACTCTGAGGCCGAAGTGCTTCTGCTCGCGCTGAAGACGCTCGAACTCATAAGCGAAGAGTATCTGCTGTGTGTCGGAAATATGGGCTTTGCCGACGCCGTGTTCCGCTCCTGTGGTCTCGCCGGTGATGAATACGAGACTGCTGCTGAGTACATAAGACAGAAAAATACCGGAGCTCTTGCAGCTCTTGCAGACAGACTTGCCTTGGACGCAGAGAGAAGACGCCTGCTTCTGACCGTGGCGTCTGTTTCCGCTCCGCTGACGGATGCTATCCGCACATTTGCGGATCTTCCGCTTCCGGAGGAGGCGGCGGACAGGCTTTCAGAACTCCGCGAACTCGGAGAGATACTGCGGACATGGGGATATGCCGACAGGGTCCGCGTCGACTTTTCCATAATCAATGATATGGATTATTACAACGGCATCGTGTTCCGCGGTTTCATACCCGGCGCACCGCGCGCCGTCCTGTCCGGAGGACGCTATGACAACCTCATGCGCCGTTTCGGAAAGCGGCAGAACGCAGTAGGGTTCGCGCTTTATTCCGGAGAACTTTCGCGGAAATTCACTGAGGAGCCGGAATACGACGTCGACGTGCTCATCGTCTACGGCGATGCCGCGCCTGCAGCGGTGCACAAGGCAGTTGTCTCCGCGATGTCGGAGGGGAAGACCGTGCGCGCCGAGAAGCATCACGATCCGGATGTGCGCGCTGCGAAGACAGTAGTACTCGGTGAAGCGGAGGTGGCCGGCAAATGATAAGAGTGGCACTGCCTAAAGGGCGTCTCGGAAACGACGTTTACGACAGATTCGCTGCTATAGGGTACTCATGCCCGGAGCTGAAAGGGAACAGCCGCAAACTTGTTTTCGAGGATGCGGAGAAGGGGATAAGCTACATATTGGTAAAGCCCTCGGACGTAGCCGTATACGTCGAACGCGGCGCAGCGGATATAGGCGTCATAGGGCGCGACACGCTGCTCGAGTATTCGCCGGATGTATATGAGCTATGCGATCTCGGCCTGGGCCGCTGCAGCATCGCCGTGGCGGCTAAGAACGGCTGGAAAGACAACACCGCGCTGCCGCTCAGAGTCGCGACGAAGTACCCCAACGTTGCCAAGCGCTACTACGCAGCACAGAGCCGCGAGATAGACATCATAAACCTCCACGGTAGCATAGAGCTTGCCCCGATCGTCGGGCTCTCCGACGTCATCGTGGATATTGTGGAGACGGGCACGACTCTGAAGGAGAACGATCTGTCCGTAGTTACCCGGATAGAGGAATCCAGCGCGAGACTTATAGCGAACAAGAGCAGCTATATGTTCAAGAAGGACAGCATAGACGCCATAGTATCCGGAATGGGGGCGTTTGCAGAATGATCAGGATAATGAACGGCGTGGCGGACACGGCGGAGATATTTGCCCGCAGCGTAAGCGCAACGCCGCCCGATGTGGAATCTGCCGTAGACTCCGTACTGGCTGACGTCAGGACCCGCGGCGACGCAGCCCTGTTCGATCTTACGGAGCGGTTCGACGGAGTGCGCCCCGGATCGCTCCGGGTGACTGAGAGTGAAATCGAAGAAGCGTTTGAACTGTGTCCGGATGAGCTGATAGAGATGCTGAACAAGGCCGCGGACAATATACGCGAGTTCCATTCCAGACAGCTCCGTGAAGGATTCGAGTTCAAACGCGGAAACGCCGTTCTTGGACAGCGGGTTCTCCCGCTCGCAAGCGCCGGCCTTTATATTCCGGGAGGGACTGCGAGCTATCCTTCGACTGTTCTCATGAGCGCCGTACCCGCGCATATAGCGGGCGTCGGGCGCATAGTGATGGTGACTCCGCCGGGAAAAGACGGGAAGATCGCTCCGGCGATACTCGCGGCTGCACATATCGCAGGAGTAACTGAGATATACAAGGTCGGAGGCGCGCAGGCGATAGCCGCGCTGGCTTACGGCACGGAGAGCATAAAGCGCGTTGACAAGATCGTAGGTCCCGGCAACATCTTCGTGGCTACGGCAAAAAAGAAGGTCTTCGGGCTCGTGGATATAGACATGATCGCCGGCCCCAGCGAGATCCTGGTAGTGGCGGACGGCCGCGCGGATCCCGTGAACGTGGCGGCAGACATGCTGAGCCAGGCCGAGCACGACAGGCTGGCGGCGGCCGTTCTAGTGTGCACGGACGAAAGATTCGCCTCGGCGGTGAGCATGGAACTGGAGCGGCAGATACCGCTGCTTCCCCGTGCTGAGATCGCAAGGGCATCTGTAGATACGAATGGTAAGATAATCATAGTCCCCGATGTGGAGACAGCGGTCGAGATAGCGAACGCCATCGCGCCGGAGCATCTGGAGCTCTGCGTCGCTGAACCGTTCAGGTATCTTGGCTCCGTAAGAAACGCCGGAAGCGTCTTTCTGGGCGACAGCACTCCCGAGGCTCTCGGCGATTACTGGGCAGGACCGAACCATACGCTGCCCACCATGGGAACGGCGCGTTTTTCGAGTCCGCTTTCGGTCGATGAGTTCATAAAGCGCAGCAGCTATATCTGCTATACGCGCGAAGAACTCAAAAAAGCGGCGGACGGTATAGCGATTCTGGCGCGCAGTGAGGGGCTCGAGGCACACGCTCGCAGCGTAGAGATAAGATTCGAGGAAAGAAAATGAGCAGATTTTTAGACAGGAGGCTCTCTGGGCTGACACCCTACGTACCCGGTGAACAGCCCAAGGGGATAGAGGGGCTCATCAAACTGAATACCAACGAGAGCCCGTTCCCGCCTTCACCCGAGGCGGTCGCGGCTGTTTCTGAAGCAGCGGTAAAGGACCTGAGGCTGTACCCCGATCCGGAATGCTCCGCGCTCATCGGCGCGATCTCAGAAGAGTACGGTGCGGCACGCGATCAGATCGCCATAGGCAACGGCAGCGACGAACTGCTGGCATTCTGTTTCCACGGACTGTGTCCTGAAGGAGCTGCGTTCCCTGATATAACATACGGTTTTTATCCCGTGTTCTGCGAGATGTTCGGTGTTAGCCCGAGTGTCGTTCCGCTGAGGGATGACTTTTCTGTAGCACCGGAGGATTACGCGGAGGTCAGAGGGACGGTGTTCCTTGCGAACCCGAACGCTCCGACGGGGATGTTCCTCCCTCTGGACGGCGTGAAGGAACTGCTTGAGCAGGATCCGGACAGACTGGTCGTCGTGGATGAAGCGTATGTGGATTTCGGCGGTGAAAGCGCGCTGGCGCTTCTGCCGGAGCACGAAAACCTGCTCATAGTCCGAACTTTCTCAAAGTCGCGTCAGCTCGCCGGAGGAAGACTGGCATTCGCTATCGGCAGCCGTGAGCTCATAGCCGACGTAAACACGATGAAATTCAGCTTCAATCCCTACAGCGCGAACAGACTTGCGCTGATAGCGGGAGAGCAGGCGATCCGCGATGTGAAGTATTTCGACGACTGTCGGGCTGAGATAATCGAGAACCGCAGATACACTGAGGAATCTCTCCGCGGGCTGGGTTTCACCGTTACTGACAGCCGTGCGAACTTCGTGTTTGCCGCGCCCCCGAAGATAGGCGGACGCCGGTATTACGAGGAGCTTCGCAAAGCCGGTATACTGGTAAGATACTTTGATAAGGACCGTATCCGCGGATACGTGCGCATAACCGTAGGAACCAGAAAACAGATGGAGGCGCTGATCGGCGCCTCAGAAAAGATCATTATGGGGGGAGTGTCTGAAAAATGAGGACGTCAACTATAACGCGTAATACCTCCGAAACGAAAATAACGCTGGCGCTTAACCTTGACGGGCGCGGAGGATCGAACATCGATACCGGCTGCGGTTTTCTCGACCACATGCTAGAGCTGTTTGCCCGCCACGGAAGATTCGATCTCGACATAAAGTGCCGCGGCGACATGCACGTTGATGCACATCACACGACGGAAGATATAGCGATAGTGCTCGGCCGCGCGTTCAGCGAGGCCCTGGGAGACAGGCGAGGCATAGTCCGGTACGGCAGCATGGTACTTCCGATGGACGAAGCGCTGGTCCTTGCCGCTGTGGACATAAGCGGAAGGCCGTGCGTAGGCTACGGGCTGGTTATCCCGACGGAAAAGGTCGGGGAGTTCGATACTGCCCTTGTCAAGGAGTTCATGATGGCCTTCTCCCGTACGATGGGCGCGTCCATACACCTACGCCAGTTAGCGGGCGAAGACAGCCACCACATAATAGAGGCGGCGTTCAAGGCGCTGGCACGGGCTATCCGCATCGCAGTCGCGCTCGAATCAGGCTATGAGGACGAGATACCGTCCACCAAAGGTACGATAGTATGAAAGTCTTCCCCGCGATAGACATTATCGGAGGACGCGTGGTGAGACTGCTCCGCGGCGATTACGGCAAAGTGGAGCGGTACGGGATAAGTCCGGAGGATGCGGCGAGAGAGTTTGAGCGCAGCGGTGCCAGATACCTGCACGTCGTCGATCTGGACGGCGCGAAGGACGGCGGACTGTCAAACTTCGATGTCATCAGCGGCGTTCGAAGCGTCACCGGGATGTTCGTCGAAGTCGGAGGCGGCATACGAGATGAGGCGAGAATAGACCGTTATCTGACGGCAGGCGTAGGACGCGTTATCCTGGGCACAGCCGCTGTGAACGATTTTCCGTTCCTGTGCGACATGCTTGCCAAGTACGGCGACCGTATCGCCGTAGGCATCGACGCCAAGGACGGATTCGTAGCCATAAACGGATGGCTGGATGTAACGGAGATAACGGGCATCGACCTCTGCCGCCGCGTTCGCGACGCCGGCGGCAGGACCGTCATATATACTGATATCTCACGCGACGGGGCGATGAGCGGTACGAATCTCGACGTATATAGAAAGCTCTCCGGCATAGACGGCCTGGATATCGTGGCCTCGGGCGGGGTGTCATCACTGGACGAGATCAGGGAGCTTCGCGATATGGGCGTTTCCGCAGTAATCGTCGGAAAGGCGCTGTATACAGGCGCGCTTTCGCTTTCCGAGGTCATTGCGGAAGCGGGCGAACAATGAAAGATGTGTGGAGGTAGTTCCATGGATATAAACACGCTGAAATTTGACGAAAAGGGGCTTATCCCCGCCGTCGTACAGGACTTTTTCACGAAACAGGTACTGACGGTGGCTTACATGAACCGCGAGAGCCTCGAAATAACACTTCAGGAGAAAAAGACATGCTTCTTCTCGAGGAGCAGACAGGAGCTCTGGAGGAAAGGCGAGACTAGCGGCAATTACCAGCATGTCGTATCGGTCACCGCTGACTGCGACTGCGATGCCCTAGTGGTAGAGGTCATAAAAGACGGCCCGGCATGCCACACGGGCTCAGAGTCGTGTTTCTTCAACCTCATATACCGCGACGAGAACGCAAGACGCTTCACTCTTGAGACGCTTTACGGCCTTCTCGAGGAGCGCAACGAGCTCCGTCCGGAAAAGAGCTACACGACCTACCTGTTCGAAAAAGGCAGGGAGAAGATACTGAAGAAGGTCGGAGAAGAATCGACGGAAGTTGTCATCGCTGCCATGAAGAACGAAAAGCCTGAGACAGTTTACGAGATCGCTGATCTCTGCTATCACGTAATGGTCCTGATGGTGGACATGGGCATCGCCCCGCAGGACATCCTTGCGGAGCTTGAATCTCGTCACATCATAGACCACAAGGTCAAGCAGGAGACGATGAAATGAGGATCACCTCCACGCTGCACAACCACTGTACGCTGTGCGACGGCTTGAGCACACCGGAAGAGATGGTCGACATGGCGATAGAGTGCGGATTCACCGATTTCGGGATGTCATGCCACGGCTACACGCCTTTCGATCTTCCGTATTCGGTCGAGAGCGAGGAATCTTATCTGAAGGCCATGGCGGAGCTCAGGCATAAGTACGAAGGCCGTATACGGGTCTGGTGCGGCGCCGAACAGGAGTATTTTGCTCCCCTGAAGGAACGGAAGTCCTACGACTATATCATCGGTTCATGCCATTACGTGCTCGACAGGAACACGGGCGAGCATATAGATATCGACGGCTGCGACGCGGAATTCGCACGGGCGCGGGACACGCTTTTCGGCGGCGACGTATACGCGCTGATAGCCGACTATTTCAAAAACGTAGTGGATATTGCGGAACGTCAGCGCCCGGATATACTTGGACACTTCGATCTCATCAGCAAGAACAACGGCGACGGCCGGTTTTTCGACGAGGATTCCCGGAAATACAGGGATGTCGCTCTCGCGGCGCTGGATGCGTGCGCTGACACGGGAGTCGTGTTCGAAGTCAACACCGGAGCCATCGCGCGGGGAAACCGCAGCGTTCCGTACCCGCCGCTGTTCATGCTCCGCAGACTGCGCGAGCGCGGGATCAAGGTGACCCTCACCGCGGACTGCCACGACAAAAGGCATCTTCTTACTGGACTCTACGATGCCGCCGAGCTTCTGAGACAGGCCGGGTACCGCACGGTACTGATGTGGGAGGACGGCGAGTTCACCGAGAGGCCGCTCGACTGACTTAATCCCCGGTAATCAGTATGAAAAGACCACATGAAGGAGGCTGAACGACAGGACAATGATCAGGACACTGGCAAAAAGCATACGCGAGTACAAGCGTCAGATGATACTGACGCCGATATTCGTTTTGCTCGAGGTGCTGATGGAGGTTGCAATGCCGCTCTTCATGGCGGATCTGATAGACAACGGCATCGACAAAGGAAACATGCCGCACATATGGAAGATGGGGATCATACTCCTTGCCTGTGCTCTGCTGACGTTGGGATTCGGCATACTCGTCGGACGTACTTCGGCTAAAGCAGCTACCGGCTACACGAGAAATCTCCGGCACGACCTGTATTACAAGGTGCAGACGTTTTCTTTCACGAGCATTGACAAGTTTTCGACAGCAAGCCTCGTAACGAGGATGACGACCGACGTAGCGAACGTCCAGATGGCGCTTACGATGGCATTGGTCGTAGCGGCGCGCAGCCCGGCATCCCTCATATGCGCGCTTATCATGGCGTTTTTGCTGAACGCCCGGCTTTCCCTTATATTTCTTGCGATCATTCCTTTCCTTGGCTGCGGACTGTATCTGATAGTGCGGAAGGCGCATCCGGTATTCGAGAAGGTCTTCGAGACCTATGACGGCCTCAACAACGTAGTTCAGGAGAACCTTAACGGCATACGGGTCGTCAAGGCCTTCGTAAGGGAAGACCATGAGATAAAGAAATTCACAGGCGTCTCGGCGCTCATATACAAGCTTTTTACAAAGGCTGAAAAATACATCACCTTCAACGGCCCGCTCATGCAGTTCAGCGCATACACGAGCATGATACTTATCGCCTGGTTCGGCGCGCGCCTCATCGTACGGGGCGATATGACAACCGGCGATCTGACGGGCATGATCAGCTATGCGATGATGATCCTCATGAGCCTCATGATGTTCTCGATGGTGTTCGTAATGCTGACCATATCACAGGCTTCCGCAAAGAGGATAACCGAAGTTCTCAATGAGGAGAGCGCACTCAGGAATCCCGAAGAACCGGTGATGGAAGTAAAGGACGGCAGCATAAGCTTCAGGAACGTCAACTTCAGCTACTCAGGAGATATGAACAAGCTCTGTCTGTACGACGTGGACCTTAATATAAGCTCCGGAGAGACGGTGGGCATCCTCGGCGGAACCGGCACGTCGAAATCTACGCTGGTCCAGCTTATCCCGAGACTGTACGACGCGACGAGCGGAACGGTGTCCGTGGGCGGCATCGATGTTAAGGATTACGACATCAGGACGCTGCGCAACGCAGTTGCGATGGTGCTCCAGAAGAATGAACTGTTTTCCGGGACCATCAAGGAAAACCTGCGCTGGGGCAATGAGAACGCCTCTGATGAAGAACTCAGGGAGGCCTGCCGCATGGCTCAGGCGGACTCCTTCATATCCGAGATGCCGGACGGCTACGATACGCTCATCGAACGAGGTGGAACGAACGTCTCCGGCGGGCAGAAACAGAGGATCTGCATCGCAAGAGCGCTCCTCAAAAAACCAAAGATACTTATACTGGACGACTCCACCAGCGCCGTCGATACCGCGACCGACGCGATGATCCGCGCGTCTCTCCGCGAGTATATTCCCGAAACGACGAAGATAATAATCGCCCAGCGCATTGCCTCCGTTCAGGATGCAGATAAGATAATAGTCATGGACGACGGACGTATCTCCGCGGTCGGCACGCACGAAGAACTTCTCGAAAAGAGCGACATCTACAGAGAAGTGTTCAATTCCCAGCAGAAGGGAGGCGAGTGATATGGCGGAAAGCTCCTCCCAGCCCCGCGAGATGAAGGGACCGGCCAGACTGCGCGGCAGATCCGGCGCAAAGGCGCGTGACGCCAAGAAGACCGCGAAACGGCTTCTGGGGTATCTGAGACCATATCGCTGGCGCCTGTCTGCGATAATGCTGTTTCTGATCATTAACGCAGCCGCGGGAGCCGCAGGCTCCATGTTCCTCCAGATACTCATCGACGATTATATCGAACCGCTCCTGCTCACAGCTTCTCCGGTGTTTACCGGACTTCTGCGCGCGATCTCCATAATGGCGTGCATCTATCTGTCAGGCATACTCTCAAACTTCCTGATGCAGAGACTGATGATCAAAGTCTCCCAGGGCGTCCTGCGCGATGTACGCGACCAGATGTTCAGCAAGATGCAGAGGTTCCCGCTGCGCTACTTTGATTCCAATTCCCACGGCGACATAATGAGCCATTACACGAACGATACGGATACTCTCCGTCAGTTCATCTCCCAGACCATACCGCAGCTCTGTTCCTCAGCTATTACAGTCGTTGTCGTTCTGGGCTGCATGATATACCGCAGCCCGCTGCTCACGCTGATCGTGCTTCTGTTTATGGCCTACATGCTGTTCATGACAGGAAAGATCGGCAGCAACAGCGCCAAGTACTTCATAAAGCAGCAGCGGTCGCTCGGAGCGGTCAACGGTTTCATCGAGGAGATGATCAACGGCCAGAAGGTAGTAAAGGTCTTCTGCCGCGAGGATATATCCAAGGAACAGTTCGACGAACTGAACGATGAGCTCCGCTACAACTCGTTCAAAGCGTTCTCGTTCTCGAACATCACGATGCCGGTAATGATGAGCGCAGGCAACCTCCAGTATGTGGTCCTCGCTATAGCCGGCGGCGCTATGGCGCTGGCCGGAACGGGCGGGCTCACACTGGGCGGACTAGTGTCGTTCCTGCAGCTTTCCCGCAGCTTCTCCATGCCGATCAACCAGGTCTCGCAGCAGGTGTCCGCCGTGGCGGTGGCGCTTGCCGGCGCGGAACGCATCTTCGATCTCATGGATGAACAGCCCGAACAGGATGACGGCAAGATCACACTGGTCAACGTCAGAAACGATAACGGCGTCATGACCGAATGCGATGAACGCACAGGAACATGGGCATGGAAACGCATGACGGACGCCGGCCCGGAATATACGGAGCTCCGCGGCAGCATAGTAATCAAGGACGTCGACTTCTCATACGTGCCTGACAAACCGGTACTCCGGGACATCTCGCTGTATGCAGAGCCGGGCCAGAAAGTCGCATTCGTGGGTTCCACCGGAGCGGGCAAGACGACGATTACGAACCTGATAAACAGGTTCTACGACATCTCCGCCGGCAGCATAACCTACGACGGGATAGACATATCCGAGATATGCAAGAGCGATCTCCGCCGTTCGCTCGGTATAGTTCTTCAGGACGTCAATCTTTTCACCGGAACGGTTATGGAAAACATCCGCTACGGCCGCCTTGACGCTACTGACGAGGAGGTCATAGCGGCGGCGAAGCTCGCTAACGCCCACGGGTTTATCCGTAGGCTCCCGAAGGGTTATGACACGGTCCTGTCAGGAGACGGATCAGGCCTGTCTCAGGGGCAGCGCCAGCTGATCGCCATAGCTCGGTGCGCGGTGGCGGATCCTCCCGTCATGATACTTGACGAGGCGACGAGCAGCATAGATACGCGTACCGAACGCATAGTACAGCGCGGCATGGACAGTCTGATGCACGGCCGCACCGTATTCGTCATCGCTCACAGGCTGTCTACTGTCCAGAACTCTGACGTCATCATGGTCCTCGAGCAGGGCAGGATAATAGAGCGTGGCAGCCACGATGCGCTCATTGCGCAGCACGGAAGGTATTACCAGCTGTACACCGGTGCATTCGAACTTGAATGACCAGGACGGAAAGGAGACGCACTTATGGAGAGAGATACCGCATTTGAAAAACGCAGCGACAAGCTCGGCCCAAGGGTCGCAGAGGCGTTCAGGAGACGCCATTTCGAGGCGTACTACTGCGCTACGGCACAGGAAGCGCTGGAGAAGGCGGTGGAGCTGATCCCTAAGGACGACGTTGTCTCCTGGGCCGGTTCGGAGACGATAAGGGAGATCGGACTCGTAGACTATATCCGAAAGAACGGGTATAAGCGCCTCGACCAGGAGGACGGAAAGGACAGAGCCGAGTTCGTGGAGATCACACGTAAGGCCACCACCTGCGACACGTATCTCATGAGCAGCAACGGAGCCAGCGAGGACGGGCAGCTCGTCAACATAGACCGCACAGGCAACAGGGTCGCTGCGCTATGCTACGGTCCCAGGAACGTCATAGTGATACTGGGAATGAACAAGGTAGTCAAGACGGCGGAGGACGCGCTTGCCAGAGCCCGTGGCATAGCGGCGCCTGTCAACATGGCTCGGTTTTCCGGCCGGGTATTCCCCGAAGGATGCACGCCGTGCGCGGTGACAGGCACATGTGCCGACTGCACAACGGAGCAGTACTGCATCTGCTCACAGATAGTGACGACACGCCACTGCTGTCCGACAGGACGGATCAAGGTTATACTGGTGGGGGAGAAGCTTGGATTCTGATCGCCCAACACCCTGACAAGATACAGTAAAGCGCCCGACTTCCGTCGGGCGCTTTGATATTCTGTTCCGGATTTAAGATATGGTTCAGCCGCCGATCTCGTTCATATTGCGGGCAGTCTCGCTGAATGCCCCTCCGTCCATGGAATGGGTCAGTGGCTTGGCCATGATCGCGGCGCGGAGCGTATCCTCAAGATCTTTGCCGGACAGACCGCGCAGATTCGTCTCCGGCGCGGAGTGAAGGCAGGCTTTGAGTTTGCCGTCGGCCGTTACACGTATCCGATTGCAGTACTTGCAGAAATGGGAACTGACGGGCGTGATGATGCCTATCGTTCCGGTATATCCGGGCAGACGGTAGCGCTGCGCAACGCC
>CAMZHU010000009.1 GCA_947306975.1 uncultured Clostridia bacterium | reverse complement strand
CAGCCCCGGCTGCCGCCCCGGCACCCGCACAGCCCGACGCTCCCGAGGCGCCTGCTCCCGCAGCAAAGAAGCTGGCCGCAGGTGAAAAGGTGCCTTCGCCCATGCCCGGCGTTATCCTCGAGCTGAAGGTCAAGGCCGGCGATACGGTCAAGGCCGACCAGGTCATACTCATCATGGAGTCCATGAAGATGGAAAACGAGATCACATCCCCCCGCGACGGCACGGTGGCACAGGTTGTCGTCGAAAAGGGACAGACCGTGGCAACGGACGATCCGCTGATCATCCTCGCATAAGGAGGATGTGCAGTGAACTTTTCTGAAATACTTAACGGCACGCTGACGTCGTCGGGATTTGCGAACATCACCGACATCCGTCAGATCATAATGCTGCTTCTGGCATTCTTCCTTCTCTATCTCGGGATAGTGAAGAAGTTCGAGCCGCTGCTCCTCGTGGGCATCGCCTTCGGCATGCTCCTTACGAACCTGCCCGTTACCGGCATCTACCATCCGGAACTCTGGACGGCTGACAAGATCGATTACGGGAACGTCCTCAGAGAGGGCGGCCTGCTCGACATCATCTACATCGGCGTGAAGACCGGTCTCTATCCGTCGCTCATATTCATGGGCGTAGGAGCTATGACCGATTTCGGTCCGATGCTCGCGAACAAGAAGAGCCTTCTCCTCGGCGCAGCCGCTCAGCTGGGCATCTACTGCGCTTTCATACTTGCCTCCCTTGCCGGTTTCTCAGGAAGCGAATCCGCTTCGATCGGCATTATCGGCGGAGCCGACGGACCGACGGCGATATGGCTCACAAAGAACCTCGCCCCGCACCTTCTCGGCCCCATCGCCATCGCAGCGTATTCCTATATGGCGCTGATCCCGATCATCCAGCCGCCGATCATGCGCGCGCTGACCACCAAGAAGGAGAGGTCCGTCAAGATGGAACAGCTCCGCGAAGTGTCCAAGACGGAAAAGATCGTTTTCCCGATCATCGTCACCGCGGTAGCGTGCCTGGTGCTCCCCTCCGTGGCGCCGCTTCTCGGCTGCCTCATGCTCGGCAACCTGCTTAAGGAGTGCGGAGTGACGGGCCGTCTTGCCGACACGGTACAGAACGGTCTTATGAACACCGTCACCGTATTCCTGTCTGTAGCGGTAGGCGCTACCACCGTGTACTACAATTTCCTTACCTGGAACACGCTGCTCATAATCGCGCTCGGCCTCGTCGCCTTCGCGTTCTCGACCGTAGGCGGCCTGCTCCTCGGAAAGCTCATGTACAGGATCTCCGGCGGCAAGATAAACCCGCTCATCGGCGCCGCCGGCGTTTCAGCCGTCCCGATGGCGGCGAGAGTTGCCCAGACGGAAGGACAGCGTGCAAACAAATTCAACTATCTGCTGATGCACGCCATGGGCCCGAACGTCGCGGGCGTCATCGGATCTGCCGTCGCCGCGGGTTTCCTGCTCCAGGTGTTCGGACACTGATGACCGCTGTATGAATACGATTACCGCCGGAGCGTTTAAACGCCCCGGCGGTACTGTTATACGTATGCGAATATGATGTTTTAAGGCGCGGACGGAAAGATATCCGTCCGCGCCCGTATGCTGTCTTATGCTTTCTCTCCGGCGAGGATCCCGCCTATCAGATAGCCCCATGTCACACAGCGCCCGAGATCGTTGCCCGGGATGGTGAGAGGATAGTCAACGGCGTAAATGCTTCCGGAGGCCTGTCCGACGGCGTAGAGACCGGGGATCGGCTCGCGGTCCTCGTTCAGGACGCGGAGAAGAGCGTCGATCTCAAGGCCGGCAGTGATGACGAGGAGCGATGCACCGAACTTGGTCGCGTAGTAAGGCGGCTTGCAGATCGGCGTGAGGAGTTCGTGCCGCTTTCCGTAGTCCACATCAACGCCGTTATGGACTATTTCATTGTATCGTTCGACGGTCTTAAGGAACGTATCGCGGGGGACGCCGATCTTGTCGGCGAGCCCTTCGAGCGTATCCGCGCGCCACGCCACTTTGCCGTCAGCTATGTTCTTCTCTAGTGGAACGCGCACCCACTCCGTGTCGAAGGGGTGATCGATGTCGTGCTCGAGGCAGTCCCACATGAGGCCGCCGCCGTACGCGAGACTGTCGCGCACCTCACCGGGCCATTTGGAATCGAATATGGCGAATCCCCAGGGATGCTTCGGATCCTGATTCCATGTATAGCAGCTCTTGTTCTGGGGACCGGCGTCCTCGTTCATATAGCGCTTGCCCTTCTGGTTTACGGCCAGGTAGAAAAAGACGTTGGTCGAAAAAGCCGTGGTGTGGAGTATGCATGGGAACGGAGTTTCCTGCAGTATTCCGCCGGCCCAGACACCCATGCGGTGACCGTCGCCGGTGTTCACGCCAACGGGGGTATAGCGTGCGTTCACCGCGTTGAAGGCCTGCGGGGCGAGGTCGCGTGTCATCTCTTCATTTCCGGAGATATCGCCGGTAGCAAGGACGACGCCCTTCGTACCGCGAATACGGATATAGCCTTCTGCTGTTTTTGCTATGACGCCGGTGATGCGCCCGCCCTCGGTGACGAGCTGCTCGGCAGGAGTGTTGTAGAGGATCTGCACTCCGAGATCGACAGCTTCGGAGCAGAGCATCTTGACGACGCCGTCCGCTCCGCAGGAAAACATGATAGTACCGGGGAATTCGGTGTAGGCATTGCCTTTGTAGCAGGCAGCGTTCATGGTGTAGGTGATGCCGCGCTTGTCCGCCTTGTCGCAGAGCCAGTCCATGGCCGGCTCGCTGTGGCACAGGTATGACATGAGGACGTCCTCGTTCACGCGGTAGGAGGTCGCCTTGAGAAATTCGCGCTTCAGATCGGCGATATTGTTCACATAGCCCCTGGAACGCATGAAGCGGCAGTTCGCTACGCCGAAATGGTGTCCGTGTCCTACGCAGACGGGGCCTTTTTCGATGACTGTGACCTTCAGCCCGTGCTCAGCCGCGCTCGCGGCAGAGGCGAGGCCGGAGATACCGCCGCCGATTATCACGACGTCGGCGGAAAGATCCTTCTTTATCTCGGATTCCGGCACGGGAGCCGGAGGGGTCGCCCAGGAATATCTGTCGTATTTACCCATTATTTGAGCCTCCCGTTCAGCATGATCAGATAATTAGATTATAGCATCCGTGCCCGCTTTGCGCAATAGACACAGGCCGGTGCAGAAAACGCATGCGGACATTGCCGGTTTGCAAAACGGCGGGAATTATGTCATAATCTATCAAGAACAGAGCGCGTTTCGCGACGGAAAGGACGACGACATGGAGATCAGATGGCTTGGACATTCTTGCATGATGCTGCGCGAGGGCGGATACACGCTGGTGTGTGATCCGTACGGCGTCGGCTCCGTTCCCGGAACGGAACTTCCGGATGATCTCGAGGCGGACAGAGTACTGTGCAGCCATGAGCATCACGATCACAATGCACGCGGCAGGGTCAGGTTAAAAGACAGCGGTGCTTATCCCTTCAAAGTAACGGCCGTCCCATCCTGGCACGACCCCGAGGAGGGGCGTCTGCGCGGCCCCAACATCATCCACGTCATCGATACCGATTACGGCATCCGTGCCGTCCATATGGGAGATATAGGCGAGCCCCTTACAGACGAGCAGGCGGAGGCGATCGGCACCCCGGATGTCCTCATGCTGCCCGTGGGAGGATTCTTCACCGTCGGGCCCGAGGAGGCAAAGAGGATCGTCGAAAGGCTCTCGCCCCGCGTAACCATACCGATGCACTACCGCGGGAAAGGGTTCGGCTATGACGTTATAGGAACGCTCGACGAGTTCACGTCGCTCTTTGACCAGGCACTGCTGCGCTGGTACGGCGCTTCCGTCGAGATCGGAGCGGATACCCCGAGGCAGATAGCTCTTCTCGAACTGCCCTCAAAGGAAAGATGATATAAAAGAACGCCGGACAGGGAAATCGCCCCTGTCCGGCGTCGGTATGTTACGGCTGTGCTGCCGGCGGTCCGGTTTTATTGATCTGGTCCCTCGGGAACGTAGAGCCTGCCCGCAGCAGTATTCCGAGAGCGAGCCACATATACGGCGCGGAAAGACACATAGAGATCCCGAAGAACGCCTGGACGCAGTAGAAGAGCACGGCTCCTCCGGCGACGGCTGCTGCGGGATCCTCTGCCGGACGGTACCAGATGACGGCGCCGGCAGTGAGAGCAGAGAGATAGGCGAGCAGGGCTAAAAGGCCCTGATTTACAAGAATATTCAGGTATTCGTTGTGCGCTGCGTCTATGCCTCTTTTGAGCATGCCCTGATTCGGGTCCCAGCGGATGAACGGCGGTATTCCCCGCGCTCCCAATGTATCCGGACCGCCGCCGAAAAGCGGCCTTTCCGGGAACAGTTTCAGACAGTTGCGCCAGATGTATATGCGCCCTGAACCGAAGGAGTCGTTCCAGCGGCCGTGCAGTAACTCTGACGCCTCGTAGAGAAAGCCCGGGGATGCCGGTGTCCAGAGCGCAAGAACGGCGACTGACAGGATGATCGCGGCCGCAGCGAAGACGGCAGCGGCACGGCGGAGACGCCTGTGCCTTCCGGCGGCGGCGGGAAGAGAAAGCAGAACGCCCGCGGCGATAGCGACCTTACCGGCTTCCACGCCGCTTATCAGTATGACGGTCACAGAGAGAGCCAGAGGGACGAGCAGCAGGAAACGGATCCGTCCCCGGCAGCGGAATAGCGCCATGAAAAACGCCCCGAAAGCGGCGCACAGGACGGCAACGCTGAGATCCGCATTGCCGACCGTCCCGAAGAACGGGATATGCGTGAGACCAGAGGTTCCGACCCATGCCGTTCCCTCGGGGTACAGGCTGAGTGGGTCGGCTCCGGCAAACTGGGCAAGGCTCAGCGCACAGAAAAGAGTAACGGACAGGCCGAAGAGCCATAGTACCCATGATCCGCACCGGGCGTAACGCGATACGAGCAGGCATGTGACGACGTACGCCGCAACCGTAAGCAGCCCTTCCAGCCGTCCCGAGCCCCTGAACGTGCCGCCGTAGGCAGAGAACGCTGCGGAGAGCGCAGTGAGGACGAGAAAAGCGCAGAGGGCGAGCCTCGCCCACCCTGAAGCCGTAAGCGGAGCGGAAAAGAGCTTTTCGCGGCCCTTCAGCAGATCGCGGACGGCGAAGAAGAGAGCGGCGGCGGTATAAGCCGCGCAGAGGATCATGAAGAACCTGTATTTGAACTGCGTTATTGAGGCGTAGCCGTCCGGGGGAACGGCGAGCAGGTAAACCGAGACGAGACACGCGATAAAGATATCCGTGACGGTTTCGGGCGCGCTCCGGCGGCTCCGGTAAATGCTGTTTTCAGGATGCGCCACGCCCGTCATCTCCGTTCATTTGACAGTTTTGCCGCAATATATGACGGCATTATTATCTTATAATACCTTAACCCTGTTTTCAAGGAGCAGGCACAATGTGGCATTATGGTCATGATGTGAGCAAATGACCGCTAAGATTAATGTTTTTTATTGATTAGTCACATTGCTAAAACCCTCGGAATGGAGTATATATAAGTTATATAATGTATAAAGTGCGTCTACGTGCCGGTCTCTTATAAGCCGGACGTAATTTCTATAGAAAGAAGGCTGAACGCCATTTACCTCCTGCTGCTGATAGTCTGGTTCATTTTCAACGGGAAAATAACGTTCCAGATATGCCTGTTCGGCGTGCTCGCCTGCGCCGGCGTATGGCTGCTGCTCAAATATCTGCTCGGCTGGAGCTTCAAGAAGGAACTGAGGCTCTACAAACTGGCGCCGTTCGTCCTCTTCTACGCGCTAGTGCTGCTGTGGGAGATACTCAAGGCAAACGCGGCCGTTATAAAGCTCATCTTCTCGCGCCGCAAGCCGGAAGGCGTTATCGTCACGTTCGAATCGGGACTGCGTTCACCGATCGCGAACGCCGCTCTTGCGAACAGCATAACGCTCACTCCGGGGACGATAACCGTTTCCGAAGAGAACGGCCTGTTCACCGTACACTGCCTCTGTGAGGACTACGCAGAAGGTATCGACGACCTCGTTTTCGCGAGGCTTCTCAGAAGAATGGAGGGGATAGCATGACAGTCGAAATGGCGTATGATTATCTTTTCAAGTTCGCTCTGATGTTCCTCGCGGTCTTCCTTATAGCAGCCTTCTACCGCTGTGTGAAAGGGCCGAGCACCTGCGACCGCCTGATGTCTGTCAACATGACAACGACCGCTGTCGTCGCCTGCCTCGCCATCCTCGCGGTGCTGCTCGAAGAGGACTATGTCTGCGACATATGTCTCATCTACGTGCTTATAAGCTTCCTGTCCGTCGCGATAGTCGCGAAGGTATATATAAAGAAAGGAACGGGGGTGGAGGAATGATCTTCCAGTGGCTGCGCTTCGCGCTCTGCGCGATCCTCATCATTGTGGGTCTCATTGCGTTCTTCGCATCGGCTTTCGGTGTAAACAAGTTCAACTTCGTCATGAACCGCCTCCACGCCGCCGGCATCGCGGACACGCTGGGCCTCATGTGCATACTTCTTGGGCTCATAATCGCCCCGGGGACGCTCTCTTCAACGCTGAAGCTGCTCCTTGTCGGGGCGCTGATGGCGATAGCATCTCCCATCGGAACGCATCTTCTTTCGCGGATAGAGGTATCGACCGACGAGAGCCTCAAGGAGCACTGCAAGCTCGAGGAGGATGAAAATGGAAACGTTTAAGATCATTCTTCTTCTTATGCTGATAGGCTGCGCCATATGCGTCAGCCTTACCAAAAGACTGCTCACCGCGGTCATAATATTCATGTGCTACAGCCTTATCATGGCGGTCGTGTGGATACTTCTGGAGTCCCCGGATCTCGGCATAACCGAAGCTGCCGTCGGCGCCGGCGTCAGCGGCATACTTCTTCTGGTAACGCTGAAGAAGATCAACAAAACGGAGACCGACTCCGAGGAAAGCGAAGAAGAGCAGAAAAAGAAGGCGGGTGACGGCGATGAAACTAGATAAAGAGAGATTCAACGCCTGGCTGAACGACGATCCCGACCGCCTGAACGGCATGGAAGAGATGGCGGAGATCCCGTATCCTCCCCGTGAGCGCATAAAGGAAAAGCGCCAGGAGCTCCAGGAGAGGATCGACGCCCAGCCCGTCGGCCAGATAAGCTTCCTGAGCAGGAAATTCTGGCAGCGTGTCTATTCGGTCTTCGCTGTGATATGCTGCGCCGTCATGACTGTGGTGCTCCTGTCCACTGTCGCGGAGCTGCCGCGCTTCGGCGAGTACCGCGACACCATAAACGAGCTCACCGAACGGTATATAGTCTCGGGCCTCAAGGAGACCGGCGCAGTCAATATAGTCGCCGGCATAATCCTTGATTACCGTGCGTTCGACACCCTGGGCGAGTCTTTCGTGCTGTTCTGCGCGCTCAACTGCGTGCTCATACTCCTCCGTATAGACAGCAGCGACGACGTGCGTCACCATGAGCTGTACTTCAACCTGGCCCACGACGACATACTCCGTAAATCCGCCCTGTTCTCGATACCGATAGTTTTCGTGTACGGCATCTACGTGCTGCTCAACGGACACCTGTCGCCCGGCGGAGGCTTCTCCGGCGGCGCCGTTATAGGAGCGGGCATCATACTGCTCTCGATAGCCTACGGCGAGCGGGCGTCCGGAGCGCTTATCTCTGAGAAGGTCTTCAAGACCGTCTGCTGCTGCGCTCTGGCCTTCTACGGCGTGGCGAAGAGCTATTCGTTCTTCACCGGAGCGAACCACCTGCACAGCATAATAAAGCCCGGTACGCCCGGAGAGATACTCAGCGGAGGCCTGATTCTCCCGCTGAACATCGCCGTCGGCATGGTCGTCGCATGTACGATCTACGGCATGTACCGCATGTTCAAGAAAGGACGGTTCTGATATGAAAGGCCTGCTGGCAAACTACGAGGAGGCCGCGGCGATAATCCTCTTCTGCATCGGCTTTTCGACGCTGCTGTTCCATCGGAACATGCTCAAGAAGATAATCGGCCTCAACATCATGGATACCGGACTGTACCTGTTCCTGGCGTCAATGGGATACATAGACGGCGCCAGAGCGCCGATACTTACGGACGTGAACGCCATAAACATGGCGGACTACATCAATCCGGTGCCCAGCGCGCTGGTGCTGACCGGCATAGTCGTCTCCGTCAGCGTCACGGCGATCACGCTTTCCCTGACCGTGCGTCTGTACAGCAAGTACAGAACGCTCAACCTTGACGAGATCTACGCGATAGCGAGAAGAACTGAAAAGGAAGAATTCTGATGGATTTCATTTGCAATTTCCCGTTTTTCTCAATAGTGCTCTGCCTGCTCTCCGCGGTCGTGTGCTCCGTGCTGTCAGGAAAGGCGGCGCGCAGGCTCACGCTCTGCGTCGAGTTCGTGCTGGTGTGCCTTGCGCTGACTCTGCTCGTCTACACGGTCAGAACGGGGGAATCCTTCAACTACACGATGGGCCACGTGGGAGCGCCCTGGGGCAACGAGCTTAGGATAGGAGTACTGGAGGCGCTCATGGCCTCCGCGTTCATGATCGTCCTCTTCGCGTCGGTCCTCGGCGGCGGCACGTATATCGTCCGCGACATAACTGAGAAAAAACGGAATCTGTACTATATACTGCTCAACCTGATGGGCGCGGCCCTGTCGGCGCTCGTCTATACCAACGACATATTCACGGGTTACGTGTTCCTGGAGATACTCACCCTCACTTCGGGCGGTATCCTGATGATAAAGAGCACGGGCAAGACCACGCTCGCCGCGACGCGGTATCTAATCATCAACCTTCTCGGCTCCGGTCTGTTCCTTCTGGGTGTCATACTGATGTACGACCTTACCGGGCACCTGCTGATGGAGTTCATGCACGGTACGGTGAGCGAACTTGAGGCGACCGGGGAGTACGCCATGCCGCTGCGCGTCACGACGGGACTCATCTGCGCAGGTCTTTCTATTAAGAGCGGCCTGTTCCCGTTCCACCGCTGGATGCCGGATACCTACGGAAACGCCACGCCGACGTCTGCGTCCCTGCTGTCCGGCGTCGTATCCAAGGGATATATTTTCCTGCTAATAAAGATACTCTACAGGGTCATAGGGACCGACAGCCCCGCCGTTGGCGCCGCCCAGAACGTCCTGTTCGTTTTCGGCCTCTGCGGCATCATCATGGGTTCCGTCTCCGCGCTCAGGCAGGAATCGGTGAACCGCATGATCGCGTATTCCTCCGCAGCCCAGATCGGCTACATATTCGTCGGCATCGGCCTCGGCGGACATATGGGCTTCTGCGCCGCGATCTTCCACATCCTCACTCACGCAGTGACGAAGCCGCTCCTCTTCCTTTCCGCGGCCAAGCTTACGGAGGCGAGCGGAGGCAGCCCCGTTTTCAGCAATTTGACAGGCGCGGCCAGACGGGCGCCATTCTCGGCGTTCATGTTCACGGTCGGAGCGCTGTCCATGGTCGGATTCCCAGCGTTCGCGGGTTTCATCTCCAAGCTCTTCTTCTCGGTCGCGGCCGTCACCCATTCGAGCGCGCAGTCGGTCGTGACGCTCTGTGTGCTCGCAGTCAGCACCCTGCTCAACGCGTTTTACTTCTTCCGGACGGTCATCCGGATATACACCCCGTCAGAAGACGTGTCCCCGCTGGTATACAAGGACTGGGGCTTCATGGTCTCGTCCTCGCTCTTCCTCATTCTGAACCTGGTCTTCGGACTCTGGTCGCAGTCGATCTACCGCATAATCGTCAGCGGTCTGAGAATGCTGGCGTGAGCTAACGACAGGAAGTGAACAAATGCTTATCCTACCGATATTTATACCGATAATAGCAGGAATACTTCTGCCGATACTGAAGCCGGAAGGCAGGGCGCGGCGATGGTACGTTACGGCCGTTACTGCCGTTACTGCCGTGCTCGCGGTCGCGCTGACCGCGTCGGTCACGAAGGAGATCACCCTCTTCCGGATCACGGACGAGATAACCGTGACCTTCGCGGCGGATAAGGTCAGCCTGTTTTTCAGCGCGGTCATCTCGATCACGTGGCTCATCACCGCCGTCTACTCCTACGACTACATGGAGCATGAAGGCGCGGAGAACAGGTTCTACGGATTCTACCTCGCGACGCTCGGCGTGCTCATAGGGCTGTCCGTAGCGGCGAACCTGGTGACGCTGTACCTGTTCTTCGAATGCGTGACCTTCGCGGCGGTGCCGCTCGTGCTCCATTCGCTCAAGAAGGACGCCGTCTCGGCGGCTCTCAAGTACCTGTTCTACTCGGTGTTCGGCGCGCTCATGGCGCTCTTCGGCGTTTTCTTCATCTGGCATTATTCGGCGGGCCACGCTTTCACGCTGGGAGGCGTGATTGATCCGCAGGCGATAGCGGGCCATGAGAAGATATTCCACGCGGCGATATTCATGATGATAGTCGGCTTCGGAACGAAAGCCGGTATGTATCCGATGCACGGGTGGCTCCCGACGGCCCATCCGGTGGCTCCCGCCCCGGCAAGCGCGCTGCTCTCCGGCATAATAGCGAAGGCCGGAATAATCGCGGTGGTCCGCGTCGTGTACTACACGGTGGGCACGCAGTACATATCCGGCACGTGGGTCCAGCTGGTCTGGATGATCCTCGCGCTGGTGACGGTATTCATGGGCTCCATCATGGCATACAAGGAGGACCTCCTGAAAAAACGCCTCGCATATTCCACCGTAAGCAACATCTCGTACATAATGCTGGGCCTTGCCTGCCTTACGCCGGCGGGGTTCGTCGGCGCGCTCACGCACGTCGCGGCCCATGCGGCGGCCAAGGTGACGCTCTTCTGCGCGGCCGGCTCCATTATCCTGCGCGAGGGGAAGACGAACGTGTCCCAGCTCGAGGGCATAGGCAAGCGCATGCCTCTCACAATGTGGGCGTTCACGCTGGCGTCGCTCTCCCTTATAGGCATACCGCCGTTCGCGGGTTTCGTCAGCAAGTGGTTCATCGCTGTGGCCGCAGTGTCCGGCGACTACGGCGTATTCTCGGTCCTTATCCCTGCGGTGTTGCTCGTTTCCGCGCTGCTCACCGCGGGCTATCTGCTCCCGCCCGTCATCTCAGGCTTCTTCCCGAAGAAGGGCTACGACTACTCGCAGCCGAAAACGGAGGCGCGGCCGTCGATGACCGTGCCCATGCTCATCCTTAGCTTCATCGGCCTGCTGATGGGCATCTTCGGCCAGACCCTGTTCGACTGGCTCTCACTCATAATGTAGAGGATCACGCGATATGAATAGGTTTTTCCTGCTGTTTCCGATACTGTTCCCGTTTATCGGAGCGCTGATTGTACGAAATCTGAAAACTGAAGACACGAGGAAGAGGAATACCCTGTACGAAGCGGTGGTAGTCCTCAGCGCGGCCTGCGTCTGGGCGCTCATACTTAACCGCCCCTCAGAACCGCTGACCTTCTACAGCTTTACCGATTACTTCTCGATAACGCTCCGTCTCGACGGCTTCGGATCGTTCTTCTCCGGCATGTCGTCGACGCTCTGGGTGTTCGCCATGATATACGCCTTTTCGTACATGGCCGACGAGGAGCGCGCGAAAGAGTTCCTCTGCTACTACGTGATGACTTTCGGCGTCACGATGGGCATCTGCTTCGCCGGCAACATGATAACCATGTTCGTGTTCTACGAGATGCTGACGCTCATAACCATCCCGCTCGTCGTCCACGAATACAACCACGAGTCCATGTACGCCGGCCGTAAATACGCCCTCTTCTCCTTCGGCGGATCCGCCTTCGCCTTCATAGGCGTCGTAGTGCTCGGCGTGTTCGCCGGCGGCACCACGTTCAAACTCGGCGGCTACGCGGCCACCATCTCGCAGATAAGCAGGGATCTGCTGTACCTCATATACGTCCTCACTTTCATGGGGTTCGGCGTCAAGTCCTGCGTCTTCCCGCTCCACAGCTGGCTGCCCACGGCGTCCGTCGCGCCCACCCCGGTCACCGCGCTGCTCCACGCGGTCGCGGTCGTCAAGGCCGGCATATTCGCGATAATCCGCCTGACGTACTACTGCTTCGGCGCGTCTTTCCTGCTCGGCAGCTGGGCGCAGAAGGTCGTGCAGGTCATAGTGATGTTCACCGTCGTATACGCCGCCGTGAAAGCGGTCAAGGAGCGCCATTTCAAGCGCAGGCTGGCATATTCGACGGTCAGCAACCTGTCGTACATACTTATAGGCGTCACGCTTATGACGGAGGCGGGCATGGCCGCCGGCCTCTGTCACATGCTTTTCCACGCGATCATAAAGATATCCGCCTTCTACTGCGCCGGCGCGGTGCTGAAGAAGACGGGACGCGAGTATATCTGGGAGCTCGACGGGATTGGGAAGGTCATGCCGGTCACATTCGCGTGCTTTACGGCGTCGGCTCTGTCCCTCACCGGCATACCGCTGTTCGCCGGTTTCGTGTCCAAATGGCAGCTGTGTACGGCGGCGCTGAGCACCGGTACGCCCCTCGGCTATGCGGGCGTGGCGGTCCTTATAGTCAGTTCCTTCCTCTGCGCGCTCTATATGATCAACATAGTTATACGCGCGTTCTTCCCGAAACGTGAGCGCGACCACTTCCTCAGGCATCCCCGCAGCGACGCGCCCGCGGCGATGCTCGTGCCCGTATGCCTGTTCAGCGCGGTCAACATCTTCTTCGGGCTGTACGGTCAGCCCGTCGTCGACCTCGCGACGAACATAGCGCGCGGATTATTCTGAAAGGAGGCGCCAAGATGTCTGCATTGCTTTTCATCCTCATATTCTTCCCGATGCTCGCAGCCGGCGTTTCCTTCGTGATCGGACGTTTCGGAAAGACGGCCCGGAGCGTGTTCGCCGCCGCTGTGTGCGCGGCGATGCTCGCGGTCTCCCTTATCCTGTTCATAAGCGGCAGGGATCTGTCGGTATCCGTTTCCGGCGTGCTCACCGGAGGACTGAGCCTCACGCTCGACGGCTTCCGCCGCCTGTACATACTCGTAATATCCTTCGCCTGGACGGTCGCTGCCGTGTTCTCCCTCCAGTATTTCGCAGAGCACTACCGCAGCAGGAACAGGTACTACAGTTTCTTCCTGCTCACTCTCGGAGCGGTCATGGGCGTGTTCCTCGCGTCGGATCTCATGACCTCGTTCGTGTTCTTTGAGATAGCCTCCTTCACGTCATTCGTCTGGGTCATCCACGACCAGACCGAAGAGTCCATAACGGCGGCGAAGACGTATCTCTACATAGCCGTGATAGGCGGACTGGTCCTGTTCATGGGCCTGCTCCTCCTGTGGCGCACGCTCGGCACGCTGAGGATAGACGGCCTCCGCGAAGCGGCGCAGAGCCTGTCCGACAGGCGGCCTCTCTATCCCGCGGGCATCTGTATACTGATAGGCTTCGGCGCCAAGGCAGGTATCTTCCCGCTCCATATCTGGCTGCCGAAGGCACACCCGGTCGCCCCCGCGCCGGCAAGCGCGCTCCTCTCCGGCATACTGACCAAAGTCGGCATTTTCGGCGTCGTCGCACTCAGCGCGGGCGCATTCTACGGCGACGTGAAATGGGGCGTGCTGCTTCTCGTCCTCGGAGTGATCACGATGGCGCTGGGCGGCGTCATGGCGCTCTTCAGCGTCAACCTCAAGCGCACGATCGCCTGCTCCTCGGTGTCCCAGATAGGTTTTATAGCGGTGGGCATAGCTTCCGCGTCGATCCTCGGGGAACACAACTCCCTCGCCGTTACCGGAACGGTCCTCCACATGCTCAACCACTCGCTCTTCAAGCTGTCCCTGTTCACTGCGGCCGGCGTAGTATACATGAATCTCCACAAGCTGGATCTTAACGACGTCCGCGGGTTCGGCCGCGGAAAGCCTCTTCTCTTCGCGGCGTTCCTTATCGGGGCGCTCGGCATCGGAGGCATCCCGCTGTTCTCAGGGTATATAAGCAAGACGCTCCTCCACGAGGGGCTGCTCGAATGCGCTGAGTTCGTCTCCGCCGGCTGGATCAAATGCGCCGAATGGCTGTTCCTCTTCTCAGGAGGCTGCACGCTCGCATACATGACGAAGCTGTTCGTCGTGCTGTTCATAGAGAAGCACCCTGAGAGGCAGACCGAGTTCGACGCCATGCGTCCCTGCGTGAACGGCGCGAGCGCCGCCGTCATAGCCATATCCTCTGCCGCGATACTCGTCCTCGGAGTTCCGTCGATAGCCATCCGTCTGGCCTCCGGAGCCGTCGGGTTCCTGGGCGGGACGAAAGCGGGAACCGCGGAATTCTTCTCGTTCGAGGCTCTTAAGGGAGCGGCGATCTGCATAGTCATCGCAGCCGTACTTTATTTCGCGCTCATACGCAAAGCGACTTACAGGAACGGACGCTATGTGGATATCATCCCGTCATGGATGGATCTGGAGAACAGCGTATACAAACCGCTCATAAATGCCCTGACTGTCATCGGAGAGGTGTTCGGACGCGTCGTATCCGGCAGCGCAGACTTTGTCGCGCTGGCGATGCGCAGGTCGGTGCTCTCATCCACGGTCGGACATATACTCTCAGGCGCGACGGATACCGCAGCCTATATGATGCGCAGGACGGTGCTCTCATCCTCGGTGGGCCGCATACTATCAGGCTCCACGGATCTCGCCGCTTACTCGGCCCGCCGTTCGCTCCTTTCGCCCACGGCGATCCGCGTGGTTTCCAGGACCACGGATCAGGAGACCTTCGATTCCAGGGACCAGCAGTTCAAGACTTCCCGTATAAGGAAGATGCACGCCGGCAGCGTCTTCACGGACGCCCTCGGCCATCTGCTTGACCGGATCACCCATTCGCAGAGATTCGTACTGTACTTTGCGAAGGTCAGACGGCTTACCTACGAGATGCTGCGCAGGATCAGCGAGAGCTTCTCCTTCGCGCTCATCATGACCTGCATCGGCGTCTGTGTCCTTCTTGTATATCTGCTTCTCAAATAAGCATCCTGAGAAGGTGTGAAAATGGATAAAGAAAAGGGTCCGGCACTCTGGTTCAGAAGTGCCGGACTGTATATAGCCGCTTTTGTGAGATGGGCGGTCATAGGCGCCGTGATAGGCGTTGCCGGCGGGGCCGTGGGTACGCTGTTCCATCTCTGCATTAAACACGCCGCCGCGTTCCGCCTGGCAAACCCGTGGACGCTCTGGCTGATGCCGGCCGGAGGCCTGCTCATAGCTCTCATGTACACGGCGGCAAAAGCGCCCCTTACCACGGACAACGTGCTGCGGGCGGTCAGGAGCGATGAGAAGATACCCGCGCTGATGGCGCCGCTTATATTCGTCAGCACCGTGATAACCCAGTTCGTCGGCGGTTCGGCAGGACGCGAGGGCGCCGCCATACAGATAGGCGGCACGCTGGGATTCCAGGCGGGCAGGCTGTTCCGGCTCGGGGAAAAGGACAGCCACGTCCTCGTTATGTGCGGCGCGTGCTCCGTCTTCGCGGCCGTGTTCTCGACGCCCATAACTGCGGCGGTCTTCGCGCTCGAGGTCATAAGCGTGGGCGAATTCTATTACGTCGCTCTGGTGCCGTGCGTCATATCCGGCCTGGTGGCAAACGAAGTGTCGGCCCTGTGCGGCATAGGCTCTGAGATCTTTCCGGCGATAGCCGTGCCGAAGCTGGCGGCCGTTCCGGCGCTCGAGACCGTGCTCCTCGCCGCGATCTGCGGGGGAATAAGCATACTGTTCTGCCTTGCGCTGCACCACGGCGAAAGGCTGGCCCACGAAAAGATAAGGAACGCGTATCTCCGGGTCCTCGCCGGGAGCGCGGTGCTGATAGCCCTTACGCTTGCGGTCGGCAGCCGCGACTATAACGGCGCGGGGATGTCCGTCATAGTGGACGCCGTGGGCGGGAAGGCAAGGCCCGAGGCGTTCGCCCTCAAGATAGTATTCACCGTGGTGACGATAGCCACCGGCTTCAAGGGCGGCGAGATAGTCCCGTCCATGTTCGTCGGAGCTACGCTGGGATGCGTCTTCGGTCAGATCATGGGGCTCGACCCCGGCTTCTGCGCCGCAGTCGGACTCGTCGCGTTCTTCTGCGCGATGGTGAACTGCCCGATGGCGTCGGTGTTCCTCGGCCTGGAACTGTTCGGTTCCGGAGGGCTTGCGTACTTCGCCGTCGCGGCGGCCGTGAGCTATATGCTGTCCGGTTACTACGGACTGTACGGCGGACAGAAACTGATCTACTCGAAGCTCCACGCGGAGTTCATAAACATCTATACGCGGCACTGACAGACATAAAACAGAAGGACCGGGCTCACCGCCCGGTCCTTTGCGTCATTACGGGCCGCTTTCATTTCAGCCCGTACAGCTTCGTGAATTTTTCTTCCAGATAATCGAGATAGTAATCCGCGTTCAGTCCTTCTCCAGTGATCGAGCGGATCCACTCGTCCGGCGTCGTGAGGGAGGCGATGGAGAACACCTTTTCGCTCAGCCAGTCGCGCACCCGAAGGAGATCTCCCGCCGCCACGGCGGCGTCCACGTCGAAGTCCTTCTTCATGGTGCGCAGGATCTGCACGCCGTATGCGTTGCCCAGCGCGTAGGATGGGAAATAACCGTAGTAGATGCCGGTCCAGTGCACGTCCTGAAGGCAGCCCTGGGCGTCGTCAGGCACTTCGACCCCGAGATACTCGCGGTACTTTTCGTTCCACAGGACCGGGATCTCGTCGACGGTGATCTCACCGTTCACGAATGCTTTTTCGAGCTCGTACCTGATCATTATGTGGAGACAGTAGCTCAGTTCGTCCGCCTCCATGCGTATAAGGCCGGGACGGGCAATGTTCACAGCCTCGTAGAGCTCGCGGTCGGAGACGTCGTCGAAGACGCCGCCGGACAGCTCGCGGATCTTCGGCGAAACGAAGTTTATGAACGCCTCGCTGCGGCCGATGAGGTTCTCGTAAAAGCGTGAGATGGTCTCGTGCATGGCGTTCGTCATGTTGTTCGCGCAGTGCTGGTCGTAGAGTTCCTGGGGCTCGCACTGCATGAACAGGGCGTGGCCGCCCTCGTGCAGCGTCGTAAAGACGTTCGAGATGAAGCAGTCCTCATAGTAATGCGTCGTGACCCGGACGTCGTGTCTGCCGTAATTGTCCGTGAAGGGATGCTCGGTAGTCATGAGCACCAGCGCTTCCCGGCGAAGGCCCTCAAGGTCCAGGATATAGCGGGACATGGCCTCCTGGGCGTGGATCGGGACTTTGCGCGACATAAAGTCGTCCCGTAAAGGCCTGCCTTCTTCCGCGATGCGGCGGATGAGCGGCACGATCCGCCCTTTCAGTGCCGAGAAAAACCCGTCGAGCTGAGAGATGCTGTCGCCCTTCTCCATGTCGTCGAGACATGTATCATAGACGGTCTCCTTCTGCGTGTCGCGCAGGGAGACGGAAAGACGCTGGTACCGGATGAGCTCGGCGAGGCTGTCGCGGAAGAGCGAGAAATCCGCGGATTTCTTGGCCTTCAGCCACGCGCCGTAGGCTTTGTTCGAGGCAAGATCCATCTCGTAACTGAGCTTCGGCGAAATGTTCTTTTCCCGCGCATAGCTGTCGTAGAGATGTTCGACGGCCTTTTTCTGCACGGAGGTAAGCCCCTCGCCGTCCGCGCGGAGCTCTTCGAGGAGCGAGGTGTAGCGCGGGGCGTGGGTCAGTTTGAAGATCCGTTTGCCGAGGATCGCCATGTCCTCGCCGGCCTGTTCTATGCCTTCTTCGGGCGCGCAGCACTCCATGTCGAAGTTCACCTTGCCGACGCAGCGGCAATAGGCGTCGATCTCGTCGAGCCTTTTGCACAGGGCTTTCCATTTCTGCTGGTTGGTCATATTGATACGCTCCTTTTACGGGAAAGATATGAAAAAGCTCCCGGAGGGGGAGCTTTTATGTTCAGGTGATTCAGAAGAGCCCCTTTACGAGTTCCGCAAGAGGGAAGTAGATGATGGGCAGGAATATGGCCGGGAGCATGTTCGCAAGACGTATGCGTTTCTCAGAGAGCTCCAGCATATTGATCGCCATGCCGATGAGCATGACGCCGCCGATGGCAGACATCTCAGTCACCACCATATCGCTCAGATACGGGGCGGCGAGACCGGCGAGCAGCGTTATCCCGCCTTGGTATACGAGTATGAAGAATACGGAGAAGGTGACTCCAATGCCCATTGCGGCCCCGAATGCCATCGAGGAGATAAGGTCCAGGACGCTCTTTGCCAGGATGATGCTGTAATCGCCGCGGATACCCGCCTCAAGAGAGCCCATGATGGTCATGGAGCCCACGCAGAACAGGATGCTTGCGGATACGAATCCCTCGGCAAAGCGGCTGCTGCCCTCGCGCCCGCGGAAGAGCTTGCCGTTCAGCCATGTCCCGGCGCTCTCTATGCGGTCGTCTATGCGGAGAGCTTCGCCGATCACGGATCCGATGACAAGGCATACGATCACGACTATGATATGTTCTGTCTTTACGGCGCTCATTATGCCTATAGCGGCAGTACAGAGAGCTATCGCGGCAAAAATGGTCTCGACATACTTTTCCTTTATCCTGTTCCTGAAGAAGATGCCGATCAGGCTCCCGACGAGCACAGTCGCCATATTGATGAATGTTGCCGGCATTACAGGCCTCCCGGTATCAGAACTCCATGGCGCGGAGGTCTTCCGCGACCTCCACTTCGAACGGCAGCTTTTCGAGTATGTCCTTCTGAACGTCTATGCCCGGAGCGACCTCGGAAAGGACGAGGCCGTGCTCGCCGAGACGGAAAACGCAGCGTTCCGTGACGTACAGGATCTCCTGCCCGTTCTCGCGGGCGTTCTTGACGCTGAAGCTGAGGCTGCCCACATGATCGACGAACTTGGTTATGCGGCCTTCCTTGGCGATGGAGACCTTTTCTCCGTCGAACTCGCCCTCGATGCCGCCGCTCGTGAAGGTGAAGCAGAATACGACTTTCTTGGTCGTCTGGGTTATGTTGGCGAAACCGCCAATGCCGGAGAGTTTTCCGGTGGTGTAGTGGCCGTTGACGTTTCCGGCTTTGTCGATCTCAAGAGCTCCGACGAAGCACAGGTCGAGTCCGCCGCCTTCATAGAAGTCGAACTGGCGGGACATGTCCATCATCGAGTCGGGCCCGATCGCGACGCCGAAGCCCTGGGCGCCCAGCGGGAAGCCGCCCGTATGACCGGACTCGACGCTGAGGTGCACGTCCTCGACCATGTTGCGGTTCAGGACCTCCTCCGCGACGAGCTCGGGTATTCCTATCCCGATGTTTACGATCTGGCCCGGTTCTATCTCCCTGACGGCGCGGCGCGCCAGCGCGGTGTGGAGGGAGCTGCGGTGGGACACGCTCCCGATAGCGCCGCGGAGCTCCTCCCGGCATGCCTTGAGTATGGCCCCTCTGGGGACGTACTTGCCGCAGATGAAATCGTAGAAACCATCGAGATTTGTGAGCTGCTGCTGTTTGGGGCAGACGACGACTGCGTCCACCAGCGCGGACGGGACGTTGACCGTGCGGGGAGGCATGTTGTTGTTGACGATGCGCACCACCTGCACGATGACCTTGCCGCCGTTCCTGTGGGTAGCCTGGGCTACGGACAGGGCGTCTATGGACGCGGTCTCGTTCTGGAACGAGATGTTGCCGCGCTCATCGGCGAAACTGGCCTTTATAAAGGCTATGTCTATCTTAGGTATCTTATAAAGGAGACCGAGTTCTCCGTCTTCCTCGGCGAGGGAGACCAGATCGAGCTTCGACTTTTCGTTCAGCTTGTACTGGCCGCCGTTGCGCGGGTCTACGAAGAGATTCAGGCCGGTCTTCGAAAACAGGGACTTGGCGCCGCGTGCGGCGGCGCGGACCATGTGGGACATGATCCCTCCGGGAAGATTGTAACCCTCGATCTTATTGTCCATAATGGCGCGGCAGGTGTCGCGGAGGCTGGAATAGTGCCCGATGACCACGCGGTCGACGGCGCCCTCCGTGATGTAGCCCTCGACGTCGCTGCCGTCCTTCCAGTCGCTGAAGCTGAAGGCGCTGTATACCGACAGGTGACGGGGCGAACCCATCTCGCGGAAGCGCTTGGTGAGCGCTTTGTTGAGTTCTATGGGAGACGCGCAGGCGCCGAAGGCGTTTATCCAGATGGTGTCTCCGTCTTTGACGAGGCCGACGGCCTCTTCTATAGTCATACGCTTAAGCATGGACCTGCTCCTTTATGCAATGTGCTTTCTCTCGGGGGGGGGATATATATCAGTAGGCGACGCCCCAGTATATGTCGGTCGTGCATTCCTTGCCGCAGACCGGGCATTTGCCTGTCGTGCCGCTCTGCTCCAGCGGCATGCAGCGGGACGAGACGCCGGCTTTCTCTTTCATAGCGAGCTCGCACTCGAGGCTGCCGCACCACTTGGTGTGCGCGAAACCGCCTCTGCCCTGAGCCATATCCCGGACCTCTTCCCAGGTGGTGAGGTCGAACGTGTTTTCCTCGAGGTTCTTCTTGGCCATGGCGTACAGGTTGTCATGGATATCGTCAAGAAGCTTTTTCACTGATTCCCCGATGCCTTCGATGGGGGCGAACACCTTCTCCCTGTTGTCCCGGCGGACGAGGCAGCACTGGCCGTTCTCCAGATCGCGGGGACCCAGTTCGAGGCGTACGGGCACGCCTCTCATCTCATACTCCGCACACTTCCAGCCCATGGACTGTTCGGAGACGTCGAGCTTCGTGCGGATGCCCGCGGCGTCGAGTTTTTCGAGGATCGCCTTCACGGTCTCCAGAACTTCGGGGTTCTTGTGGGCGGCTATGGGGATCGCGACGACCTGGACGGGCGCTATGCGGGGCGGCAGGACGAGACCGTTGTTGTCGCCGTGGGTCATGATGACCGCGCCTATAAGTCTGGTAGTGGAGCCCCAGGAGGTCTGGAACGGATACTGGAGAGTGTTGTCGCGGCCGGTGAAGGTCACGTCGTAGGCCCTGGAGAACTTGTCTCCGAAGTAATGGCTGGTGCCGGACTGGAGGGCCTTGCGGTCCTTCATCATGCACTCGATGGTGTAGGTGGCCTCAGCGCCGGCAAACTTCTCTTTCTCGGTCTTGCGGCCCTTTACGACGGGCATGGCCAGCACGTTCTCGCAGAAGTCGGCGTAGCAGTTGAGCTGCTGCTCGGTCTCGGCCATGGCCTCCTCAGCGGTCTCGTGGATGGTGTGGCCTTCCTGCCACCAGAACTCGCGGGAGCGGAGGAACGGACGCGTGGTCTTCTCCCAGCGGATGACGGAGCACCACTGGTTATACAGCATCGGGAGCTGGCGGTAGCTCTGCAGCACGCTGTGCCAGTGGTCGCAGAACATGGTCTCGGACGTGGGACGGAACGCGAGCCGCTCCTCCAGCTGTTCGCTGCCGCCCATGGTGACCCAGGCGACCTCGGGGGCAAAGCCGTTCACCAGCTCGCCTTCCTTCTTGAGCAGGCTCTCGGGGATGAGGACGGGCATAGCCACGTTGACGTGGCCGGTCTTCTTGAACATACCGTCCATGATGCGTTGGATGTTCTCCCAGATCGCGTAGCCGTAGGGGCGCAGTATGGTGAAGCCCTTGACGCTGGAATATTCGACGAGCTCAGCCTTGCGGCAGATGTCCGTGTACCACTGCGCGAAGTCGACCTCCATATCTGTGATCTGTTCGACTTTCTTGTCCTTTGCCATTTATATACAGCTCCTTTGAGGTGATCACTTTAATTAAAATATCTTATAGAATAATGTATGGATTGTCAAGGCGGGGAGAGAGCATTTCCGGCAAAAGAAGAGCGCCCCGGCCGTACGGCCGGGGCGCGTTATGCATGCGGACGGTTATTTTACGAGCACGAGCGCAAGGCCGGTGCCTGCGTCGTGACGGGCTATCTCCACGCCGCTGCCGCCGGAATCGAGTCCGGAGGCAAGCGCTTCCGCTTCCTCGAGAGATATGACAGCGTAAGAGGCCACGTCTCCGCCGCCGTCGTAGAAGATGAGACCGTCGAAGCGCTCGGGGACGCTGCCGCGGACGGTGATCACAAGATCGAATCCGCCGTCGATATCGTGCTGCACGTCTTCCCAGTTCCGGTGATACGCGTCGCCCTGGCTCGCGCTGTCGGAAGGTTCTTCGGCCGCGGCGGGCATTTCGGATTTCTTCGTGCCGTCTGCGCCGTTAGACGCGGGCTCGGCTTCATACTCGCCCACGGCCTCCTCTTCGTCGAAGGCGGCCTCATATGTCGGGAAGTCGGCATCCATTTCCGCCGGCATAGGCAGAGCTTCGTCCGACTTTGCGTCGTACGCGGCCGACGGGGCCGGGGACATGTTGTCCGCACCGCCCGTGCTGCCCATGCGTCCGAACTTCGAGAGCGTCGGCACGGCGAAGATGACGACCGCGATGCAGGCTGCCGCGAGAGCAGCGCGCCGGTAGATCACCGCGCGGCGCCTTTTCGGTTCCCTTGAGACGCCGGCGAGCGGGTATCCGCTCTCTGCGCGGACGGACGACATCACCTTTGCGGACAGGTCTTCGGGGGGATCCGCGAGATCGGAGCGGAGTTCGCCGGAAATGCCGGCGAGAGCGTCGTATACGGCGCGGCAGTGGCTGCAGGAGGCGAGATGCGTATTAAGCTCTGCTTCTTCGAACGCCGTCAGCTCGCCGTCTATATATGCGCTTATAAGATCGAAGTATTTTTCGCAGTCAGGCATCCGTCTCCGCCCCCTTTCCGTTCTTATGACGCGAAAGGCCGCCGGAAGTTCCGTGCGCGTAGAGAAATTCCGCAAGGCTCCGTCTCGCGCGGGATATGCGCGACTTTACCGTGCCCTCCTCGATGGAGAGGGCCTCCGCTATATCCGTGTAACTCATGTCGGAAATCTCGCGCATGATCAGTATCTGACGGTGTTCGGGGCTGAGGGAGTCGAGCCCTTTGTATATGAGTTCGCGTAGCTCAGCCTTTTCGTATTCCCTTTCGGGAGAGGCGCTCTCGTCCGGGATCGGGAGCTCGGCCTCGTTCCCGTCTTCGTCCTCGTATGTCAGCGGGACCTCGTTGGCGCGCTTTTTCCTGCGCATTTGATCGAGGCATATGTTATACGTGATGCGGTAGAGCCACACGGAAAATCTGCTGTCGGAGCGGAAGCTGTCCAGGCCCGTATATGCTTTTATGAACGCGTCCTGAGCCGCGTCGGCCGCGTCGTCCGGATCCCGGAGAAGTTTGAGCGCAAGGTTGTAGACCTTTTTCTGGTGCTCGATAACGAGCGGCTCAAAGGCGTCCGGGTCGCCGGCCCTGACCTTTTCGATCAGCGCCAGTTCTTCGGCGTAGTTCAGTTCGATCACCTCAGTTCTCTTTTGATCTGTTCCGTAATCCTGTATATGTCTTCGAGAGCGGACACCTGCACGATCCGGCTCCTGAACTGGCCGGCGTGGGGCACGCCCTTCAGATACCATGCGTAGTGTTTTCTGGCTTCGAGGCAGGCGACGCGCTCGCCTTTGAGCCGGGCGGCGAGCTCGATATGGCGCACGGCGGTATCGAGCCGTTCAGAAAGCGTCGGAGGCTCCGGAACGGGAAGACCGGAAAGAGCGGCGTTGATCTGTCCGAATATCCAGGGGTTCCCGAAAGCGCCGCGCCCTATCATCACCGCGTCCGCGCCCGTGTGGCGGAACATCCGCAGCGCGTCGTCGGCGGAGAAGACGTCTCCGTTTGCCGTGACGGGGATCGAAACGGCGGCTTTGACGTCGCGGATTATGTTCCAGTCGGCCACTCCGGAGTACATCTGCACCCGCGTCCTGCCGTGTACGGCGATGGCGGAAGCGCCCGCGTCCTCCATGGCACGGGCGAAATCGACGGCGTTAACGCTGCCGCCGTCCCAGCCCTTGCGGAACTTGACCGTGACCGGAAGCCCGCATCCGCGGCGGACGGCCCTGACTATCTCCGCGGCGAGAGCGGTATCCCGCATCAGAGCGCAGCCGTCGCCGTTTTTGACTATCTTACCGACGGGACACCCCATGTTGATATCCATGATATCCGCGCCGGATACTTCCGCCGCGATCGCGGCGGCGCGTTCCATGCATTCCGGCTCGTGACCGAAGATCTGCACGGCGGCAGGGTGTTCGTCGGGAGAGAGGGCGAGCAGGGTCTTGGTTTTTTCGTCTCCGAAGACAAGGGCTTTCGCGCTGACCATCTCGCTGCAGGTCATGCCCGCGCCGAAACTGCGGCAGACGGCGCGGAAGGCGCGGTCGCATACGCCCGCCATCGGCGCGAGCCATGCCTTTGATGAAATTTCGACGTTTCCGACAAGCACGGGCACAGCCCTCCTTTTACACATATCCTATTTGAATGCAGGCGTGATGTCAACCGACAATCGATGCAAATAGTGTTTGACAGTGATTGATTTAATGCTAGAATATTCTTATTGAAATAACGTTTTCCGGAGCGGTGCGCCGCCCGCCGTATACCCTGTGTGAGCGAATGGAGAAAGTGACATGAAGCTAGGAATAGTCGGACTTCCGAACGTCGGAAAATCTACCCTTTTCAACGCCATAACGAACGCGGGCGCCGAGAGCGCCAACTACCCGTTCTGCACCATCGATCCCAACGTGGGCGTCGTGACCGTGCCGGACGAGCGGCTCGATTATCTGGCGGAGATGTATTCGCCGAAAAAGTACACGCCTGCAGTCATCGAGTTCGTCGACATCGCGGGCCTCGTCAGGGGCGCGTCCAGGGGCGAGGGCCTCGGGAACAAGTTCCTGAGTAATATAAGGATGACAGACGCCATCGTCCACGTCGTCCGCTGTTTCGACGACGACAACGTCATCCACGTCGAAGGCGGGACGGATCCGCTCCGCGACATAGACATAATCAACATAGAGCTCATCATGGCGGACATGGAGATGGTCGACCGCAGGATAGAAAAGGCGAAGAAGGCCGCTAAAGGCGGCGACAAGAAGTTCCTGCACGAGGCGGAAGTATTCGAACGGCTGCGGGATCATCTGGACGGCGGAGCTTCCGCGCGCAGCTTCGAATGCGACCAGGAAGACGCGGAACTCATCGCCACTTCCGACCTGCTGACGCTCAAGCCCGTGATATACGCTGCGAACATGGACGAAGCCGGTATAGCCGACTACGAATCCAACGATTATTATAAAGCCGTGAAGAAACTCGCCGACAGCGAGTCCGCGAGCGTGCTCCCCATCTGCGCGAAGACCGAGATGGAGATAGCCGAGCTCGATCCGGAGGACAGAGAGATGTTCCTCGAGGAACTGGGGCTCCACGAATCGGGACTCGACCGTCTG
>CAMZHU010000008.1 GCA_947306975.1 uncultured Clostridia bacterium | reverse complement strand
GTTAAACACAGTCTTTCCGCCATGGAGAACCTGTTCGCCGGATACATCAACGCAAGGCTGGATATGTATCTGAAGATTTTGAAGGAGATGCCGGATTGACTGAACCGGAACTCTATAAAGAGCCTGGCATACTGACAAAAGACAAGGATAAGTGGAAAGCATCCCATATGTTTCGTCACTCCTTGCCCATGAATCCGTAATAATTCAGGCAAAGGCGCTCTGGCTGCTTGGCGAGATGGGACTTGCTTATCCTCAACCAGAACAGTTTGCTTTCCGATGCGTATTGATGTCTTTTCGGATAACGAAGGACTGGAATAAGAAGGAAAGCGGTATAGTATTCGGATATGGATCGGTACGACAGAAGGAATTCGGAAAACAAAAGGAGTCACAGGGTGCCGGGAGCGGTATATCTCGCGGCTGTGATCATACTTGCGGCGGCGATTCTATTCGTGGCCGTTACACAATCTAAAAAAGACAGGACAGTGACCTATTCGCTTTATCCGTATCTTCCGGAAGCCGGGTATTATTCAGAAGTGCTGGAGGAGGAATGGAGCAAACTGCATCCTGACGTTACTCTGGAACACATGCCCTATAACTGCTATTCCGACGGCAGACCTGAAGGGATCGACGTCGTCATGTACGACGTGCTCCTCGAAAAAGAGTTCGTAGAAAAAGACTATTTAAAGCCTCTGGATGTGCACGATCTCATCGACACGGAGGATTTCTACGGGTTCACGCTGGAACCGGCTGACGGATATCAGGACAATTACGGCGTTCCCGTTTTCCTGTGTTGCGACCTGATGATATATGACCGAAACGACAGTGAACTCAATAAGGCTGAGAACATATTCGACGTCGCGGGATCTGACAGCAGCATTCTTATCTCTTTCGCCATGTACGGATACGATATCTATCTTTTGGACGCAGCTGCGGACAAAACGCAGGACCCTGTGGCGACACAGTATAAAGACAGGCTGAAAGACATTGACGTATCCGCGAACAGAAAGGCTCTTGCAAACGCGGCCGTTCCGGAATACAGAGACGCAGACAGCAGCGATTTTGCCGGACTGTATGACTCGGGCGCGGCCGGCGGGTACATCGGCTACGCTGAGACGATGAGGTCTCTCAGCGCGAGGCTCGACCGGACTGAAATAAAGCAGATCAGCATGGACGAACAGGACAACGTTCCCCTCTATTACTGCGACATGGCGGGGATATCCGCCGACGTGCCCGAAGATCAGATCGGCCTTTGCATGGACCTGATAAGGATAATGACAGACAGAGAAGTCATGGAACGGGCGTCGGTCAAGGACGGAAGGCCGCAGTATCTGATGTCCCCCAGGATATCGTTTTATGACGATATGGAAAAAGAATACCCGATGTATGCCAAACTGAAGGACATCGTCGCAAATGAAAACAACAGACTGTTCCGTGCGTACGGATCCTTTATGGACGACACAAACAGAAGATGATCAGAGAGCCCCCGGAACGCCGGCGGCGGCATCCCGGGATGAAACGGCAGAAACGGAGGAGATCGTTATGACGATAAATGAAAGAGCTGAGAAAGCGGTCGAGCTGAAGAATTCCGGCGGTTACAACTGCGCACAGGCGGTAACGGCAGTCCTTGCAGACCGGACCGGACTTACGGAAGAACAGCTGAAACACGTCACCGCGGGATTCGGGGCCGGCATGGGCAACCTTGAAGCGACCTGCGGCGCTCTTATCGGCGCAGGTGTGATCGCCGGCCTGAGGACCGGAGGGCTGGGTACGGTAAAAACGGCGCGCAAGATCCAGGAGGAATTCCGCAGCAGGTGCGGCGCGATAAGATGCAGGGATCTGAAGACAATGACTGACGGAAAGCCGCTCTGCTCGTGCGACGACTGCGTCAGAAACGCTGTGATGATATGCGGGGAAGTCCTGGGACTGGAATAGCGCGGCACTGACCGGATAACAGGTTCATAGGCGGTAGATAATATGCTTAATCAGTTTTCAAGAACACAGCTGCTTATAGGTCCGGAAGGACTAGAAAAGCTGGCAAAGTCCCGGGTCGCGGTCTTCGGGATCGGCGGCGTGGGCGGTTACACGGTGGAGGCGCTCGCAAGAAGCGGCATCGGCGCGCTAGACCTGATCGACGACGACAGGGTGTGCCTCACGAATCTCAACCGGCAGCTCCATGCGACGCGGAAGACCATAGGGCGGTATAAGGTGGACGTCGCTGAAGAGTGCATACTCGATATCAACCCGGACTGCAAAGTGCGCACCTATAAGACTTTCTATATGCCGGATACAGCCTCGCAGTTCGATTTCAGAGAATACGACTACATCGTCGACGCTATAGATACGGTCACAGGAAAACTCCGGCTCATAACGCAGGCAAGGGACGCAGGGACGCCGATCATAAGCAGCATGGGAGCCGGGAACAAGATGGATCCGACGGCGTTCGAGGTCGCGGACATCTATGAGACGTCGGTCTGCCCGCTCGCAAAGGTCATCCGAAAGGAGTGCAGAAAACGCGGCATAGATTCGCTGAAAGTGGTCTATTCCAAGGAGATGCCCGTAAGACCGCTGGAGGATATGTCCATAAGCTGCAGGCAGAACTGCATATGCCCGCCGGGGACGGCGAGAAAATGCACGGAGCGGAGGGACATACCCGGTTCTACTGCGTTCGTCCCATCGGTCGTCGGACTAATAATAGCCGGCGAAGTCGTTAAGGACCTTGCCGGCTTCAGGAGAACGGAATGACCTGCCGCGGCAGTTCGGAAAAACTGACTGAAGAGCTCGTCGAGGCCGCAGTCGGCAATGCGTTCGAAACCTTCCGGCTGGCAGGCGGCAGATACCGGAAAGGTGCGCTCACCGGAGAGGAATGCCGCCGGAATATGGCGCAGGCGTTCTGCGGCGTATTCATGGGGCTCTTTACGGATAACATGCTGGAACTCCGTCTGAGCGGAAAGAACTATACGCAGTTCAAAAAAGAATATGATGATTATCTGAAAGGATACGATACGGTCAATCAGGACCATATCCCTTGGCTGTTCGATACACAGAACGGGCCCCGTGAAGCGCATGAGAGCGACCGGAAGCAGTTCTTCCGCCTGATGGAGCTCTTCCGAATCGTTCCCGGCTACTTCGAACCGGTACCTGAGAACGTCCCGGCGCCGGGCAAAGTATACGTACACACATATAATCCCTCGTCTGTATGCGCCGTGCCCTTCAGCTGCGCGGACGACGGAGGCCTGCTGGCTGACGCCGACGCGGCAGGCAGGACGTACAGACTGAGAAACGGCCTGGGTCTTGAAGCAGTGCTGACAGTCGTTGAGGACAGAAGACGCGCCGGACGCAAGGGGCTGGATTTCGACGAGATGGTATTCAGAACGGACAGGGGGGCCGCTGCGATGAAGGCGGAGTTCCTGGCGGAAGGGTATATCGAGGGATATACGGCGCTTGAGCGGAAAGGCAGCCCGGAGATACTGATCAGGCTGGATGACGGCGGCAGGAAAGTCGGCAAGCTGGCCTACCGGGAGTATCCGGACGATGCGGAGGCCTACCGGAACCACCCCCTGTGGCAGGAGTACTTCCGCTGGTGCGGAAAGATGGAGAAAAGACGGGATCGGATGCTGGAACCGTTGTTCGACGGCTTCATGCGTGCGGATGACATATAGATACAGACAGGAGAAACGGCCATGATCCGGGAGGAATATGAAAAGCTCGTCGGGGCTTCTGAAGAAAACGCGTATATAAGCATCGCCGTAAACGCTGACGGGACGCCCGTCAGGAGCGGCTTCGTGCCCTGGGTGCGCACTGCTTCGGCTTTTAACATGAAAACGCCGAATCTCACGATATCGGCCGGGGATCTGCAGGACGAAAAAGTGACAGGTCTTCTGAGAAGATGCCGCGTCACGGGATGCTATATTTATGAGGGACTGGACGATTACAGTTTCATCGCCGAGTTCGGTGATATACGTGATCTGCATATCATCCACTGTGAGAAAATGAAAGATCTGTCATTCCTCCGTCAGCTGAAAGATCTGTTCATGCTGTATCTGGAGGACGCGTCACTGCCCGACCTGAGACCGCTTGTCGACGTTTGCAATGAAAGCCGCGGAGGCCCGGGAAAATGCTTCGGGTTCCGAAACTGCAGGGTCGAAGACACTTCGGCTCTGGAGGACGCCGGCTTTACGCTTTCGGAGCTGCTGATTTGGCCCGCAGAGGGGGATTCCGCCGGGCGGTGGAAGACCGGAGTCAGGCCGGGCGTATTCAGATTCTGCGATAAATGACAGAATAATAGATGGATTAAGTGAGGAGGAGACGAAATGTCTGTTCTTGCCGCTTTTATGGTCCCGCACCCGCCGCTTATAGTTCCCGAAGTCGGAAAAGGCGGCGAGGCGCAGATAGCGGAAACGACGTTGGCGTACGAACGGGTAGCGGACGAGGTGACCGCGCTGGAGCCGGAAACGATCATCGTGACGAGCCCGCATGCCGTGATGTATTCGGATTATTTCCATATATCCCCCGGCAGCGGGGCGGAAGGCTCGTTCCGCCGCTTCCGGGCGCCCGGAGTCAGATTTTCCGAGAAATATGATACAGAACTCGTGAAGCGCATCTGCGAACTGGCAGACGCGGAAAAGTTCCCCGCGGGCACGATGGGTGAGAGAGACGCGGAGCTCGACCACGGGACCATGGTCCCGCTCTGGTTCATTCGGAACAGGTATAGCGGCGGGAAGATAGTGCGTATCGGTCTGTCCGGGCTCCCTCTGAGCGAGCATTACCGTCTGGGGCAGATAATCGCCAGAGCGGCAGATGAATGCGGCAGGAGGACGGTCATCATCGCCAGCGGAGACCTGTCTCATAAGCTGCAGTCCTACGGCCCCTACGGATACTCCCCGGAAGGGCCAGAGTACGACGAACGCATAATGGACGTCTGCGGAAGAGCGGCATTCGGCGAGCTCTTCGATTTCAGCGAGAGCTTCTGCGAAAAAGCAGCTGAATGCGGACACAGGTCGTTCGTAATAATGGCAGGCGCTTTCGACGGACTGCGGGTGAAGGCGGATGTGCTGTCCCATCAGGACGTGACCGGCGTCGGTTACGGCATATGTACGTTCTATCCCGACGGAACGGATGAAGGACGCCGTTTCCTGAAGGCTTATCTCGAGAAGAGGGAGAAGGAACAGCAGGAGAAGGCGGGAAAGAGCGACGCCTACGTAAAGCTGGCGAGAGCGTCCGTGGAGGCCTGGGTCAGACGCCGGGAGCGCATACCGGTCCCTGAAGGACTACCCGAGGAGATGCTGACACGCAGGGCCGGGACTTTCGTTTCACTCCACAGGAACGGACAGCTCCGCGGATGTATAGGGACGATCATGGCCACATGTGATACCGTCGCCGAGGAGATACTTCAGAATGCTGTGAGCGCATGCTCCAGGGACCCCAGGTTCCCGCCTGTGGCGCCGGACGAACTGAACGGTCTCGAGATCAGCGTCGACGTTCTGGGAGAGCTCGAACCTGTCGATTCCCCGGACCAGCTGGACGTTAAGAGATACGGCGTCGTCGTGAGCCGCGGGATGAGACGGGGCCTGCTCCTGCCCAATCTGGACGGCGTGGACACCGTGGAGGACCAGATCGACATAGCACGCAGGAAAGGCGGCATCCGCGAGTCGGAGCCGTATACCCTGGAGCGTTTTGAAGTGGTCCGTCATTACTGATATTCTGAGAAAGTGAGCACGTTATGGCTGTTTGCGGCGTTTGCTTCAGACACTGCGATATAGCGGAAGGCCGGCTCGGCTTCTGCGGCGGGCGCATATCCAGAAAAGGCCGGGTCGAGGCGTATAATTACGGCCGCGTCACGGCTCTTGCCCTGGATCCGATAGAGAAGAAGCCTCTGGCGCGTTTCTTTCCCGGCAGCATGATCCTCTCTACAGGAAGCTTCGGCTGCAATCTCCGGTGCCCGTTCTGCCAGAACTATGATATCTCCTGGTCGGAACAGGCCGGGAGGTACGCGGATACGGCCGAGACCGTCATGCCCGAAGAACTGGTGGATATCGCACTGAAAGCACGGCAGAAAGGGAATATAGGGATAGCGTTCACGTACAACGAACCGCTCATCGGGTATGAGTTCGTGCGCGATACTGCAAAGCTCGCGAAGGAAGCGGGCCTGAAGAACGTGATGGTCACGAACGGAACGGCAGAGCTCTCCGTCCTGCAGGAACTGGAGCCGTATATAGACGCGATGAACATAGATCTCAAGGGGTTCACCGACCGCTATTACGGCAGAGTGCTCGGAGGCGATCGGGGCCAGGTCATGGATTTTATCCGCGGGGCTGTGAAGAGCTGCCACGTTGAGCTGACGACATTGATAGTTCCGGGCGAGAACGACGGTGAAAACGAGATGAGGGAACTGTCGGGCTGGGTGAGCGGCCTTGAGAATCCCGACGGTGAGAGCGTACCGCTCCATATCTCCAGGTTCTTCCCCAGGTTCCGCATGCGGGACAGGGGACCGACAGACGTCAGGACAGTCTACCGCCTTGCAGATATAGCGAGAGAGAAACTTGAATACGTGTATACGGGAAACTGCTGAGAATAAAAAAGGCAGGGGCCGAAGCCCCTGCCGAAGAATCGACGCTTATATCAGCTGTTGTTCGTTTATCATCAGTTTGAACTCGAGCCCGAGTTTTTCCGCCGCCTTGCGGCACAGGATCATACGCTGGAGGAATATCTCGAAATAATCCATGACGGAACTGAGATGGGTATCGACGGACAGCTTCAGCTTTATGAGCGTATGCGCCTCGTTGATCTTCAGTTCCGATCTGGTAACAGAATAGTTGACCCTGTCGTGGATATCGAAGGTTGAGGGGTCCTGGTTGCGGACGCGGGTGCGCCGGACGTCGCTCTTGTCCGCGAGGATCAGAGCGGCTGCAAGCGCGCTGACAGGCACGCCTGTGCCTTCGTCGTGGTTGCCTATCGCCGCTATGATACGGCCGATCTCGTCCGGCGGGAATTTCAGGTGGTCCAGGATACGGAAAGCCATTATCGCGCCGGACTGGCTGTGCTCGACACGGTTCACAAGGTTCCCGATATCGTGGAGGTAGCCCGCGATCTTGACGAGCTCGACATCGCGCTCGGGATAGCCGAGCGTCGACAGGATGTATCCGGCTTTCTCCGCCACGAGAGTGACGTGAGCGAAACTGTGCTCTGTGAATCCGAGCGCGGAGAGCGTCTGGTCAGCAAGATCGATATAAGTGTTTATCTCTTCATTTTTTCTTATTTCCTGATAAGTCATATGTTCACATCCTTTGCGGGAGATTATTCAGCATGATCGCTGATATTATAGATCATAAACGCCTGCGTGGCAACGGCATGCAGGTCTTTAACGGAAAGAAAGGGGAATTACGATGACAGACGAAGAAAGAGCGGAACGCAGAAAAGTGATCCTCGAGGTGTTAGATGCCGAGAAGGAGAAAGGCTATGACGCGATATCGCAGTTCACGGGATACCTCTGCACCGGCGAGCCTACGTATCTTACGACTCACAGGAACGCCCGAAGAGTCGCCGGCACTTTCGACAGAGACGAACTGATAGAGGAGCTGCTGACCGCATATATCGACGGCTGACCGCCGGTATCCTGAAACGCGATTGGAAGATCTTAAGAGCTGGAAACGCCTGTTTCACGAGGTCATGGCCTTCAATCACGCGCTGACGGCATCGGCATCTGACCGCTCTACCGGATACAAAAACAGAGAAAATGGAGAAAAAATGAAACCGATCATCGGCGTAATGCCTCTGTGGGACAAGAAAAAAGACAGTCTTTGGATGCTGCCGGGGTATCTGGACGGCGTCAGGGAGGCCGGCGGCATCCCCGTCATATTCCCGTTCTCCGCGGACGAACAGGAATTGGGACAGCTGATCGATATGTGCGACGGGTTCCTGTTTACCGGAGGACACGATATCTCCCCGGAGATATACGGCGAAGAGCCGCTGGAAGGACTCATAGACGACTGCCTGAAACGGGACGCGATGGAAACGATCGTCCTGAGATACGCGATCGATGCCGACAAGCCGGTCCTCGGCATCTGCCGGGGGATCCAGTTCATAAACGCCGCGCTCGGCGGGTCTCTGTATCAGGATCTTCCGACACAGCGTCCTTCGGATATCAGCCACCGTCAGAAGCCGCCCTATGACGAGCCTTCGCATGAGGTGACGCTCGTCGCGGATTCTCCGCTTTGCCGCTGCCTGGAGGCGGACCGGATATCCGTCAACAGCTGCCATCATCAGGCGGTAAAAAAGCTCGCCCGGGGCCTGGAGCCCATGGCGTTATCGACCGACGGCCTGACGGAAGCGCTCTATATGCCCGGAAAGCGTTTTCTCTGGGCGGTGCAGTGGCATCCGGAGTTCTCTTTCAGGAAAGATGAGAACAGCATGAAGATATTCAGAGCGTTCGTCGGAGCCCTGGGCGGCGCCCGGGCATGTCCGGGGGCTGCAAAGGAGACCGATTATGTATAAAGAGATAACAGCGTATCTGGCGGTCGGGGCGCTCCTTATAGTGCTCGGCCTTCTCACGTGGAAAAAGCAGAAAGTCACCATACTCCACGACTATCACTACAAAAACGTCAGGCAGGAGGATATCCCGGAGTACACGAGGTCCATGGGCATCGGCCAGATAGTGATCGGGGCCGGGTCCCTGCTGACAGGCGTGCTGAGCTTTTTTACGGATAGCAGGGCCACATGGGCGGCGTTCATAGCCGGCCTGATAGCGGGCCTGATCATAATGCACAAAGCCCAGATGAAATACAACGGGACCTGGTTCAGCTGAGACATGTCAGACACGGGCCGGGGACCGGAGGAGGGTAAGACAGTGTTCAGAGAAATGATCAGAAAGAAGCAGCAGCTGTCATACGACGAGTGCGTCTGCATCCTTAAGAAAGAGCCGCGGGGAGTCCTGTCCGTTCTCGGCGATGACGGCTATCCTTACGGCATGCCCCTCAACCACTACTATTGCGATGAAGACGGAAAACTGTACTTTCACAGCGGTAAAGCAGGCCACAAGGTCGATGCCGTCAGGAAGCACGACAAGGCTTCCTTCTGCGTATACGACGAAGGCTTCCGCAAAGACGGGGAATGGGCACTGAACATCAGGTCCGTCATCGTTTTCGGGAGGATCGAATTCGTCGAGGACCGGGCAAAGATATATGATATAGCCGAGAAGCTCAGCCTGAAGTTCACTGATGACAGAGAGTATATACAGCGGGAGATAGACAGATCGGGCCCGGGGACCCTTATGTTCGCCCTGTGCCCTGAACATATCACGGGAAAGATCGTAAACGAAGCCTGAAAAGGTCATTATGGGGAGACGGCGATGAGTCTGAGACTGATTAAACTTACAAGAGAATATGAGAAACAGCTGGGAGAGATGATAGACGAGTGGAGAGCGGACCAGGAGCTCAACCACACGGACAATTCCCCCGGAGCCATATTCAAGAACGATTATCACGACTTCGACTACTATCTCGAGCATCTTGAGATCAGGACGCCCACGAAAGACAAAGTCCCGGGTTCCGTATTCTTCCTTCTGGACGAGGACAGGAACAGGCTGCTGGGCGCCGTTAACATCCGCCATTATCTCAATGATGCCCTGCTTAAAGAGGGCGGACACATAGGCGACGGGATACGGCCCAGCGAGAGAAGAAAAGGATACGCTACGGAGATGATCCGCCTGGCGCTGGACGAGTGCAGGAAACTGGGCATAGACAGGGTCCTTATGACGTGCGCCAAGGACAATATCGGCTCCGCGAAGTCTATCATGAACAACGGCGGGATCCTGGAGAACGAAACGGAGAATTCCGAGGGCGTGATCGAGCAGCGGTATTGGATCGATCTTTGAAAGCTCCGGTCATGAGGTTTACATAATGCTTGACAGAGAAAGAGTAAGAAAAACAGAAGAGTTTCTGAAAAACAGATTCGATGCAGGGATATATCTGTCCGCGCATCCGGAAGCGGAGGCATACCGTCTTGAGCACTCATACCGGGTCGCGAACATCGGCAGGCAGATAGCAGCGAAGGAAGGTTTCGATGAGACGGAGATGGTGATAGCCTGCCTTCTCCACGACGTGTCTTACTGCGAGGAGTTCGGGGAAGATGGATGGAAGGAACACGGAAGACGTTCTGCAAAGATCGCGCGGCCCTTCCTGACGGAGCTGGGGCTCCCTGAGGACCGCATCGGCGATATATGCTACGGGATAGCCATACACGTGGACGACGAGGCGGATTTCCCCGGCGAGAAGACGCCCTTCGCGCTGTCGGTCGGCGACGCGGACAATATCGACCGCTTCGACGTCTACCGTATCCACGAGACTCTCAGCTGTGACGGGTTCCTGGAAAAAAGCTTTGAGGAGAAACTGGAATACGCCGATAAAAGGCTTGAAAGACTGCTGCAGCTGAAGAGCTTCCCTATGGGGACGGAAACAGCAGGCAGTATGTGGCTTGAAAGACTGTCGTTCTATATCTCGTTCTATGAGAAGCTGGCTGATCAGCTGAGATGCAGCGACTGCATCATAGGCTGACGGCGTGGACCCGGAAAACACACAGTTTCTGAATATCTATTAACAAGGAGTGTTTTATATGATCAGCAACGAAACGATGAAGAGCATTCTTGCCAGACGCAGCTACAAGATGTTCGACGGAAGGCCTATCGACGACGAATCGCTTGAGACGATAGTCACAGCGGGACTGTACGCACCCACCGGGATGAACCGCCAGCCCTGGCATTTCACCGTGATCAAGAGCAAGGAGATGCTCGAAAAGGTCGGCGCCGCCCGCAGGGCGATCCCCGCTCCTCCCGGAGCCCCGGCTGCGGGAGACCCGATGCGCAACGCTCCCGTCATGATAGTCGTTTCCGCCAAGGAGAGCCTGACCGCTTTCGAGGACAGCTGCCTCGCCATGGAGAACATGTTCATCGCCGCGGCTTCCCTCGGCATCATGAGCGGATGGGACCACGCCTCGGTCAGAGCCCTGTTCAAAGAGGGCACCGACCTTAATAAGGAACTGATACCGGAGGGATACACCGTGTACGCTGCCGCGTTCTTCGGATATCCCGGCCCGAATGTAAAGGACCGCGGGGAACGCAAGGGAACAGTAGAATATAAGTGACCGGCCGGCTGACCGGCCCGGAGAACGGATATGCGATTTGGGTTTTCATATGTCGGACTCATATTCCTGCTGATGCTCTTCATACCGAACTTCATGTGGACGAAGAACAAACCGGAGGGGTACGACGGTCTGACCAAAAACGAAAACAGGATACTGCTGGCTCTGGAGCGCGTCGGAGAAGCGGCGGTCACAGCGCTGATGCTGATATTCAGCAGCAACGATGTCAGAGGAGTTGACGGCAGGCTCGCCTGGCTCGCTGCTGCGTTCGTGCTGATGGTACTTTACGAGATCTTCTGGATCAGGTATTTCAGAAGCGAAAAGACAATGAAGGACTTCTACGGGAGCCTGCTCGGCATCCCCGTTCCCGGAGCGACGCTGCCTGTGATAGCGGTGCTGCTCGTCGCAGTCTACGGGAAGAATCCGTATCTCTTCGCGGCGGGCGTTATCCTCGGCATTGGGCATATAGGGATACATCTCGGACACAGAAAAGAGGCGGCGGGCTCATGATATCGGAAGAGATAAGGGAGGAACTGTTCAGGCTCCGGGACGAAAAGTACCGCGATTTCCAGATAAAACTGATCCCGACGGTCGGACAGGACTCCATCATAGGCGTCAGGACCCCTGAACTCAGGAAACTGGCGAAACAGGCGGCAAAGAGGGAAGATGTAAAGTCATTCCTGCACGATCTGCCGCACAGGTATTTTGAAGAGAACCAGCTGCACGCGTTCATCATTTCCGAGTTTAAGGACTACTGGACATGCATGGAGGAGACTGAACGTTTCCTCCCGTATGTGGATAACTGGGCAACATGCGACCAGATGTCGCCGAAGGTGTTCAAAAAGCACCGGAATGAACTACTTGAGAGGATAGAAAAGTGGATACGGTCCGGGGAGACGTACACGGTAAGGTTCGGAACCGGCATGCTCATGGAGCACTTCCTCGACGGGGATTACGACCCGGCGTATCCAGAGATGGCCGCCGGGATCAGGTCTGAAGAATACTACGTGAACATGATGACGGCCTGGTATTTCGCCACCGCCCTGGCAAAGCAGTACGATACGGTGATACCGTTCATCGAAGATAAGAGACTCGACGCCTGGACGCACAACAAGGCGATCCAGAAGGCTCTGGAGAGCTACCGGATCGCTCCCGAACGGAAAGAGTATCTTCGGAGCCTCAGGATACCGGGAAGACACAGGAACCGACAGGAGGATTAAGATTGGGGTCTTTCAGCTATATCACCCTGATCATAGAAACGGCGGCGGCCTGGGCCGTGCTGTTTGCCGTCCAGATACCCCTGCGGATCAGAAAGCATCCTGTCCTGCGGACGCTGGCGTTCATCGTAAAAGCGCTTCTCATCCCGGGAACGGAGCCGCCCTTGTGGTGGCAGATCATCAGCCCTATGACGACGAACAGCTGGCGGCCGAGGTCTCGGCGCTGCAGCTGTCCGGACACACCCATGCGGGACAGCTCTGGCCGCTCAGGACCGTCTACCGCTATTTGCTGGGGCTTCCGGTATACGGAGAGTTCGAAAAGCCGGGCACACGTCTGTATGTAAGTGCCGGTACTTTCGGATGGATGGTCCCCCTGCGTACTGAAAGGCACTGTGAATGGAACCTTATAACTCTGCAGCCCGCATAAAAAGATAAAACCGACCGGAAGACGGACATCTGCAGTTATCGATGAGGGATGGATCATGAGCGATTTCAAGAGTAAAGACTACAAGGTATTCGAGATGTTCAGAGATCAGTGGGCTCTGGTCACGGCCGGAGACCCAGACGATTTCAATTCCTGCACTCTGGGGTGGGGCAGCCTGGGCACGATCTGGACGAGACCGGGCGGAGGAAACATCGTCACCGTCTACCTGCACCCGGCACGTTATACGACGGAGTACCTGCTGAAGAACGGCCTGTTCACAGTCAGCTTCTTCCCTGAGGCATACAGAAAAGCGCTCACCGTGATGGGCACCGTCTCCGGACGCGACCGCGACAAACCCGCAGAGGCGGGACTCACTCCCGTTCCTATAGGCGGCAGCGTGACCTATAAAGAGGCCGAGCTGACGTTCCTTTGCAGGAAGATATATCAGCACATGTTCTCAAAGGAGGATCTGGCGCCTGAGATACAGGAGATATACAAAAACGATACGAAAACATTCCCGCCCGACGAAAACGGCGACTGGCAGCCTCACTGGATGTTCATCGGGGAGATACTCGAAACGGACGACAGACGCCGGACGTAAGAACAGGAGCGAACGCTTATGAAAAACGGAAAGAGACCGGATCCCGACGTGCTCCACCCGATACCGGGATATGAAAATGAGATATATGTCAGGCCTGCGGTAAACAATCCCAACATCATCGTAGGAGACTTCACCTATATAGCCGATTCGGAGTTCGAGAGCCACGTGACGTATCACTACGATTGGAACGGCGACAGGCTGGTCATAGGAAAGTTCTGCCAGATCGCCTCCGGGGTAGAGTTCGTGATGAACGGTGCAAACCACAAGATGAACTCCGTATCCACGTTCCCGTTTTACACGCTGGAAGGTTGGGACATGGATCCGCCTTCCCTGGACGACCTTCCGATCAAAGGCGACACGGTGATCGGAAACGACGTGTGGATTGGACAGGACGCCGTCATACTTCCCGGCGTACATATCGGCGACGGAGCGATCATAGGAGCATGCAGCGTGGTGGGCAGCGACGTCGACCCTTACAGCATCGTGGCCGGCGATCCGGCAAAGCTGCTGAGGAAACGTTTCGACGACGATCTTATCGAACTTCTTCTCCAATTCAAGTGGTGGGACAGGAGCGTCGACGAGATCAACGAACTCATTCCGGTGCTCACATGCAGCGACCTGGAGAAGGTCAGGGAGGAGCTGCTAGCAAGGCTATGATCATTATTATCACCGGAGCGTCCCATACGGGGAAAACGCTGCTGGCCCAGATGATACTGGAGAGGTACGGATTCCCATATCTGTCCATCGATCATCTGAAGATGGGGCTTATCCGCAGCGGCAACACGGAACTGACGCCGGAAGACGACGATGCGCTGACAGGATACCTCTGGCCGATAGTCCGCGAGATCATCAAGACCGCGGCGGAGAACGGACAGGACCTCACGGTCGAGGGGTGCTATGTACCGGCAGACTGGAGACGGGACTTCGACGGGAGATATCTTCCGTCAATCAGGTTCGTCTGCCTTTCGATGACGGACGGCTACATCGACCGCTGTTTCGGCGATATCGTGAGACACAGCCGGGATATCGAAGACAGGCTTGACGATTCATGGTGCACGCCCGACACCCTTAAAGCGGACAACAGGGCTTATATAGAGGAGTTTGGCAAAAACGGCGGGGCCGTCGTGCTGATCGATTCGGATTACGAGCGCACGATAGCTGATGTCGTGGAGAGCGTCGGTACAGATACGGAAAAGAAAGGGAAGAACAGCATGGTATGTTTTCTCACGAGCAGGACGTATATCCCGGACACTGGGGAAATGAATCCTGCAAACGGTCTTACAGAAGGGCTGCGCCGGTATTTGCCGGAAAACTGCCGCGCCCTTCAGATATGCTCCGATCCTGACAGCTGGGAAAGGACGGACTTCTATGCCTCCTTTCTTAAAGGTAGCTTCGAGCGAGCCGGGTTCAGTTTTGATTGTTACCGGACTCTGGACGGGAGGAACGCAGAGCGGGCGGCGGAACTTGTGAGGAACTCCGACCTCCTTATACTCAGCGGCGGACACGTCCCGACACAGAACAGGTTCTTTCAAAGCATAGGTCTGCGCGGTCTTCTGAAGGATTTCAGCGGGATCGTCATAGGAATAAGCGCAGGCAGCATGAACAGCGCGGACACCGTATACGCCCAGCCCGAAGAAGAGGGAGAGGGCACCGACCCGAGCTATGAGAGGTTCCTGACGGGCCTTGGACTGACGAAGACGATGCTGCTCCCTCATTACCAGGAGGTGAAGGATGACGTGCTCGACGGACTTCGGGTATTCGAGGACATTACCTATCCGGACAGCATGGGCAGGACTTTCTACGCCATCCCCGACGGGAGCTATCTCTTCTCCGTGAACGGCAGGGAGGAACTCAGGGGAGAAGCTTACAGGATAAAGGACGGAACGATCGCATGTATAGCCGGCGACGGCGACACGGTACAGCTCTGACCAGGGGGAAGAAATGGACGATCTTATTCTTATAAGACCCGATGAGGGATACCTTGCCTGGATCAGGGAATTCCGGGGGGAGTTCGCGGGATGCCTGGACTGGCTCCACGGGGCGCAGGGGCTGAAACACTACGAGGACCCCTCGGAATGGCTGCGTTACCTTGCACTGTGCGGGAACGAATCCACCGTGCCTGAAGGCGATCACCTGTATTCCCAGTTTCTGTGCGTGAGGCAGACGGACGGGAAGATCGTGGGAATGGTCGGAGTGCGGCACAGACCCGTCGGGCCGCTAGAGACCTGGGGCGGCCACGTGGGCTACTGCGTTTGCCCGTCAGAGAGACGGAAGGGCTACGCCACATGGATGCTCCGGGAGGTGCTGCCCTACTGCAGAAGCATCGGTCTCAGCCGGGTCCTGCTGACCGCCGGGGACGAGAACGTCGGAAGCGTCAAGACGATACTTGCAAACGGAGGAGTCCTTGAGAACCACGTTGTCTCCCCGAAACATCACATCCCCGTGGGACGCTACTGGATCGAACTGTCATGAAAGCGTCCCGCGCCGGCGCAGTGTTTTATACAAAAATCATTTGATGAGGTGAGTGCTGTGAAGGTCGAAACATCCGGAAAAGTCGTATCCGTTAAGAAGCAGATCTGGTTCAAAGTCAACACGAAAGCTTTCAGGACCGGACCGTCGGACGGGGCTGTCTTCCCTAATATTATTAAAGTGGTTTTCAAAGCGGGCGGAAAGGAATATACTAAAAGAAAATGGATAGGAGCGGGGCTGCCGGCCCCCACGGAAGGAAGCACTGTGAAAGTGGTCTATGAAGAGTCAAGACCTTCCGGAGCAAAGATCGTATATCAGCCTTATTCAGGCATTTGAATATTAAGTATTACTGTTAGGAGGAGCGAAAATGGGACTGCGCAGTTTTTTCAAATCCTTATTCAGAAAAGGTGAAAAACCACCTAAAAGTGACGACAGGAGCATACCGGATCTGAACGTGGAACTTGAAGTGGACCCGTCTCAGATCAATCCGCCGGAGACTCGTTACACAGAGGAGTATAAGGAATTCGTTGAAAGCCTCGAAAACAACGTTCCGTCCAGAGAAGTCAAGACCGAGACGGCAGAGGAAGCGGTCAGATCCGCAGCAGCGGAAACGTCGGAAGCAGCCGCGGAAACGGTCGAAGCAGTCGCGGAAACAGTCGAAGCAGCAACGGAAACGGTAGAAGACACTGTTACCTATGCAGCCGACGCAGCCGCGGATGCCGGAGAGTCTGTTACTTACGCTGCTGAAGCAGTTGCCGAAGCGGCCGAAGAGACCGCGGCTGACGCTGCGGAGACGGTCGGGGAAATAGCCGAGGACCTTGATTCTGAGGTGACCGACGTTATCGACCCGGACAGGGCGGAAGACGTCGATCCGGACTGCGAGTGCTGAGAAACGGCACGGCAGATACCGCACTCAGGAGCACTGTAACATGAAGAGAACGTTCATACTGCCTGTGCTTTTTGCGGTGGTACTGTTTTTGCCGGCGGGACGTTCCGCCCGGACAAAGCCGCCGGTAGCGGACTACCGTGCGGAAAACGTCTATATGCAGATGGCTGTAGACAAGGATATGATCCGATGAAAATCATGGTGAGCGCGTGCCTTCTGGGGCACAGATGCAAATATAACGGCGGAGACAACTACTGCGAAGAGGCGAGGGCGCTGACGGACAGCCATAATGTCATACCCGTATGCCCCGAAACGGCCGGAGGCCTGCCGACGCCGCGGCCGCCCTGCGAGATAGTTGACGGCAAAGTCATGGACAGAGACGGCGTGAGCAGGGACAGGGAATTCAGGGCAGGCGCCGAGCAGTGCCTGGAATTAGCGAAAGAGAAGGATATCGACCTCGCGGTGCTGCAGTCAAGAAGCCCTTCCTGCGGGGTGAAGTGCGTATATGACGGGACCTTTTCAGGGAGGCTCGTCGAGGGCTCGGGAATATTCGCCTCTATGCTGAGAAAATGCGGTTTCCGCGTCATGGACGTCGAAGAACTGAAGAATGACCCGGGATGCGTCGGGAAAGGCGGGACGCCCGGATGAGCATCGTTCTCGATCTTTTCCTGACGTTCGCTAAGATCGGCCTCTTCACGTTCGGCGGCGGGTACGCCATGGTGGCGATAATAGAGGATTCCTGCGTAAGGAAAAAGCGGTGGCTGACCCACGACGAGATGATGGACGTCACAGTGATCGCCGAATCAACGCCCGGCCCCATCGCCATAAACTGCGCCACATATGTCGGTTACAAGCAGAAGGGACTGGCAGGAGCCGTCGCTGCGACTGTCGGCATGGTGCTTCCGTCTTTCTGCATCATATTCGTCATATCGGTTTTTCTGGACGACTTTCTGGAGATCAAATGGATCGCCCACGCTTTCGCGGGCGTCAAGGCCGCCGTCGGGATCATCATCCTGGACGCCGGACTGAAAATGGTACGGAAGATGCAGAACAAGCCGTTTCCCCGCGGCATAATGATCTGCTCTTTCGCGGCAATGCTTGTCATAGATGTCCTGGCGCTGCGAGTCTCGACGATCATCTTAATGCTGATAGCCGCAGCCGTGAGCCTCTCCGTTTTCCTCGTCAGGCACTGGGCCGGAAAGGAGGGGACCGGCAGATGATCTATCTTGAACTGCTTGCCGGGTTCATCAAAGTCGGCCTGTTCGCTTTCGGGGGCGCCTACGCGGCGATCCCCCTCATACGCGACGTTGTCCTGTCCTACGGATGGATAGAAGACGAGATGCTGACCTATATGATAGCCGTCAGCGAGAGCACGCCCGGCCCTATCATGGTCAACCTCGCGACGTACGTGGGAAGCACCCAGGCGGGACTGCCCGGGGCGCTGATCGCTACGGCAGCCGTCGTGCTGCCATCGTTCGTTATCATACTGCTGATAATGGCGATACTTAAAAGGCTCCTGAAGTATCCGTCGGTCCAGGCGGTCCTGAGGGGACTCAAGCCGTGCATCGTCGGCGTGATCCTTGCCACGGGACTGTACATGATATTCAAAAACTGCTTCGGAGGAGTCCCCGGATTTTCTCCGGATATCACGGCCATACTGCTTACGGCCGCTTTAGCGGCGCTGTACTTCGGTTCCAGAAGATTCATGAAAAACGGGATATCCCCAATCGGCCTTATAGGTATATCGGCCGCCGCGGGAATAATAGTCTACGGGCTCGTCTGAATAAGGGCGGAGCCGTACAGAGATCCTTTTTGGGAGAAAAACGGAATGAGTTCGCTGAAATTCAAATACGTACGGATACAGGGCAAGGAACTCGCAAGGAACACCATGCACGCAAAGGGCGTGTTCAGCATGTGCTGGCAGATGGTCCAGAACGACGTCATGGAGGCGGAGGACGCGGATCTCTTCAGGGAGATCGACGCCTGGTTCGTGGACAACCTTCCGTTCCCGCCGCAGTGCAGGGATCAGGAACCCGTGGTGTGCTGGTTCAAGACCGAGAACTCCGAGGAGATGCTGCGGATGATACGGCCGGCGCTGTGGCTGCTGGAGCGGTATAACCATCCGTATTTCCTCGTGTATACGAATACCCCCGGGGAGATCGTCTATGAGGATAAGTACCAGGTCGCTGCCAAGACCGACGGCCTTCTTCTGATAGAGGAGCCCCAGAAGCCGTGGGATACCGGCGAAAACGCAGACTGAGACGCGGCCGCAGAGGCGCACGATACCGGATCAGGCAAGGAGCGTTAAGATGATAAGGCATCTTTACTCTGAACTCAGGACCATATATGAGACGACGGCCGAGGACCCCCATACCTTCAGGACCACGATCAAGATGAAGGACATGGTGGACGGGGAGGTCCTCCGCCGGGCAGTGGACAGAACGATGGAACGGTATCCGTACTTCCGGGTACGGATATGCATGGACGGGAAAGAGTTCTGCTTCGAAGATAACCCCGAACCGCTGCCGGTGCTCAACACAAATCAGAGGCTCACTCTGGGAAGCGGACAGACGGGCGGACACCTCGTGGCGTTCGCATACTGGAAAAACAGGATGTATATAGACGGCTACCACGGTCTGGCCGACGGGGGAGGCATTACGCCCCTCATTAAGACGCTGCTCTATTACTACTGCTCGGATTATTATGGGACTGAACTCTCAAAGGAGGACGTCAGGCTGAGCGGAGATCCCGTACCCAAGGAGGAGTGGGACGACCCGGCCGAGGTTCCAATCCCGGAGGAGAAGACCGGCCTTATATCCAAATGGAGCAGCCCGGCCCTGCAGATCGGCGACGCCGGCATAGCCCGGATCATACCGGACAGCCTGGTCTACAACATCAGGATATCCGAGAAGGAGTTCATGCGTTTCAACATCTCCAACGACGGAAGCCCGGCGACCATAGCGGCGCTGCTGCTTGCGCGCACCATAGACGGACTGCACCCAGGAGCGGATCTGCCTGCGGTCATAGCCATGTGCGTAAACCAGCGGAAAGCGCTGAACGCCCCACTTGCCCATCAGAGCCTGGTGGGAGACGTGCGGCTGCCGTATACCGACAGGGTGAAGGCGATGCCGTTCTCTAAACAGGCGACATGTTTCAGAGGAATGGTGACGATACAATCCGACACCGACATGGTGCTGGACGAGATAAGGGATTACCAGAAGCTTATGAAGGATCTGGCCGCGACGGACAGTCTCGCCGAACGCAGGAGACGCTGCCAGCAGCGCATGGAGGACGTCTCCCGCTGCATAACCGCGACGGTAAGCTACGTCGGGAAAGCCAATTACGGAGATGCCGAGCGCTATATCCAGGAATACGAGGCGCTCCCGTCCACGGCGCTGCCGTCGACCCATGTTCCGCTCACTATAGAGATGAGCGCCATGAACGGGTATTTCTTCCTGAACTTCATACAGTATTTCAATGAGACGGATTATTTCCGCGATTTCATCGGCCAGCTTCGGGAAAACGACATCGATTACGATGTGCTCAATATGACGGAGGCGCGGTATCCCCGCGTGGAACTGCCTGTATGAACGAGCGGGAGATGCACGGCAGCATAGAGACGGAGAGACTAGTGCTGTTTCCTTACACAGCTGAAAACCTGGCCCTGTTCAATACTGATCTGGACCGTTTCGAGGAGTTTTACGGAGTGAAGTACCGCGGAGAGGAACTTGATCACCTCCTCGCGGGATTCCTGAGGAAACTGGAAAAGGAGATAGCGGACGATCCGGAGAACTATCTCTTTTTTACCGAGTTCCTTATCGTGCTGAAAGAGAACAGCCATATAATCGGCTCTGTAGATTATAAATACGTGCCTCAGGACGGCGTGACCGAGGTCGGGTACGGAATGAATCCCAACTACGAGGGACACGGGTACATGACCGAAGCGCTCGCGGGGTTCCTGGAGTTCGGCAAAAGACTCGGTATAAAAACGGTACTGGCGGATACGCTGAAGGACAACGTGAAGTCCCAGCGTGTCCTGAACAGATGCGGGTTCGTTTTTCTGAAAGAGGACGGCAACCTCTGGTGGAAAAAAGATCTCTGAACGGAAGGAAGCGGGTGACCATGGCTGGAAAGACAGGATACACAAAGACGGAGATATTCGAGACGATGAACGTGCCAAAGGCGCTGTCCATCATTGCGCTCCCGACTATAGTGAGCCAGATAATCGTACTGGTATACAACATCGCGGACACATGGTTCATAGGCCGTACGAACAATCCGTACATGGTCGGCGCGTCATCGCTCGTCCTGACGGTCTTCATGGCTACGGCCGCGATCGCGAACCTCTTCGGAGTGGGCGGCGGGACACTGGTCGTGCGGCTTCTCGGCGCCAAGAGAGAGGACGACGCGAGGAAGGTCGCCTCCCACACCGTGCTGATGGCCGCCGTGGCCGCGCTGCTGTTCGCCCTTCTGTGTCTGGTTTTCATGGACCCGATACTGAGATTCCTGGGAGCGAGCGAAAACACATACGGCTACGCAAGACAGTATTTCCTCATCGCCGTCATCGTGGGAGCGATCCCGACTGTCGAGACCATGGCAATGTCCATGGTACTGCGCAATGTGGGATACTCGAGAGAGGCCGGATTCGGCGTGGGGATGGGCGGAGTCCTCAACATACTTCTCGATCCGCTCTTCATGTTCGTCATACTTCCCGACGGATACCAGGTGCTTGGCGCGGCGATTGCCACGTTTATCTCAAATATTGTATCTTTCGTCTACTTCATCGTTATCTTCCATAAAGTCAGGAACGAGACGGTCCTGCAGATCCCCCGGAGGTACGAGCGTCTCGGAAAAGAACTCGCGGGTTCACTGTATTCCGTAGGCGTCACCGCGTTCATCGGCGTTATAGTGTTCGATCTTGTGAACGTCGCCATAAACCGCCTCGCGGTGTCACACGGAGACATCTCGCTCGCAGCTATGGGGATCGTTCTGAAGGTGGAGAGGCTTCCCATGAACATAGGCATGGGCATATGTCTCGGCATGGTGCCCCTCGTCGGATACAACTATTCCGCGAAAAACTTTGACAGGATGGACAGATTCTTCTCCGCCGCGCGTCTTGGAGTCATCATCGTCACGTTCGCGTGCGCCGTCCTGTTCTGGATATTCGCCGAACCTGTCGTCAAGGCTTTTATAAAGGACGGGGAGACCGTAAGCCTCGGCATAAAATACCTGCGCGGACGGTGCTTCTCCATACCGTTCATGATCCTCGGGCACCATATCTCGAGTTTCATGCAGGCCGTAGGCAAAGGAAAAACGTCCCTGCTGCTCTGCTTCATAAGGCACATGGTCTTCTGCGTGCCGACGCTTATCATCATGAACAGCATTTTCGGTATCAACGGCCTTGCGTGGGGCCAGACCATAGCTGATATCCTGGCCATTATCGTATCCTACGCCATCTACATCCCCATACACAACAGGATCGTCGCCGGCAGGGACAGGGGAGTGCAGCTTACGGAATGAGGATACTGAACGCCTGCAGGGATATATCCCGCGCCTATGATAACGGTTCTTTCAGTCTTGAGGGCTGGCGAACGTATATAGACAGTGAAGTGCCGGGTGCAGGCGCCCTGTGCGAGGAAGACCTGCGCGAATGCCTGGCCGGAGGGCTGTCGTGGGAAAACGACTATCTGCCGGTCCTGGACGCGGCGTACAGGGCGGAGAGTGAGCGCGAAAAAGCGCTCGGGTCGTTCCGCATCGTTACGGACGGGCTCGACGAAAGGATATCGTCACGGTTCGGAAAGACGCTCGACGCTGAAGTTGTCATTTACCTCGGCCTTTGCAACGGAGCGGGGTGGGTCACGAAACTGAACGGTGAGACGGCCGTCCTCCTCGGCATCGAAAAGATAGTCGAACTCGGGTGGACCGGAACGGACGACATGAACGGGCTCATCCTCCACGAGCTGGGCCACGTCTGGCAGGACAGGTACGGGGTGCTGACGAGGACCTTTGCTAATCCTGAAGACAGTTTCCTGTGGCAGCTCTTCACGGAGGGCGTGGCCATGGTCTTCGAACAGGAGACCGTAGGGGACGCGAACTACTATCACCAGGACAGAAACGGATGGGCAGGCTGGTGTGAAGAACACCTGGGTGAGATCGCCGGAGATTTCATAAGAGACAGCGCGACAATGACGCGTACCGACCAGCGCTACTTCGGCGACTGGGCGATGTGGCACGGCCGTCCGGACACGGGGTACTATCTCGGTACCCGCTTAGTGCGTTTCATGATGAGACATGATCCTTTCGACAGCATTCTCAGCTGCGATATCTGCAGGCTGCGGGAGTCATTCGGATCTTTCGTAAAAAGTATTACATAAGACAAAAGGAAGCCAAGTTATGTCAACCAATACAAGGAAAAGAAGAAGGGGCGGCTTTATGGCCGTCCTAAGTTTCGCGGTGCTCATACTGCTTATAATCGCCGTACTATTCGGCTTTCTGTTGATCTTCCTGACGGTGACTGAATACAGACCGGCAGACAGAACTGCCGTTGACATCTCCGGAACGCCGACCGGCAGCCTGAAGTCCGGAGATACGTTCACGGTCGTCACCTGGAACATCGGTTACGGAGCGCTCGGCGACAACGCGGATTTCTTCATGGACGGAGGCAGGATGGTCGATACCGCCGACAGGGAACGCGTCGAATCGAACATGGAGACTATCATATCCGGAGTAAGAGCCCTCGATCCGGATATCCTCTTTATACAGGAGACGGACGTAGACTCAAAGCGGTCGCATCATATCGACGAGTATTCGATGATCGGGGACGGACTGCCGGGCTTTTCATCGTCCTTCGCGAACAATTTCAAAGTGACGTTCCTTCCGTATCCGATACCGCCTATCGGGAAGGTGAACGGCGGCATAGCTACATATTCTTCGCTTGAAGCGAGTTCGGCAGAGAGGATCCAGCTTCCCGTGCCGTTCAAATGGCCGGTCCGCATGATGAACCTGAAACGCTGCGTTCTCGTCTCGCGAATACCGCTGGAGGACAGCGGCAAGGAACTCGTCCTGTTCAATCTCCATCTGGAGGCGTACGACAGCGGTGAGGGAAAGATCGCCCAGACGAAGATGCTTGCCGAGCTCCTGGCGCAAGAAGCCGGACGCGGCAACTACGTGATCGCCGGCGGAGATTTCAACCAGATATTCTCGAGCGAAGACAGCGGCCTGTACCCGGCTATGCCGGGGATGTGGACAGCCGGAGAGATAGACGTAAGTCAGATCGAAGGCGATTGGCAGTTCCTTATGGACGAGACGGTCCCGACCTGCCGCAGCCTCGACAAGCCCTACTTAGGAGCCGACAGAGAGAACTTCCAGTATTACCTCATCGACGGGTTCATAGTTTCGGGCAATATCACGGTCGATACTCTCGAGACGGTAGATATGGGGTTCACGGCGACAGATCACAACCCCGTGCGTCTGACAGCTACACTTGGTTAGGAGACATAGAGATTGAACATTCTGATAATCAACGGATCGCCCGCGGGCGAAGAGAGCATCACGCTCCAGACAGTGGAGTACATAAACAAACTGTTTCCCGAGCACGAGTACGTGCACCTGAACGTCGGACAGCAGATAAAATCGCTGGAGAAAGACTTCTCAAAGGCGGAGACCCAGCTCATTAATGCGGATCTCCTGGTGTTCTGCTATCCCGTCTATACCTTCCTTGCTCCGGCACAGCTCCACAGGTTCATAGAACTCGTAAAGGAGCGCCGTGTCCCCGTCGAAGGGAAGTACGCGACGCAGATCACGACCTCGAAGCATTTTTACGATATCACGGCCCACGCCTTCATACGCGAAAACAGTCTGGACCTCGGGCTTAAGTATATTGACGGACTTTCGGCGGATATGGACGACCTGCTCACCGAAAAGGGGCGGTCCGATGCTGAGTCGTTTTTCAGGCATCTCGTATGGTCGGTGGAGAACGGACGCGGCGAGACGGCTCAGGCACGCGGCGGCGGAGAAGTAGAGCTCCTGCGCGCAGCGGTACCGGAGAACGGCGTGCGGGAAAAGAAAAAGGGGCGTATAGCCGTAGTTGCCGACCTCGGCGGAGACGACGGATCTCTGTCGGACATGATAGCGCGTTTCACCGCCGTGTGCCCGTATGAGTGCGGTGTCGTGGATATCGCCGAGTTTCCCTTCGCGGGAGGCTGCCTCGGATGCTTCAACTGCGCTTCGGACGGGGCCTGCATATACAAGGACGGATTCGACACGTTCCTCAGAGAGAAGATCCAGACCGCGGACGCCACGGTGTACGCCTTCACCGTGCGGGACCACTCCATGGGTTACCGGTTCAAGCTTTTCGACGATAGGCAGTTCTGCAACGGCCACCGCACCGTTACCATGGGCAAGCCCGTCGGTTATCTCGTGAGCGGCAGGCTGAGCGCGGAGGAAAACCTGCGGACGCTTATAGAAGCCCGCGCCCAGGTCGGCGGAAACTACCTGGCGGGAGTCGCCGGGAACGAGGACGACCCCGACGGACGGATCGACGCGCTCGCTCAGGAGCTGGACTACGCTCTGTCAAACGGGTACAGCCAGCCCGCTGATTTCTACGGCGTGGGCGGCATGAAGATATTCAGGGATCTGATATACCAGATGCAGGGACTCATGAGGGAGGACCACCGGTTTTACAAGAAGCACGGATTCTATGATTTCCCCCAGAAACGCAGAGGCCGTATCATCGGTATGTATCTGGTCGGCAGCCTGATGAACAGCAAAAAGCTCAAAAAGAAGATGGGCGGAAGGATGACGAAAGGCATGCTGATGCCGTACAGAAAAGTCATCGACAGCGCGGGACCCGCTGCAGGAGACGGGGATTAAATAATAAGGCGGCCAGACAGGCCGAATGATAACTGCCGGAGGAATAATGATATGAAAAAAATCGTATGTTTGCTGCTTGCGCTCTGCATGGTATTCGCACTCGCGGCGTGCGGAGGTAACGCCGAGCCGGAAGAGCCGGATGTTCCCGAGATAAAAGACTGGACCCGCTCGGGCTATTTCGAGGACGAGAACGGCAATATGCTCTCCGTGATCTGGATGGAAGACGTGGCCGAGCCCGGATGGTATGTAGGATGCATGCTCGGCGATGACTTTGCCGAGGATTCATGGGGCGGAATACTCCCGCAGGAGGGGAACAGTCTCCGCGGGACCCTGCCGTCCGCAGGCAGCAAGGGGGATATAACGGTGACCGTATCCGAGGACGGGGAGGACGGCCTGACGCTCGCGATAGACGGCGGCGCCACGTACCGCTTCAAAGTCATGGATATGCCTGAAGCCACCATCATAGTGACAGTAAACGTCGAAGGCTGGGGCAACATAGACTACGCCGAGGGCGATAAAGCCCCGGTTATAGATACCGAGCATCCCTATCAGTCGGCACAGATAAACCTGGCTGAACCTGCCGCTTACACGTTCGTCGCATGGCCTGACGACGGCAGCGTATTCGTAAAGTGGACTAAGGACGGTAAAGACTTTTCCACAGAAGCGCAGATAACCGTGGAGCTCGGCGAAAGCGCCGATTACATCGCTGTGTTCGAGGACGATCCCGACTGGGTGAGCCCGGTCATGGACTATATAGGCAAATACCAGTGCGACAGGGCGCGCGCCCTTGTGGAAGACTTCGGTAAGAATGAAGCGTGGATAACCGTCGAGTGGCCCGGAAGCGCGCGCGACATGGCGCGCTGGAACATCGTCGGCACGATCGATCCCGAGACACAGACGCTCGACTATACATACTGCAGCAAGTCGGTGATCGAATTCGAGGAGAACGGCGATGTAAAGAGCGACGAGACCGAATACGACGACGGGACCGGAAAGATCGTATTCAACGGCGACGGTACGTTCACATGGCATGACGATAAGTCCGAAACGGGGAAGGACATGGTATTCGAGCGCATTAGCGGCGTGTCGGATATAGACTATCTCGCACTTGTGAACAAGCTGCACCCGCTTGACGACGGATGGGAAGACGCTCTCAAGACCGTTTACACCACCAATTCCGTCGGAGACGAGGTGGAAGTCGAAAAGAGCGCGTACGCGGCTTATCTGCGGCTGAAAGCCGATCTCGCGTGGAACGACAACATATACCTTGAACTGGACTCCGCCCGCCGCACCGTCGCGGAACAGCAGGACATCATGGACCGCTTCACAGAAAAGTACGGAGCGGACTATGCGGCCAAGACCGTGGCGCAGCCCGGCTATTCCGAGCATCACACCGGCCTCGCTCTCGATCTGTACTTCAGGATACAGAACAAATACGGCGAGTTCATCGACGTATATTACAACGAGGATATGGAAAAGGAAGAGTATAAGGATATCTGGGAAACGATACACTCAAAGCTCGCTGAATACGGTTTCATACTGCGTTATCTCGAGGGCGAGGAGCATATAACAGGATACCGCTACGAGCCGTGGCATATCCGATATGTGGACAGAGTCGACATCGCGAAGGAGATCATGTCCAGACCCGGCTGCACGCTGGAGGAGTACCTTGCCGGAAAAGACGCTCCCGAGGTCGAGATCGACATCGGCGGTTCATCCCTCTATACGGAGGACGAGCTTTATGACGCCATGCTGGCGGTCAAATGCAGCTTTGCCGCATGGCCGGGATGCGAGCTCCATTCGATCCGCTACGCCGGCGACGAGGCGAACAGCGAGGAGAATCTGGAGTGGCTGAATTCGCTGAAAGAGAACGCCGGATTCACCGAAGCCTGCAAGTTCTTTATGGACTTCAACAGCGGCACCGAGATGCCCGCGATGAATCCCGATACGGAATATACTGATTATCAGTGGTGGCTGGCACGCCCCGCAGACGGAGACTTCGAGATAGTGTCCTGGGGATATTAAACGGCGATAAACTGGCGCCGCGG
>CAMZHU010000007.1 GCA_947306975.1 uncultured Clostridia bacterium | reverse complement strand
AAACGAACCGTCCGGCCTTGTTTTACATACACATTTTATCGGGCACGTTTATTTGAAGTTATGCGCGTCCTTGAGGACCATCTCTTTGACTTTCATGAGCCTTATCTTTGTGGAGAGGTCGTTCTCCTCCAGTTTCATTGAGATGTAACGGATGTTCTTCTGGAGGTCAGGGATCATGACGTGTTCCAGGGCATTGACGCGGCGGCGCGTCTTTTCGATCTCGTCGGCCATGAGCTGCATCGTTTTTTCGACCTGAGCAAGCTCGAGCATGTCCTTGAAAACGTCGCCCAGCGCAGAGAGAGCGTCGTCCAGTTCACCTGAGGTCTGCACGAAGCCGTAGGGACAGATATCCGACGGATCATCCGCCTTGGTATGGAACTGATATACGGGGACCTTTACGGACATGACATTGTTGAAGGTCATGTCGAGTTCGACGCTCTGCTTGGGATTGAGAAGCGCCTGTTCCATCATCTGCGGAGACATGACCGACGACGCGACGGATATCGCGGTGTTTGCGTCCTTTAGTCCCTCTTCGACTTTTGCACGAAGCTCACGGTTGCGCTTTACAACATCCATGAACTGGCGCATCAGTTCATCGCGCTTATCCTTCAGGAGCTTGTGACCGCGGGAAGCCGTTCTCAGACGTCCCTTGAGCCGCATAAGCTCCATGCGGGTCGGCGATATAGTTGTGGTTGCCATATAGCTTCACCTCACACCGGTCATTCGGACTTCGGCATGTACTTGTCGATGAACTCCACCTTGATTCGCTTGAGTTCGGATCTGGGAAGGATGGAGAGGAGCTGCCACCCAAGATCGAGGGTCTCTTCGATCGAGCGGTTCTCGTCATATCCCTGGGATACGTACCGCTTTTCAAATTCATCGGCGAACTTCGCGAAGAGAAGATCGGTCGGGGAGAGGGCGCTCTCACCGAGTATCGTCGCGAGTTCCTTGGCTTCCTTGCCGGTAGAGTATGCCGCGAAGAGCTGGTTCATCGTATTCGCGTGGTCTTCGCGGGTCTTTCCGACGCCGATGCCCTTGTCTTTGAGACGGGAAAGGGACGGAAGAACGTCCACGGGCGGATTCACACCTTTGCGGAAGAGGTCGCGGGAAAGGATTATCTGTCCTTCCGTGATGTATCCGGTAAGGTCGGGGATGGGATGCGTCTTGTCGTCTTCCGGCATCGTAAGGATCGGGATCATAGTGATGGAACCGGGCTGGTCGACACGGCGTCCGGCGCGTTCGTACAGCGTCGCAAGGTCCGTGTACATGTATCCGGGATAACCACGGCGTCCCGGAACTTCCTTCTTTGCGGCGGATATCTCACGAAGCGCCTCGGCGTAGTTCGTTATATCGGTCAGAATAACGAGAACGTGCATGTCCATCTCGAACGCCAGGTACTCCGCGGCGGTGAGCGCCATACGCGGTGTCGCGATACGCTCGATAGCGGGGTTGTCGGCGAGGTTTATGAACAGAACGGTGCGGTCTATGGCGCCGGTGCGGCGGAACTCCTGCACGAAGTATTCGGATTCCTCAAAGGTTATACCGATAGCTGCGAAGACGACTGCGAATTTCGCTGAATCATCTCCGAGGACTCTCGCCTGACGCGCGATCTGTGCGGCAAGCTGGGAGTGGGGCAGACCGGAGCAGGAGAAGATGGGCAGCTTCTGGCCGCGGACGAGGGTGTTCAGTCCGTCTATCGTCGAGATGCCGGTCTGGATGAATTCGTTCGGGTAATCGCGGGCCGCGGGATTCATCGGCAGGCCGTTGATGTCGTTGTACTCCTGTGCGAGTATCTCGGGACCGCCGTCGATCGGAACGCCCATGCCGCTGAATACGCGGCCGAGTATATCGGGGGAGACGGCCAGCTGCAACGGGTGGCCGAGGAAACGGACCTTTGACTGCGAGAGGTTGATCCCCGCCGCGCTCTCAAAGAGCTGGACGACGGCTTTGTCTCCCTCAACTTCAAGGACCTTGCAGCGGCGGACGCTCCCGTCGGGAAGCATTATCTCCGCAAGCTCGTCGTAGGTAACGCCGGAGACGTTGTTGACGACCATCAGCGGGCTTGCGATCTCTTTTATCGTTTTGTACTCCTTGATCATTCTTCGTCACCTCCGCCTGAGATCTCTGCGATCTCTCTTGCCATGTCTTTGGCGATGCTTTCGTATGCGGCCTTGTATTCCTCGGGCGGGATCATCTTGGCACGGCCAATGCGCTCTCTTGAAGGGATGTCGGTGAGCTGGTCGAGATTCGTTCCGTTGTCGATCGCGTCCTTGCAGAGGTCGTTGTATTTGAGGATGAGGGCAAGAAGATCCATCTGTTTGCCATAGGACGTGTAGCTGTCCAGATCGACGAAGGCGTTCTGCTGAAGGAAGTCCTCGCGGAGCATCTTTGACGTCTCAAGGGTGAGACGGTCAGCCTGAGACAGCGCATCCTGTCCGACGAGTTTGACGATCTCCTGAAGCTCGGCTTCAGACTGGAGCAGGCTCATCATCCTCTCACGGTTTTTGAGGAAGGAAGGACCGAAATTCTTATCGTACCAAGGCTTGAGCGTATCCTGATAAAGCGTGTAGCTCGTCAGCCAGTTGATGGCGGGGAAGTGGCGGGCGTAAGCCAGAGAGGCGTCAAGGCCCCAGAAGACTTTAACGATCCTCATGGTCGCCTGTGAGACAGGTTCCGAAGTGTCGCCGCCCGGAGGCGAAACGGCGCCGATGGCGGTAAGGCTGCCGCGTCTTCCGTCTCCGCCCAGGCACTCGACGCAGCCGGCACGCTCATAGAACTGAGCGAGACGTGATGCGAGGTAAGCGGGGTAGCCTTCTTCGCCGGGCATCTCTTCGAGACGTCCGGACATCTCACGCAGGGCTTCCGCCCAACGGGAGGTGGAGTCGGCTATGACTGCGACGTCATAGCCCATATCGCGGAAATACTCCGCTATCGTGATGCCCGTATAGATCGAAGCCTCACGGGCCGCGACGGGCATATCCGACGTGTTCGCTATGAGGACAGTCCTCTTCATGAGGGACTCGCCGGAACGCGGATCCTTCAGTTCCGGGAACTCGTTAAGAACGTCGGTCATCTCGTTGCCGCGTTCACCGCAGCCGATGTAGACGACGATGTCGACGTCGGACCACTTTGCGAGCTGGTGCTGCACGACGGTTTTGCCGCTTCCGAACGGTCCGGGAACAGCGGCAGTGCCGCCCTTCGCTATCGGGAAAAGCGTATCTATAACGCGCTGACCGGAGCAGAGGGGGGCGCTGGGAGTGAACTTGGCGATATAGGGTCTGCTCACACGGACAGGCCACCGCTGGATCATGTTGATCTCTCTGATCGTACCGTCGGGCAGCTCGATGGTGCAGACAGTATCCTCAACGGTGAACTCGCCGCTCTCTATGGAACGGACAGTGCCGGAGAATATGGGCGGTATCATTATTTTATGAAGGACAGCCGTCGTCTCCTGAACGGTGCCGATTACGGAGCCGCCTACCACCTCGTCGCCAACCGACACGGAAGGTTTGAACTCCCACTTCTTTTCACGGTCGAGGGCGGGTGCGAAAACACCGCGCTGAATAGTGTGACCGGAGATTCTTCGGAGCTCTTCGAGCGGGCGCTGTATGCCGTCGTAGATGTTCTCGAGCAGTCCCGGGCCAAGCTCAACGGAGAGCGGGTAGCCTGTGGTCTCAACCTCGGCGCCGGGGCCGAGTCCGCTGGTCTCCTCATAAACCTGTATGGAAGCCAGATCGCCGGACATCGTGAGGATCTCACCCGTCAAATGCTGCGGCCCCACGCGGACGACGTCAGACAGGTTCGCGTCTGACATGCCTTCGGCGACTATAAGCGGGCCGGATACTTTTACAATTCTTCCACTCATTGCTATGCGTCTCCTTCAAATATCGGTGCCGATCGCCCGTATTACCGAGTTCTGCAGTGCGGCCTTCGCGATGCCTAGCGGACCGCTTCTGCCGGGGATCAGTATTATTGCTGGAGTGACAGTGTCATCATATTTGGCTATTTCCGCGGAGAGCTCCGCGGAAAAGTCTTCCTCTATGTAGATGATGGCGTGTTCGCCGCCGGACGCGAGCTCGCGCAGCGTAAAGGCCGCCTCTTCCGCGTTCGCGGAGGGATATGTGTCGAGACCGAGCGCCTTGAAGCCGGTGACGGTGTCTTCGCCGCCTATTACAGCTATCTTATACATGGCAGACCCTAAGCCTTTCCCGGATGATCTCAGGCGACGCGCCTGAGATCTTGCCCGTTAGGATGATCCTGATCGACATTATCTCGTTCTCAAGAAGTGACAGATATGCCGCGACAGGCGCGGGGCCGAAACTCACCAGAGATGCGTCCGACAGATAGTCCGACAGCGCGTTGTCACATTCGCGCTCGAACGCCGTCAGAGGGCCTCTTGGGATCGCAGCGGAACCGAGCGATGCAGCTGCAGACAGGCGCGTCGTCGAGAAGACCTCGGCGATACCTTCAGCGGAATAGTAAGGAGCTATCGTTGACGGCATCATCGAGCCGCCCTCTATGAGCGCACCGACCACGAACTCCAGGGTCTTTTCCATACGTGCTGCCCGCACCATCGTGCGGAGGTTCGCGGAGTCTACCATGAGCCGCACATAATCCGTGAGGAATGAGGAGCCGGTCTTCTCGGCCAGAGCGCCCAAAGCCGCGAAATATGCCCTGTCAGCTGCGATGTCCGCAAGCTGTGAGTCGCCTGTGCGGGCCAGAACGTCCTGCGCCTCGATGATCGCTTTGTGCATGTCGCCGGGAAGCAGATCCGTCTCCTCGCGGATATAGGCGTCTGCTGCCTTCTCAGCCGGAACGCGGCCGGAGTCAGAAAGGAGCGATACCGCCGTGCCTGCGGATTTGACCAGGACTTTGACATTGTGGTAGTCGTATTTCATACGGAACATGTCTACGATGTCCCTGGCGTTCTCGTCCCGTGCAAGGTCGGCGAAGATAGCACTGCGGTGTGCGCAGAGGACTCTGTCCACATCGCGCGAATCCATGCCGGACATATCGGGATAGCCGGCATCAGAGAGCTGTCTGGCAGCGTCGTCGAGATCCGCAGCTGTGACAAGGCGCTCCAGCTTTTCTGCATCGAGCATCCTTGACATCCGGGAGCGCAGCATCGAGGTCAGACCGAGAAAGTCCGTATCCTTAATGTAGTTGTTTGTCAAGACGAACCACCCTTTAATCAAACAGGACTGAGGCGACCTTAGCCGCCAGATCGTGTCTTGCAGCGCCGACCAGCGTGTCGATACTGCAGTTCACCTCGACGTCGCCGCTGCCGAGAAGGAGTATGAGACCTCCGGTTATGTCGGCAGTGCGCTCAGAGAGCGTGAGCGAGGCGTTGCGGCCTTCGGCAGAGAGAAGCTCGTTTGCCTTTATGCAGACAGACTTGCCGTAACGGGTACGGTCAGCAGGCGAGAGGATGACCTTCTCGTCGCCGGTCTCTGCCGCTTTGGCAGCGAGAGACGCGAGAAACTCGACATACTCGTTTTCGGGAAGCTGAGCAGCCATTTCGGCCGCACGGGAGAATGCCATATCGACCAGTCCCTGCTTTGCGGCAAGAACGGTCTTCTTTGAGTCGAGCTGAGCTACGCTGTCGAGCCTTTTGATCCTGGTCTCAGCGTCAGAGATGCCCTTCGCGACGATCGAGTTGTACTCGTCCTGCGCCTTTTTCTCGCAGGCTGCCTTTATCTCGGCTATCTTCGCCTCGGCGTCTGCGTTGATCGAGTCGATCTCGGCGGCACATTCGTCGCTTATCTTGGCGATGATGTTTTCAATACCGTTCATTTCAGAATTCCTCCGCAGACGATTATTTGATGCGGAGCAGCATGAGGAAGGAAGCAAGAAGGGAGAGGATCGCGTAGAACTCGACGACAGCGCAGAGCATAACGCCCTTGAACCAGTCGTCAGGTTTTCTTGCAAGTATGTTTATCGTACCTGCAGCGACCCGGCCCTGAGCGGGAGCGGAGATGCAGCCGCCGAGCGCCATCGGAAGGCAAGCGCAAGCGAAACGGAGTCCGGTGGCAACGTCCATGCCGACCGCAGTGCCGTTGAAAATGCCCATCCAGTTGATAGCAAGGAACCAGATCGCGAAGCCGTAGAGGCCCTGCGTGCCGGGAAGTACCTGCAGGATCATGACTTTTGCGAACTTCGAGGGGTCCTCACTGAGAAGCCCGGTACCGGCTTCGCCGGCTATGCCGGTGCCCTTCGCGCTGCCGGCGCAGCAGAGACCCGCGCAGAGGCCGCTGCCCAGGATGCCGATGGCAAGCCCGCCGAAATCATTAAAAAATCCGCCCATTGTATTAGTCCTCCTTATTGATGATGTCAACGTTATTTGTGGTTACGGTCAGCGGTTCAAAGGGTTTGCCGCCGTCCCTGTAGAATTTGCCGAAGAATTCAAGGTACTGGAGCCTTGAGGTGTGTACGAAAGTGCCGATTATGTTCAGCGCCATGTTGAGAGCATGACCAACAATGAACAGCACGATGAAGAATACGATGTTGCCGCCCATGGCGCCAAGCGTATTGAAGACGCTGGCGATGACGCTTCCGGCAAGCATGAGAGCCATCAGACGGCTGTAGGAAAGTATATCCCCGAAATAGCCAGTCGCAGTGTTGTAAAGCTCCCAGAGACCGCTGCCGATCTTTCCGCCGATCGATTTCGAGTTGCGTCCCTGTGCCAGTATGAACAGGACTACCGCGACTATAGCGACGATCCATGTCTTTCCGAGCGCGCCGAGCGCGATGCCCGCGAAGAGGAGCCAGATGCTGCCTACGTCGCACAGTGCGTCGAACCACAATCCCTCGCGGATCAGCATGACAGCCTTTATGGCAAGACCGACCATGATGTGAATGAAACCGATAACGAGGGAACCGATCAGGACGACCATCGGGTTTTCAAAAATGTCGATGAGCGTCGGCAGCTTCACTGTCTTGCCGTACATGTTTGCGATGACCGGGATAGCGTCTCCGAAGAAGTTTCCGGTGATGGCGCCGAAGACCATGCTCATTATGCCGCATGCGATGAGCATTCCGCCGGCGTAGTTCAGCGTGCCCTTCGGCTTTATCTTCAGTTTTATCACAAGACCGATTATCAGAAGGATGAGCCCGTATGCGAGGTCAGCGAACATAATGCCGAAGAACAGGCAGAAGAACGGCATGATAAAGGGGTTCGGATCTACGCCGTTGTATGACGGCAGACTGTACATCTCCGTTATCATATTCGCCTGACGAGTGATCACGTTGTCCTTAAGACAGATAGGAACGCTCGAAGCCTCCTCCGGAAGAGGATCCGTGAGTTCCCATGCGCAGCCCAGACGGGTCAGAAGCTCTTCAAGCTCTTTTACGCGGGGAACAGGGACCCAGCCGTTCAGCAGAACCACGCTGTCAGTGCGGAGAAGCTTTTCCGCGGCTTCGGCGCGGGCCATCTTCGTACCAAGATAGTCGATGCCGGTCTTAAGTTCCGTTCGACGTTTAGACAGAGAAGAAACCTTATCGACGAGTTCGGATTTCTGTTCTCTAAGGAGCTCCAGCTGTGCCTCCGCAGCTGCGATGTTATCGGCTGCGGTGCCGGTCAGCTGCCCGAAATCGACATAGGTAAAACCGAACTTTCTGAGCACGTGCTCGACGGCCTCTTCATCGTCCCTGATGCATACGACAGAGAGACAGTGCACCTCGGTTCCCGAAGAGACGAGCGTCGTTTCGGATGCGGCTGAGACTTCGGAAACAGCCTCTCGCACAAGCTCGGGATCGGCGGCGGCGGGGATCGTTCCGTTGAGCACTGAGCAGGTACGGGTGTGCGTCATCTCAAGCGGCGATGCGAGGCTTTTCCACGGAGTCAGTGAGGAGACGATCTCGCTCTCACGCGTCTCCGTTGCGTTCAGGCCGCATATTTCGCCGTCAAGACTCACGAGCTCGGTCGCAAGAGCCGACGAGCTGTCAAGGCCCTCCTCGCTGAAAAACGACTTTCTGCTGACGGTGGCGCGCCGGGTGAACAGACCTGTCTTTTCGGGAGAGTATCTGTTCAGAGCGGAGAGCGCACGGGACAGCTGTGTGTGCTGGGCACGGTATTCGGGGAGGAGACTCGTTTCGTGCTGCAGCGCCGTGACGCCGGAATCCTCAGAGGCGGGCGCCTCCGTGACCTCAACGCAGCCGAGCATCATGAGCTCATTCAGGAGCTCCTCTTTCTGAGAGCGGATGGCGAACAGCTGAAGCTTTTTCATTTTTACGATAGACATCAGCTTTTCACGATCCTTTCAAGAATAAGAGCGGCCGCTTGGTCAAGGCGGGCTTCCGCATGGGCGCGCAGCGCGGCGCACCTGTTCGCGATAGTTCCGTCGAGCTCTGCGGAGTTTGCCGCAGCCGTCTTGTCGGCGGCGTCAAAAAGAGAACGGACCTCTTCCTGAGCGCGGGAAACGGATTTGCCGATGAGATCGGCGCCCTCTGCTTCGGCGTCAGCGATCATTTTTTTCGCGGTCTGACGCGCAAGAGCGATCGCAGTGCGGGAAGCTTCCTCCGCTTCAGTTATGCTGGTTATGACGTCGGTGGACATACGTTGTACACCTCCTTGCAACGGTCAAATTGGGAAAAAACGGAAACCGGACAACAATAATCCGATATAAATCCATTGTAATATAATTATACTACCATGTATATATCATTTCAATAGAAATTAATAATATGGTTATAATGGATATAGTGTGACGGCAATTCGGAGGAGAGAAGGGCACAGAACAGTTTTCGCAGCATAAAAGACTGTCAGCGTGCCCGGAAATGAGAATAATACAATTTTTTGATTGACAATATCAGTTTTTGGTATATACTATTTCAGCATGCTGTGCGTAACGGCATGATATCCTTGCCTTCGGCGGGACCGAAGGCCATATGTCCAAAAGGAGGTGTAATGATGGCAAAGGTAAAGGAAAGCTACGAGCTTATGTACATCATTGACCTTGACAAGGGTGAAGAGGAGATCGCCGCAATTGTGGAGAAATTCAAAGCCCTCATCGAGGCAAACGGTACGCTGGATGAGCTCGAGGAGTGGGGCAAGCGCAAGCTGGCCTACCTCATCAACGACAAGCCCGAGGGATACTACGTTCTTGCAAAGTTCACTTCTGCTCCTGATTTCCCGGCAGAGCTTGACCGTATCCTCAAGATCACGGACGGCGTTATGCGTTCGCTGATCACTACGGTAGGCGAATAAGGAGGACGACATGAACCAGATAGTGCTCATGGGGAGACTGACTCGTGACCCGGAGCTGAGACGCACTCAGTCCGGAACGGCTGTCGCGTCCTTTACTCTCGCGGTCGACCGCCCGTTTTCTTCGCGCGACGGCGGCGAGAGACAGACTGACTTTATCGACTGCGTCGCTTGGAGGAACACTGCCGAATTCGTCAGCAAGTACTTCGTAAAGGGTCAGATGGCCGCCGTAACAGGCAGGCTCCAGATCCGCGACTGGACCGACAAGGAGGGCGGCAAGCGCCGCAGCGCCGAGGTCGTGGTCGACAATGTCTATTTCACTGAGAGCAAAAAGAGCAGAGAGGCGGCCGGCTATAATGCCCCTGCCGCCAGAAACGACGATTTCGACAGCGGATACACCACGCCCGTGACGGGTTCCGATTTCGAGGAGCTCGACGAGAGCGACGGCGATCTTCCGTTCTGAGTCCGAACGTCTGAACTATAATAGGAGGTAAATGAATCGTGGCTAACGAGAGAGACACCAAAGTGCGCGGACGTAAGCGCAAAAAAGTTTGTCAGTTCTGCGTCGACAGATGCCAGTCTATCGATTATAAAGATACCGCGAAGCTCCGCCGTTTCATGTCGGAGCGCAGCAAGATCCTGCCCCGCAGGACCACAGGTACCTGTGCCGCTCATCAGCGCCAGCTCATGGTCGCCATCAAGCGTGCCCGTCAGATAGCGCTGCTTCCGTACGTGACCGACTGACCTTATTATCAAAAAAGACAAGGCGTTCGCCAAATCGGCGAACGCCTTGTTGTTTTTTTACATTTTCTTATCAGTCAGTACCGTTATTTCGCACGGTCCATCGGTATATCGCCGAGATTCACGCTCTTTTCAGTGTCGACGTCCTTGAACGTTTTTGCCTCAAAGCCTTCTGCTGTTATCATGACGTCCCACTTGCCGATGGCAAGATCCCTGAACCAGAAATCGCCGAATTCGTCGGTCACGGTCTCTATGAGCTTGCTTCCGGATACCGCGCGGCATTTAGCGCCGATTATGACCTCTTTTTCAACAGGATCGTATACTGTGCCGGCTATGAATTCCCCGGGGATGTTCTTGTAGTAAACGTTGGGACCCAGGCCGGATGCGGGATCTCTGACTTCTGCGCCCTTGAGTTCTTCGAGCAGGTCTTCCTTCTCGCCGAATCGCAGGGCGTCGGTCGGACATGATTCCACACAGCGCGGGAGCTTGTATCCGTTGTCCAGAAGATGTGCGCAGCCGGTGCACTTCTGGCAGATGCCGAGCTCGTCGTTCCGGTAGATCGCGTCGTACGGACACGCGTCAGAGCAAGCTCCGCAGCCGATGCATTTCTCAGGATCTATTATCACGAGACCGTCGTCACGTTTGTAAATCGCCTCGACAGGGCAGACCGGGATACAGGCCGGTTCATCGCAGTGGTTGCAAAGATGGGGGACATAGTGGATCTTCACCTTCGGGATCGTGCCCTGGACGTGTTCGGTAAGCTTCATCCAGAACTGCCCGATATCCGGCTGGGGCTTCGCGTAGGGGGTCCAGTCGTTGCCGCAGTGCTCGTCTTTGCAAGCAAACTGGCAGTTGTAGCAGCCGTTGCATTTGGATACGTCTATAAGGAATACCTTGGACATTTCGTATACCTCCTGTTACTTGATCAGCCAGCCGTCGAGGCAGGCACCGCATCCCTCGTCGACCTTTCTGGCGAAGGATTCCGGATATTTGCGCTTCCACTCGGCCATCTCTTCGTCGGTGACCTTTTCGCACTGTACGAGGAAGCCGGAAACGACCATGCCGGTGGCTTTTTGGGATATGTTGTTGTGCGGCGTTATAAGGTTGATCGCTCCGCCTCTGTCAAGATTCTCGGCGTCGATCGGGTCGAAACGGCTGCCGTGATCGACATAGACGGCGCCGGGCACGAGACGTTCAGTTACGTATGCGCCGCAGAGAACGGTACCGCGCTCGTTATAGACTTTTACGATGTCACCGAACTCGATACCGCGTTCTTTCGCGGTCTTCGGGTTGATCCACATCGATTCGTACTGATAACCGTCCTTAGCGCGTATCTTCATCGTCTGGACTTCGCGCATCCAGGTTATGTCGTCGAGGTTGGCGTGGAAGCGCCATCTGCCGTGGTTCGACATGCAGAGCAGCGGGTACTTCTTTGCACGTTCGCTGGAGAGAGACTCGTCGTGAGAGCCGCTCTTCTCGATCCATTTGGGATAGGGCGGACGTTCCTCGTCGTCAGGGAAGTGCTCTTTGAGAGCGGTGGAGGTGAATTCAAGTAGCCCGGTGGGAGTGGTAAGGGGGTTCGCGGCCGGATCGTCTGCAAAGGGCTTTATGCCGGGAGGCACGTCCTGCTGGCCGGGTTTGAACGGGATAAAGAATATGTCCTTTTTGTGGAAATCGTCGTCTTTGTCCAGATGGGCGACGTTGGAACCCTGCCAGAAGAGCTCTACGCACTTCTGAACCGAAGTCTCGTTGCCTGTGTATGCCTGATACACCTCGTCACTGATCTTCTTCGCGACGGCGGCGACACAGTCAAAGTCATCGCGGGATTCTCCGACCGGCGGACAGGCGGGATATTCATGGTAGACGCAGGGGAGTATGCCGCTGCCTTCCTCGTCGGCTATATCCTCCATCTCGTACATCGTTGCGACGGGGAGGATGATGTCCGCGAGATAGCAGTCGTTCTCAAGCCACGGGTGCTGAGCCACGACGCATTCGATCTCGTCGCTTCGGAAAGCCTTGACCATGTTGAAACCGTCGTTCCAGCAGGTCACAAGACAGGGACAGTCGCTCCAGATCATGTGGATCTTCGAACAGCCGGGAGCGGGGAAGCAGTGCTTGTCCCATTGCTCGCTTGCCGGACCGCAGAATGAATACAGGCCCCACCATTCGATATGGTCTTTCAGTATCGCGTCATGGAGCATGCACTTCGGGATCTCCTGGAGCGGAGCGTTGTCCATCGTTTTCAGAAGCTCAGCAAGTTCGGGTATCTCGGCCTGTTGTTTGGTCAGACGGTAATTGCCCTTCAGCTGGCCGTCCTGGTGGAGATATGCCTCCATCTCGCCCGCCGCGAGGAGCTTCTGCAGGTTTTCCTGACGCCTCGCCTCCTCCTCGGGGGAGGGTTCCGGCGGACGGACGACCTCGGCCCTGTGGGCGATGGTGGATTTCTCTTCGCCCTGGAACGGAAGCGGGTATTCTGTGTAGTTGTGCCATTCGAGCCACTTGGCCTGATGACGGCCGGGCTTGCCGAGCCCCTGCATGCCGAGACATATTGACTGAAGGCGGGCCGGCTCGGTGGAGTGGGGACCGCGTATGCCGGGGCCGCCGTTTCCGATGGCCACGGAGGTTATCTTCCTTGCCCATTCGCGGGCAAGAGCTTTTATCGTCCACTCGGGCACGCCGCATTTTCCGGATGCCCACTCGGGGGTCTTCGGCTCACCGTCGACTTTTCCGAGAACATAATCGAAGAATTCGTCGTATCCGACGGCGTGAGTTTTCACGTATTCCTTATCGTAGCTGTCCTCGACGAGCCAGGTGTAGATTATCGCGAGATAGAGTGCTGCGTCAGTGTTCGGCAGGACCGGTATCCACTTGTCAGCAAGATAGCAGCCGGAGAAGTTGAGCGCCGGGTCGACGTAAACGAATTTGATCCCAAGCGTGTGCAGCCACTGGCTGAGACGGCTCGCCATGTATCCCTCGAAACCTACGGCCGTAGATTCGGGATCGCCCGCCCAGCAGAGGAGCATCTGGGTATTTTTAGCTATGTCGGGCCACTGGTTGCCTGCAGGTTTTATCTGACCGACTGGCTCGCCGCCCCATACGTTCTTGGAGCCCCAGCCCCAGCCTTCCCAGGAGTCCTGGTTGCGCATCTGAACGGTGTAGCCTCCGAGCAGGGAAAGAAGCCTGTTCATGCAGCCGTGTGAAGGAGCGACGTGTTTGCCTTCGCCGTGCATGTCGGCCTCGGCCAGGACCGCGGACATGCCGTATTTCTCTTTTACGCGGAGGAGCTCGTCGGCTATGAGCTGGGCAGCCTCATCCCATGAGATGCGCACGTATTTGCTCTTTCCGCGGTTCTGCGGATTGCGTTCGCCTTTGGGATCCCAGTCGACGCGCTTAAGCGGGTATCTGACTCGGTTGTTAGAGTATACGCGCTTCTTGTAGGCTGTGTAATAGCAGCCGGGAAGCGTTTTGCGCGGCGGTTCAAAGGATGAGCCGCGGGCCTCGATCTTCCAGGGATGCTTGCTCTCGAAATCCGTATAATCGTCATAGTGCAGAGGTCTGATGCGGGTGATCGTTCCGTCTTCGCCGGATTCCACGACCATGGGGAGACCGCTTCGCGGGCCCATGAGACTGGCCGGCTTGAAAACTTTTTTCTGGGCTTTTACATCGAACGGTTTGCCGGACATGAGTTTCACCTTCGTTCCTTTCTGATCCTCTTAATCGTTTCGTCAAATACCGGAGATGATACTGAATATATACAATGATACAAATATATGATAGCAGACGGCTGATCCAAATACAATCGTTTTCGTCGAGTTTGTCAGCGAAACGCGCGCAAAACTCGGCGCCGGAGGTGAGCCTTGTTGTATTCAAAGGCTTCATATGTTATTATTAAAGTGGTATAAGAGTAGGATGGATTCGGCTTGACGCCGCGGGAGGAAATATGGTCATACTTGGCATCGACCCGGGTATAGCGACGGTCGGTTTCGGAGTCATAAGTGCCGAGGGCAGCGAGCAGCAGGTGATAAGATACGGCGCGGTAACGACGCCGGCCGGTATACGGCTGTCTGCACGACTCAGGCAGATCCACAGCGATATCTGCGAGCTGATCGATACGTTCAGGCCCGACGCGATAGCGATAGAACAGCTTTTTTTCAACACGAATATTACGACCGGCATCTCCGTCGCTCACGGCAGGGGCGTGATAATCCTTGCCGGAGAAGAGAAGGGCGTGCCCATGTACGAATACACACCGCTTCAGGTCAAACTCGCGATAGCCGGTTACGGCCGTGCGGAGAAGAAACAGATGATGGAGATGGTACGGCGTATGCTGGACCTTAAGACCGTGCCGAGGCCTGACGACGCGGCAGACGCGCTGGCCATAGCGATCTGCCATGCGCGTTTCGCAAATTCCGTAATGAATCTGGGAGGAGAAAGTACATGTTCTACTATCTAGAAGGGAAGGTCGCGCTGCTCGAGCAGAATCTCGCCGTCATCGACGTCGGGGGAGTCGGGTTTTCCTGCAACACTACGCTCAACACCATGTCACGTCTTCAGGTCGGTGAGAAAGCAAAACTCTACACCTACTGCAACATAAGGGAAGACGCTTTCGATATCTACGGATTCTACGACCTGAGCGAGAAGAGATGCTTCGAGATGCTGATCTCAGTATCCGGGGTGGGACCGAAAGCAGCGCTGTCCATCCTGTCTTCATCGACGCCTGAGGGACTCGCGATGGCGGTCGTGAACGGAGATGAACGCGTCCTTACTGCAGCACCCGGTATAGGCAAGCGCATAGCACAGCGCGTGATACTGGAACTCAAGGACAAGATGTCGAAAGAATCTGCGGCTCTCTGCGCCGGGGACGGCCCGTCGGTCATAATGCCCGCCGGAACGGCTCAGAACGACGCGGCGGCGGCTCTGGCCGTACTTGGATTCTCGCCTGCGGAGATCAATGCGGCGATGCGAGGAATGGATACCTCAGGGATGACCACGGAGGACATCATCCGCGAAGTTCTTAAGAACAGCGTAAAGAAGTAGCAGGAAGCGGGAGGCGATCAGATGAGTATAGACTACAGCGACGAGGGAAGAAGCGCTGACAGGGGAGAGGTGCTGCTCTCCACATCCGTCATCAGCGAGGACGAGAAGGAATACAGTCTTCGACCACAGACTCTCTCTGAGTACATAGGACAGGAGAAGGCGAAACGCAATCTTGAGGTCTTCATCGAAGGAGCAAGAAAACGAGGAGAACCGCTTGACCATGTTCTCCTCCACGGACCTCCGGGACTCGGCAAGACGACGCTTGCCGCGATTATCGCAAACGAGATGGGGTCCACGCTGAGAAAGACATCCGGACCCGCCATCGAGAAGCCGAAAGATCTGGCCGCTCTCCTCACGAACATGAATGAAAACGACATCCTGTTCATCGATGAGATCCATAGGATGAACCGGTCGATCGAGGAGATACTCTATCCCGCGATGGAAGACAAGCAGATCGACATCATCATCGGTCAGGGACCGGCGGCGACGTCGATATGTCTGAAGCTCAAGAATTTTACCCTGGTAGGAGCGACGACGCGATCCGGACAGCTGTCGTCTCCCCTGAGAGACAGGTTCGGAATAGACCTGAAACTGGAGCTGTATACGCCGCATGAACTTCAGATGATCGTAGAACGGTCGGCAAAGCTTCTTAATATCGAGACCGAACCGGAGGGCGCGCTGGAGATCGCATCGCGCAGCCGCGGAACGCCGAGGATCGCGAACCGGCTGCTGCGCCGCGTGCGCGACTTTGCCGAGGTCACGGGGAACGGAGTCATAACCAAAGAGGTGGCGGATGATGCGCTCCGCAGGCTTGAGATCGATCCCACTGGCCTTGACGCGGTAGACAGAAGGCTCCTGGAGAGCATTATTAACAACTACGGAGGCGGACCGGTAGGACTTGAGACGATCGCCGCGACGATAAACGAAGAACCGATCACTCTCGAAGACGTCTATGAACCATACCTGATGCAGAAGGGCTTCCTGACGAGGACTCCCCGCGGACGCTGTGTCACCAGACTTGCCTACGAGCACCTCGGAATCCCGTTTTTCGGGCAGGATCAGATAAAAATCTGACGGGTATTAATGCATTTTTCTTATTCAGCGATGTATAAAAAATGTAAATTTTATGAAATCGCAATAAAAATTCATGTTTTTTAATAAAAAATTTAAAAAACTTTCACAAAACCCTTGACGAACACACTTGCAGTTTCTATAATGTACGAGCATGGGAAAGCTAGATAAAATCGATGTTTCAGGCGAGTTCGGCGATGAAGAGCTCTGCAGAAGAGCCGCCGACAACGATGCCGATGCGGAAGAGGCGCTGGTCAGAAGATACGGCACTCTCGTCCGCGTATGCGCACGTCCGTATTTCCTTGCAGGCGGCGACAGTGAAGATCTGTTTCAGGAAGGTATGCTTGGACTTCTGTCGGCGATCCGGCACTATGAGCCTGGGCGCGACGTACCCTTCAGGCGCTATGCCGAGACCTGCATTAAGATGCGTCTCTATGACGCTATAAAAAGCGCATCGCGCGCAAAGCAGATGCCGCTTAACACCTACATTTCCCTTGAGTCCCCTCAATTTGACGAAGCTGCTGTCCATTCTGCGTATTACCAGCGTGATCCGGAAGATGTTGTCATTGCGAGAGAGCGTACTGATGAGATAAAGCGTCGGCTTTATGATTCCCTTTCCAAATTCGAGCGCGAGATACTCGCTCTTTATCTTGAAGGCATGTCATATAAGGACATGTCTGTTCAGGTGAACAGGTCCGCGAAATCCGTGGACAATGCCGTGCAGCGTATAAGACAAAAGCTGTCACGGCTGCTGAGCAATGGCGATATCAGCGGTAGCTGAACGCATATATCACGCCCCACAGGGGCAAGAACTGTCAAAGAGAGGATTCACGATGTACGAAGACAAGACTTTAGTATGTAAAGAATGCGGCGCAGAGTTCGTGTTCACAGCCGGCGAGCAGGAGTTCTACGCAGAGCGCGGCTTCCAGAATGAGCCCCAGCGCTGCAAGCCCTGCCGTGACGCCCGCAAGAACGCGGCCCGTGGCCCCAGAGAGTACTTCACGGCTGTTTGCGCTGCATGCGGCGGCGAGGCTAGAGTTCCGTTCGAGCCCAAGTCCGACAGACCCGTATACTGCAGCGACTGCTTTGCAAAGATGCACGAGCAGCAGAACTGATCTGAACGAGTGAGTATTAAAAAATCAGGGAGCGGAAACGCCCCCTGATTTTTTATGTTGCAATCACGAGAAAATACGATATAATAACACCCGGAAAAGAAATATCACGGAGGTATTCACAATGAAGGAAATCACCAGAGATACAGTTATCGCCGATATCCTCAACATCGCTCCCGATTCCGCACCCATGTTCCTCGAGATGGGCATGCACTGCCTCGGCTGCGTCATGGCGAGCGGCGAGACCGTCGGCGAGGCCTGCGAAGTACACGGCGTGAACGCTGACGAGTTCCTCGCGAAGATCAACGCTTTTGTGAACGCGTAAGGAAACAGACAGCAGCGGGGGTGACCGTACGGCACCCCCGTTCTGTGTTATATGGGATGGATTTTGAACGTATGCTGACGCCGCGGCTCAAAGCGGCGGCCGACATGGTCGGTAAGACTCAGTGCGTAGCGGACATAGGTACGGATCACGGCTACATACCCGTCTACCTGGCACTGTCGGGAAACGCAGGACGGATAATAGCCTCGGATATCAACCCCGGACCGCTTGAGACGGCCCGGAGGAATGCCGCGCGCAGCGGGGTAACTGAAAAGATAGAGTTCATGCTCACGGACGGGCTGCAGGGCATGCAGGACCTCGGGCTCGAGACCGCAGTCATTGCCGGTATGGGCGGTGAGAACATAGCCGCCATACTGGACGCCGGCGCCTGGGTAAAGGATCAGGGGATCCGCCTCATACTGCAGCCTATGACGAAGATAGGGTTTCTGAGCAACCGGCTCGACGACAGCGGATACGCCATAAGGGACGAGGTGCTCGTGAGGGACGCCGGCAGGATATACCCGGTGCTGCAGGTATCCGCAGGCGAGAGCCGCGCTCCGCTGTCCTGCGCCCAGATATATGCCGACAGGATACTGATTGAAAAGAGAGATCCTCTGCTGCCGGAGTACCTTGATCTGCTGATCAGAAGCTTTACCCGCAGGCTTGAAGGCATGGACAGGGCGAGCGAGGAGGTTCGGGTCGATCTGTACGACCACACCCGTCTCGCGCTGAACGGATTCATAAAGATGAAAAAGGAGACTGAAAAATGGTAACGGTCCGCGACATCTACGAATGCCTGGAGGCGTTCGCACCTTTGGAGATGAAAATGGATTTCGACAATCCCGGATTTCTGGTGGGACGCGGCGGCGCTCCGGTGGAGAGGGTTCTCGTGAGCCTGGATATAACAGAGAATGTCATTGCAGAAGCGGCGGATATGGGAGCACAGCTCATAGTATCGCACCATCCGCTTTTCTTCTCTCTTAAAAGCGTGACCGACGGAGACGGCATCGGACGCAAGGTCCTGGCACTGGCCTCGTCCGGCATCGCCGCGATATGCATGCATACGAATCTCGACGCGGCAAATGGCGGCGTGAACGACGCTCTCGCGGGAGCGCTTGGATTGAACGATACTGAACTGCTGAACGTCGAGGGCGTGAACGGCAAAGGGGAGGAGTTCTCGTACGGGCGCGTCGGGTTCCTTCCGGAACCGACGGATATGAGGAGTTTTCTCGAAAGAGTGAAGAATGTGCTGGGCTCGAACGGCCTCAGGTACCATGACGCCGGCAGACCTGTGCACAAAGTCGCCTCTGTCGGAGGTTCCGGCGGATGCATGCTTGAACTTGCAGCAGCAAAAGACTGCGATACTTTCGTCACGTCCGATATCAAGTACGATGTTTTTCTCACAGCGAAGGAACTGGGTATGAACCTGATAGACGGGGATCATTTCTGCACGGAAAACACGGTCGTTCCCGTGATCGCTGATTTGATCGGTAAAGCGTTTCCGGATACAGACGTGCACGTCTCTGCGCGTCACAGGCAGACCGCCAAATTTATGTAAACCAGACGAACGGCAAGTCAAGTATATGAAAACGCCGCGTCCTGCACACTGCAGGGCGCGGCGTTTGGTTTTATTAACTGTTTTAGGGATATCAGTCGGTGAATTCCCAGGCCGTATCCAAAGCGACTTCCATCATCTCACGGAAACTGTCCTGACGGTCGATCGCCGACAGGCCCTCGCCGGTGAAGACATGGTCGGATATCGACAGGAGACTGAGCGCGCGCTTTCCTGCGTGCTGGGCGGTAAGATATATGCCTGCCGTCTCCATCTCCACTGCCAGCATATGCTCGTTGCGGTACTTTTCATATGCGTTAGGAACTGCGCTGTAAAACATATCCGAAGTGAAGACGGTGCCTACCGTTGTTTTGACGCCCTTTTCTCCGGCGATGCGGTCGGCGGTCTTGAGCATCGCGTAATCGGCGGTGGGCGCGAGCGTTCCGGGGAAACCGTACTGGGCTGCATAATTGGAGTTCGTGGCCGCGGACATGGCGATCACAAGATCGCGGACCTTGACTTTGTCATCAATGCCGCCGGCGGTGCCGGTGCGGATTATGCCCTCGACGCCGTAGAAGGTGAAGAGCTCATAGATATAGAGACACGCGGAGGGAATGCCCATGCCGCTGCCCATGACAGAGATACGTTTGCCTTTATACATTCCGGTATAACCGTACATGTTACGTATCGTGTTGAAGCATACCGGGTCTTCGAGATAGGTCTCCGCTATCGTTTTGGCGCGGAGAGGATCGCCTGGCATCAGAACTATCTTCGCGATGTCGCCGGGCTGGGCATCATTGCACGCGGAAGGAACTACCATTGCCATAATACATCCTTTCATCAGAGAGTGATCGTTCAGGTTATCTGAAGAGCGCGGCCAGACTCTCCGTGTACGGAGGCCGGCATATGCCCTTTTCGGTGACTATTGCGGTTATAAGTGAGTGGTCGGTCACGTCGAAAGCCGGGTTGTAACACTTTACTTCCGGCAGCGCCATAGGTTCAGCATAGAACTTCTTCTTGATCTCGTCAGGGTCGCGGAGCTCGATCTTTATATCGTCTCCCGTCGGGCATGCCATGTCAACCGTCGAGGTCGGGCCGAGCACGTAGAACGGGATGCCGTAGTGTTTTGCAAGGATAGCGACGCCGCTTGTGCCGATCTTGTTCGCCGCGTCGCCGTTTGCGGCAACGCGGTCGCAGCCTACGAAGCACGCCTGAACCCAGCCGTTCTTCATGACGATGCTGGCCATGTTGTCACATATGAGAGTGACATCCACGCCGGCCTTCTGCAGTTCGTAGGAGGTGAGGCGGGCACCCTGGAGCAGGGGACGGGTCTCATCCGAGAATACGCGGAAGCTGTACCCGCGTTCATGCCCCAGAAGGATCGGACCAAGGGCGGTGCCGTAACGGGATGTCGCAAGGGGACCTGCGTTGCAGTGGGTGAGTATCCCGTCGCCGTCTTTCACCAGCGTGAGCCCGTACTCCGCGATGGCGGTGCACATCCGTATATCCTCCTCGTGGATCTCTATGCTTTCCGCCTTCAGCAGGGGGATTATCTCAGCAACAGGCTTTTCACGATTCGTCAGGACGACGTTTTCCATACGCCGGAGAGCCCAGCTGAGGTTGACGGCAGTAGGACGCGAAGAGTTAAGGTACTGCTTGTCCTTGAGAAAGTGCTCGAAAAAAGATGCGTATTCGGTCTCGGGATAACGGGATGCAAGAACGTACATCGCGTATCCCGCAAAGATCCCTATGCACGGAGCTCCGCGTACCCTCAGTTTCAGTATCGCGTCGAACATCTCCTCCGCTCCTGTCAGGGACAGATAGACAGTCCGGTTGGGGAGTTCTGTCTGATCCAGGATCACGACGGCGGATCCGTCGTCGGACAGGCGGACGTGATCTATCCCCGTTACAGCGCTTATATCCATATCGTACCTCCGAATACAATTTCCACACTCAAATTATATAACTTACACCGCTCGATTACAATGAAAAAGTACGCCCGTACTGTAGCAATACAGGGCGATTTGTGGTAAATTATCAACTGTATAAATATACTGTCGCATCAGCCGAAAACAGTACGGCGATCGGAGGATACACATGAACATTCCTGAATTTGCTAAAAGGCTCATCGAGGAGACCGAGAAGATAATCGTCGGAAAACGCCGGCAGATAGAACTGATCATCATGGCGATGCTGGCGGACGGCCACGTTCTGCTGGACGATCTGCCGGGCGTCGGGAAGACGACTCTCGTTAAAACGATGTCGATAGCGTCGGGATGCAGTTTCAAGCGCATACAGTTCGTTCCCGACCTGCTTCCTTCCGACATAACAGGCATGAACATCTACGACCGGAAATCCGGTGAGTTCCGCATGCTTAAAGGGCCGGTCTTTACGAATATCCTTCTTGCCGACGAGATCAACCGCGCCGTGCCGCGCACGCAGTCGGCCCTGCTCGAGGCGATGGAAGAACGTCAGGTCACTATCGACGGTGAGACGCTTGCACTGCCACGCCCCTTCATAGTGATGGCGACCCAGAACCCCGTGGAATCGGAGAGCACGTTCCGGCTGCCGGCTGCGCAGATGGACAGGTTCCTTGTGCGCCTCAGCATGGGATATCCCGAAAGCGGCGACGAGATCCGCATGCTGCGGAACCTGGGAGACGCGATCCCTTTCGGAAGCGTGGAAACGGTGACCTCTCCCGAAGAAATAAACGATTTGAAAAAGAGCGTGGCGGATATCGTCATGTCCGATCAGGTGGCGGAATACATAATCGCCGTCGTGGGAGCGACCCGCGCCGACGCGTCTGTAAAGCTGGGGTGCAGCCCCAGAGCTTCCCGCGCGCTCTTCCGCGCTGCTAAGGCATGGGCTGCTATGGCTGGCCGCGGGTTCGTAACTCCGGACGATGTCCAGGATGTGGCCGTGCCGGTGCTCGCGCACAGGCTCGCGCTCACAAACAGTGCGGCAATGACCGCGAAGACCGAGCAGTCGGTCATGACCGACATCCTCGCAAGAGTACCCGTCCCGCCGAAATCTGGAGAGGTGTTTAAGTGAAACGAAGGGCCAAACCCGGCGACGGCTCGAGCTATCTCGTGTCGCTGGGAGCCATAGTGTTCTTCTTCCTGGCCGCGGTCATCACGGCCTATTTCGGCTATCTGCCTCTGTCCGGCATCCTGCTTTTCCTGTTCGTACTTGCGGGCGTGGCAAGGATCTGGGGCGCCGTGGCGATGAAGGACGTTTCGCTGAGCGTTTCTGCCGACAGGACGATGCTTTATCCCGGCGAAACGGCGGAGATAACGTATACCGTTGAAAACGGCAAGTTTCTCCCGCTCATATGGATGGAACTCGCCCAGGATATGCCGCAGCGCAGGTGCATTATGCCGGAAACGGGCTTCGAAGAGGACGAAAGGCTCGTTTTCGACGACGAGACGGCGAGCCGGAAGATACCGGTCCTGAAAAAGGGCTTTTCATTTATCATGGGCAATTCAGTTACTGAGACGCCTACGCTCTGGCGCGCGGCCTGCCGCGGCAGATACAGGGCGTCCGGGCTGTTCCTCCGGTCCGGGGACGGATTCGGTCTTGCCAGAACGGCGCGCGATTTCGCTGCCGACGACGTACCCGTCATGTATGTGTTTCCAAAGCATGTCCCGGTGGACATATCTCTAATGCTGCGCGACCAGTGGGAATGCTCGACAGGCAGGAAAGGATATGCGGAGGACATGACCGTCCTCAGAGGATTGCGACAGTATCAGGATACTGACAGCTGGAAACGGATAAACTGGCGAATCGCCGCCAGAAGCGACGAGATACAGGTGAATCTGTTCGAGACTGTGCAGCCCCGTTCGGCATACTTCGTTTTTGACGGAGAGTCGTTTGCGGGAGCATCAGAAGACGGTTCTGAACTTGAGACCGCTCTGGAGATACTGGGTTCTCTTATAACAGACCTTTATGCGGCGGGAGTCCCCTGCGGTCTGTCTCTGCCGCATTCGAAGAATATCCGTGCTGTCGACTGCGCGGCTGACGGTGAGCGCCCGGAGCGTCTCCTCTGTCTTCTGTCGGCTTACGAATGCCTCTGCAGGCTCGACGAAAACAGAGCCCCGGTGCCCTCATGCTTTTCCGAGGGCGCACCGTACACCGCCGCTGCAACGGCGGGCAAGACCTATATAATCACCCGCAGCGCGGAGGATGCTGTTTCGCGGCTCATTCCGCATTACGACAGGAACCGCACTGTGATACTAGCGATGGAAGCGCCCGACTCGGGCATAGGCGGCGGGTTCGCCTGCCGCCCGCTCCTTTCGCTCAGAAAGGGGGAGAGCGCATGAGCAGGACAGCCGCATGGTTCTGCCGCACGGCTATCATAGCCTGCAACGCAGCCGCGATGGGGTTCCTCTACAGCGTCGTGGTATACAGAGACGACGGGATGCAGATGATGCCCGGCTTTTTCATATGGCTCGCCTTTGCCCTCGCCTGCGTCCTGGTGCATGCGCTCATGCAGGGCAAGGAGAGAACGGCCAGAGCGTATATTGGAGTCTCAGCCGCGTTTTTTGCCGTTCAGTGCGCCGTATGTTTCATATTCGTCAGAGGGTATTCCACGATCGGCAAGGTGCTGTTCTCGATACTGTTCTGGATGTTCACCTACTACCGAAGTTTCTCTCTGGTGACGAAAGGAACGAAGCAGTCTCACGCTACGGATAATTTCGACCTGTCTGTCGTGGTCCTCCTGCTTTCCGCGGCCTGTGCCGTGATAAGCGATATGGCCACCTGGATCATGTACTGCCCGGCATGCGCGGCCGTGTTATCATTTGCGGCCCTGATCTGGGCCCGCGCCGATGCGGGACGGAGCGAAGCGGAGAGGGGGAGAAGCCTGCGCGGAAGTTCGTTCATAGTAGGCGCTGTGATAGTCATAGCCGGCGCCGCGGCGGGAGCGGCAGTTTTATTCGAAAATGCGATACATACAGCGGTCAAAGCTGTCGTCACTGCAGTCGTATCCGCCTTCAGATGGATCGCGCATCAGATCGCGGCCTTGCTGCTCCTTCTGTCGGGAGACACTGATCCGGCGTCAGGAGGCGCTATTGATGTTATCGACGGGCTGCCTGCAGGTGAAGGCGGCGGCGCAGACGAGATGTTCTTCGAAAACGAATGGGCATTCAGGGCCGTGCTTATCGCTGTGATAGCCGTGATCGCAGCCGTTATCGTGATACGGTTCATAACAGGAAGGCACAGACTGGGAAGAATGACTGTTGGCAGAGCGGACGGAAGGACCGTGCGCAGACGGCGCGGAACGCTCAGAGACGCGGTCACGGCGCTTGTGCAGAGACTCAGGTACCTTGCCGACTGCACCGTACACAGGAACACGGTCCGCGGCCTTTTTGCCTGGCTGCTGCGCAGGGGTCGGTCTCTGCGCATCACACGCGGAAGCGCGGAGACGCCCAGGGCATATCTCGCCCGTATAGCCGAAGAATTCCCTGCCGTTGCCTCAACGCTGGAAGCTTTTTCCTCAAGACTTGACGCGGAACTGTTCGGCGGAGGTTGTGCGGAGATCGCTCCTCATGATATAATACGGATGCGCAGTGAACTATCCTACGGGTTTTCGCACGGCGGAAAGCGGAGAGGTTGACTGACGCGTTATAGTTGAAAACTACACTCCAAACTGAAAGGAAGAATACTGATGGAGCGAAAATACCCGCATCTTTTCAGCCCGCTGCAGGTCGGCGGAGTTACGTTCAGAAACAGGATCGCCTCAGCGCCGATGGCATATCCGGATATCTCACCGGAGGGATATCTCACCCCTGAAGCGGCCGCGTTTTATGAGCTGCGCGCGCAGGGCGGAGCCGCGCTCGTCACCGTCAGCGAGGGCATCGTCGACACCGGGACGGGACGCAGCTACAACCTCATGATCGCCATGGACGGCGCTGACGTACTTCCGGGTCTTGCGATGACTGCGGCTGCGATCAAGCGCCACGGTGCGGTTCCTTCGCTCGAGATAAACCACGGCGGGATGTTCACCGGCGCCGATTCCGGATATACTACCGGTCAGGACAAACTGCGCTACGGTCCGAGCGAGACAATTCTCGCAAACGGAGCTCACATACACGAGATGCCCAAGGAGATGATCCGCTATCTTGTCGAGAAGTTCGGCAGCGCAGCAGCCATCGCGAAGAAGGCGGGTTTTGAGATGATCCTTCTGCATGCAGGCCACGGCTGGCTCACACAGCAGTTCTTCTCTCCGGCGGACAACCACAGGACCGACGAATACGGCGGTAGCCTTATAAACCGCGCGAGGCTCACTATCGAGGTGCTTGAGGCGATCCGCGGAGCGGTCGGCCCCAAATTCCCGATCGAGATACGCCTGAGTTCCGACGAGTACCGTGAAAACGGATACGGGATAGAGGACATAATAGAGCTTGCAAAACTCATAGACAATAAAGTCGATCTGATACATCTGTCGACCGGCAGCCACTCCGGGAGCTTTGACAAGACGCACCAGCCGATGTTCGTGCCCCGCGGAGGCCTCGTAAAGTTCGCCGCCGCTGTCAAACCGCATGTTAAGACCCCTGTCGCGACAATCGGCGCGATCAGCGATCCGGCTATGGCAGAGGAGATAATAGCATCCGGGAAAGCGGATGTGGTCGAGATGGCCCGTCAGCTCCTCGCCGACCCGTTCTGGCCGAAGAAGGTCATGACCAACCGTGAAGACGAGATCGTCCGCTGCTGCAGGTGCTTTACCTGCATGGGCGAGCGCATGAAGACAGGTAGACGCATCTGCGCACTCAACCCGATCATTGGCAACGAGTATGAGGAGAAGTTTGCCAGACTCGCCTCGGAGCCTAAGAAAGTCATGGTAGCCGGCGGCGGCCCGGGCGGTATGCAGGCAGCTATATCCGCCGCGAAGCGCGGACATAAAGTCGTCCTCTGCGAGAAGAACGCGGAGCTTGGCGGGGCGCTGCGCAGCGAGCGTGCGATCCCGTTCAAACAGGATCTGTTCGCATTCGTAAAATCGAAGGAGATCGAGATGAGGAAAGCAGGCGTCGAGGTGCGGATGAGCACCGAGGTAACGCCCGAATACGTAGAAAAGGAAGCGCCGGACGTACTTATCGTTGCGGTCGGTGCTAAGCCGATAATCCCGCCCATCCCCGGCATCGACGGGCCGAACGTCGTAGTCGCGAACGACCTGTCCGATAAGGGAGACAAAATTGGGAACCGCGTAGTAGTACTCGGCGGCGGGCTCGTAGGTTGCGAGGCGTCGATCCACCTCGCGCAGGAAGGCAAGCAGGTGACCGTTATCGAGATGCTGCCCGACGTCGCAAACGACGCTAACGGCCGCCACAGACCGATACTCATGGATATGCTCCACAAGCTCGTCACCATCCGCACGGGGCTGCGCGGCACGAAAGTCACCGCTGAGGGCCTTTACTGCGCGGACAAGGACGGAAACGAGGAGTTCTTCCCGGCGGATACTGTCGTGTGCTCCGTCGGCCAGCGACCGCTCAGGGATGTTGCCGACAGCCTGCGCGACAGTGCGCTCGAGGTCATAGAGGTCGGCGACTGCGTAAGGCCGCAGACCGTCACTCAGGCTGTCTCCCGCGGGTACTTCGCCGCATACGATATCTGATCTGTTTATCAAAGCAGCTTTTTGCGGGAGACGGCGTCCTGCCGTCTCCCGCTTCTTAAGTTCAACGCATTACATATTACTCAGGAGAACGAATTGGGTTTATTGCAAGGATTATCGAACTGTTCGGGTCGTTCGATTCGAGCCTATAGACGTGAAGCATGAGACGTTCAGTGACACAATCAAGACTGCAGGGCCTTATCGGCAGAAAAAAGGAGAGATATGACGGACTACGAACTGATACGTTCTGACAGGAGGACGCTCGCCGTCGAGATAGGCGAGGGCGGAAAGGTCATCGTCCGCGCACCTCGTCTGTATCCGGTGCGGAAGATAGAACAGTTCCTAAAAGCCCGCGAGGACTGGATAACGTCGCACGCAGAAATGCAGAGAAGCCGCGAGGAAAAACACGGTGAGCCGGGCGATGAAGAAAGACGCAGGCTCATCGCGGCGGCAAAGACCGAGATACCGCCAAAAGTCGAGCGCTACGCGGAGATCATGGGCCTAAGGTATTCGGGGATTAAGATAACCGGAGCAAGGACGCGCTTTGGAAGCTGCAGTCCTAAAAACAGCCTCTGTTTTTCCTGGCGGCTCATGCAGTATCCCGACGAGGCAGTCGACTATGTCGTAGTCCACGAGCTCTCGCATATAGTGCACAAAAACCATGGCCCGCGCTTTTACGCGCTCGTTGAGTCGGTAATGCCGGATTGGAAGCGCCGCCGCTCGCTGCTGAGAGAATGACAGACAGAAAAAACGACGCTGACAACTAAACGCTGATTGAGAAACTGATTGCCCCGGAAATGCTGGAAACGCGTTGCCGGGGCAGTTGTTGCGTTATATGGTTCATTGCCATCGGAAGCCGGTTCTGCTGATACGATAAATGATTTTACATATATTCTTGCGCGGGTTATACTACAGGCATAACGGTATGACATTAATCGGGAAGAACGCCTTGAGGGGAGACTGCTATGGAGCTCAAGCAAAATGAATACCGTGCGGCATGCAGGGGCTGCCACGGCGGCTGCGTCCACATCCTGACAGTAGAGAACGGAAAGGTCACAAAAGTCCGTCCGAATCCCGACGCTCCGCTGAACATGGGGCGCGCCTGCATAAAGGGCATGACAGTCATAGAACAGATGTACCATCCGGACAGGCTGCTTCATCCGCTGAGGAGGAAAGGACCCCGCGGCAGCGGA
>CAMZHU010000006.1 GCA_947306975.1 uncultured Clostridia bacterium | reverse complement strand
GGCTGGACCGGTCGCGCCTTCCTCGGAGGTGCCAGTTCGGCTTTCAGCAGGTTTCCTGACTCGCGGATCGACGCGGAAACGGCGCCTTCTCGTGCCTGAGCACAATGGCATCGTGCCGTCCCGCTCCCCGCTCACAGTGACCGGATCGTTCAGGATTCTCACCTGATTCCCTCTCTCGGCCGGACGCGCAGCGTCCGGAGGCACTGAAAGCTTGGATGGATATTATATCAGTAAAATTCTTACATTACAATAGCAAGATTAGTCATGCGCACCTGCATCCGCAAAAAGCATAAGGCCCCGTCCCCGTGCGGTTCTCCGCAGGGGGCGGGGCCTGTGTTCGACGTGATCCTGGACTTATTTCTTCTCGGGCTGCAGGATGCCGGCGGCGGACGTATCGTGCTGATACATGCGGCGGATCTTGCTCGCGAGCTTCGCCTTGTGGTAGCCGAGCTTGATGACTTCGAAGAACTTGTCGATGTTCTCCAGCGGCGTCATGGCGGGGATATCGCATCCGGAGGAGATCATGAAGTTCTCGAATACCATGCACCTGCGCAGGAGCGCCTGGGTATCCTTGGCCATCTTGTCGGTGCTGTCGCACATGAAGACCGCGGACGGGCTGATGTTGCCCATGACTATGACGTCCTTCGGCATCGAAATGAGGAGCGCCCACATGTCGGCCTTGACGCCGAAATGGAACATCTTCGCGCCGGTGGAGATAACCGCGTTCACTTTCTTCTCGATGGCGTTCGAGCAGTTGTGATACAGGATGACGAATTCCTCGTCCTGAAGCTCGTCGACGATACGGCGGACGTAGTCGGAGGAGAACTCCTGCATGGCGGATTCGGACATGAGTCCGGCAAGCGGCTCAGCCAGGACGACGCCGTTCGCGCCGAGGTCCTTCATCGCCTTTATATACTTGAGAAGGAACTGAGTGGCCTTCTCCAGCACGGCGTGGACGAGTTCGGGCTCCTCATAGGTCATGATGAGGACTTCGTTCACATCCATCAGACGGCCTGCGAGAGAGAACGGGCCGATGCAGTTTCCGAATACGGGCCTGTCGTTCACGAGCTTGAGGGACTTGCCGAGTCCTCTGAGGACCTTGCCGGTACGGCCTGCGCCGATCTCGGGGATCTGCAGGGCTTCGACCTCTTCCTCCGTGGAAACGAGCTGGCCGGTGATCGTCGGTACGTCTTCCGCGTGATATGTGCACGTTGCGCCGAACGCCTCAGCCTCAACGGACAGGTCCATGTAGGTGATGGCAAACGGCATGTCGTATCTGTCCGCAATAAGGCGTACGCCGAGAGCCATCTCGGTCGAAGACTTCACGAGCTGCTCGACCGTGATGAAGAGCTGCTGAACCGCCGGGAAGGAGCAGAGCGGCATCGCCTTTTTATCCTGTGTCGCGATCTGTTCGCGGATCCAGGCATCCATATTCATATTAGTCGTCCTCCTTAGTAATTAAGAATGCGCATTCCCGATAACTCTATGCTAACTATGAGTTAATTATACACATTCGGTAGGAAATTACAAGACTTTCGGGTGTATTTCTGCATAAAAATGAGCGGCGCCCTCCCTCCTTTTATTTCTCTCCCGATTGGCTCCGCCGCCGTTGAATCGTCCGCAGGTATCAGATATAATGTAATGGTTAACAGCAGAAATGACATGACGTTTTTTCAGGATCACACTATGAACGTCACGAAACTGTTCTCCGCGGCGCTGCTGCCCTCGACGAGTTTGCGCGCATCCCGGAATACAAGGTGTGCGCCGTACGCGTGGACAAGATCTGAAGACGGTCTTGTTTTGCCGCGTCCGGCTGGCTATAATAGAGAACGATCTCAAAAACAAAGGAGCTTGCATATGAAACAAAGCGTTTTGCGTCAGTACGCGCAGCTCATCGCAAAGATGGGCGCGAACGTCCAGAAGGGCCAGGAAGTCTTCATCCTCGCCGATCTGGACCAGCCGGAGTTCGTGAAGCTGGTCGTCGAGGCCTGCTACAAGCTCGGCGCCAAGAAAGTAACCGTCGACTGGGAGTACCAGCCGCTCGCAAAACTCCACTACCGCTACCGCACCCTCACCACGCTCTCCAAGCTGGACGAGTATCAGATAGCCCGCTGGAAACACTACGTCGACGTGCTCCCCGCCCGAATCTACCTCGTCTCCGAGGATCCCGACGGCCTCAAGGGCGTCAACCAGGAGAAGATGGCGAAGAGCCAGCAGAGGATCTACCCCGTCATCAAGCCCTACCGCGATCAGATGGAGAACAAGTATCAGTGGTGCATCGCCGCGGTCCCCGGCAAAGCCTGGGCGAAAAAGATCTTCCCCGGAATGCGCGCATCGCAGGCCGTGGAGAAGCTGTGGCAGGCCATCCTCTCCACCTGCCGCGTGGATGAGAACAGCAGCGCCGTGGAGAACTGGGAGAAGCACAACGCGTCCCTCAGCAAACACTGCGAGTATCTAAACGGCCTCGGGATAGAAAAGCTGCATTACACGAGTAAAAACGGCACGGACTTCACCGTCGGGATGATCCCCGAAGGAAGGTTCTGCGGCGGCAGCGAGACTCTCAAGAACGGAGTGGTCTTCAATCCCAACATGCCGACGGAAGAGTGCTTCATCTCCCCCATGCGCGGCAAGGCCGAGGGCGTCGTATACGCCACGAAGCCCCTCTGCTATCAGGGCCAGCTCATCGAGAACTTCCACATCCGCTTCAAGGACGGCAAGGCTGTCGAGTGGCACGCCGAGAAGAACGAGGCCCTTCTCACGAAGATCATAACCATGGACGAAGGCAGCGCCTATCTGGGCGAGTGCGCGCTGGTCCCCTACGACTCCCCCATTTCCAACAGCGGCCTGCTGTTCTACAACACCCTCTTCGACGAGAACGCAGCCTGCCATCTCGCACTTGGCATGGGCTTTGCCGACTGCATCGAGGGCTACCTCGACAAGACCCTCGAGGAGTGCCGCGCGCTCGGCATAAACGATTCGATGGTGCACGAGGACTTCATGATAGGTTCCCCGGATATGAACATCGACGCCGTATGCCGCGACGGAAAGACCGTGCCGATCTTCAGGAACGGCAACTGGGCGTTCTGAACGTCCTTCCCCGAAAACTGCATATGACGACTGAAGGCAGAGGGCCGGAGCCCTCTGCCTTCGTTTTCTGCATCATATACGGTTCAAGTGCCGGCGTGCATTCAGCTGACCGTTACGCTTCCCTCCGCGGTTCCGGTGAACGATCCGCCGCCGGCCGTGACGACGGTCACCGAGCTTATATCGTCCGCCTCTATGCTGTCTGAGACCGCGTCGCCGGTGATGTTCAGCGTGAGCGCGCCGCCGTTCGATCCGTCGCGTCCCCAGCGTCCCGCGGAAGCCAGTACGAACTGACCGCTGTCCGCAGTCAGGGTGTTGCCGCCGTTGAGGTTCACTACGGTGTTCGTATTCGTGACGTAGATAAGCGGCCCGCCGTTAGTTGCCTTTATCGTCGTACCGGTCATCGTGAGAGTCGACACGCTGGCCGTTGCGTCCTTGTCGTCTGCGTCTCCGGACATGCTCTGATAAAGCATTATCCCGTTATTGCCGCCGTCTGCCGCTTCGAACACGCAGTCTTTCATAGTGATCGAGTTCTTGCCCTCTATGACCGCGGCCTGCGCGCCGGTAGACACGCCTGTCACGTTCTCGACGGTTATCTCTCCCGTCGAATAGATGCACGGGCTCCCGTCGCCGGAGCAGCTTACCTCGGAGTTCCTCACCGTGACGTATCCTCCGCCGCGGTCGGTCGCTATCGGCGCGCAGTGCGCGCCTGCGGTCTCGATGGACAGGCGGTCGGCTTCGATCACGCCGCCGTAGGTCGCGTAGATGCCGCGCGAGGAATTGCCCGTCGTGGATACGGATACGTTCACGACCTTCACCTCTGCGGAATCGGTCGAGAAAACGGCGTTGGCTCCGCTGCAGTCGGACACGATCGTGCAGTCTCTTATCTCCGCACTGCTGCCATCGCCGACAACGAGGATCACCGAGTTTATGCCGTAAAAGTTGTAGTCGTCGGATACGTCGGAGGTCCGTTGCGAGTCGCTGGTCCCGGCGTCGCCCGTCTTTACGATCTCCGCGCCCGTGAGCGTGAGCGAACCGCCGTTCACGACCAGGAACACGTTCTGATCGGACTCGGACGACTCATAGGTGCCGCCCGTGATCACGGCATCTGTCCCGTCGACCACATACGCTCCGTTCAGGGTCAGCTCCTTGCGGCCGATGGTGACGGTGACGGTACCGGACTCCAGTTCGGTGTTCTCCGCCGAAGGCTCCAGTATCTCTATGCCGGACGCCCCGACATCAGCCTCGCTGTCCGGATCTGGCGTCTCTTCCGGCTCCGCGGTCTCCTCTTCCGGAGAGTCCTCCTGCTTCTGTCCTTCCTCCCTCGCTTCGCCGCTTTCCGCAGGAGCGGTCTCCTCTTCAGCCGCAGGCGCGGTGTTTTCTTCAGGGATCTCCGCCGCTCCGCATGCCGCGAGCGCGAGTATCATAAACAACGCGATCGTGATCGCAGTGAACTTTTTGTACATATATGTCACCTTCCTTTATCTGAAAGATACATCCGTGTCCTTAAAAGCACCTTTAAACTTAACAGTGTTTTTTCACTTTTAACGAGCGGTCACGGTCCCGGGCCGCCGCGATTGCCGTTAGATAAAGCCCGTGTTATACTGTTATCGGAAAACAGTGTCCATCACCGCTTGCTCAGTAAATCAGGAGGAAGAATTGAATGAAACATATAATCGCTGTCAACGCAAGTCCGCGCAGAAACTGGAACACGGCCGCGCTCGTAAGGGCCGCCGCCGAAGGCGCTCAGGCTGCCGGCGCGTCCGCCGAGGTCATCGACCTGTACACCCTCGGAAAGTTCAGCGGATGCATCTCATGCTTCGGATGCAAGACGGAGAAGAACCGCGGGCGCTGCGTCTGTACGGACGCTCTCTCGGAAGTGCTGGACAAGATCCGCTCCTCCGACGGTCTCATCATCGGCACGCCCAACTATCTCGGCGAGGCGACGGCAGGCTTCCGCGCGCTTTACGAGCGTCTGATCTTCCAGTACATCACGTACAATACGGAAAGCCCCAACTGCAACGAGCACCATATCCCCGTGCTGTTCATCATGACGAGCAACGCGTCCGACGAGGCTTATCAGCCGGGCGGCTCTTACCAGGATCTCGTCAGAAAGTACCAGGGAACGCTGAGCAGTTTCATCGGCCCGACCGACGTCCTCATCGCGGGCGACACAAAACAGGTCGAGGACTACTCCAGGTACAGCTGGACCTTCTTCGATCCCGATTCGAAGTACATCAGGCATGACAACGTCTTCCCCGGCAAGATCGCGCTGGCGAAGGAGCTGGGCGGCAAACTCACCGAAGGAGGATATATAGATTGAACAGGGATAACATCAGCATCTCGGATCACGGATCCGAAATGATCGCCGCTCTGGGCAAAGGCGCCTACCTCACGACGTGTTCCGGCGGCAAGGTCAACACCATGGTCATCGGATGGGGCACCGTCGGCATCCTCTGGGGAAAGCCGGTATGCATAGTCTACGTGCGTGAGAGCCGGTTCACCAGGGAACTGCTGGACGCAAACCCCGAGTTCACCGTGAACTTCCCCGCGGGCTCCTACGACAAAAACATATTCCAGATCTGCGGCAGCAAAAGCGGCAGGGACATGGACAAGATCGCCGTCTCCGGGCTCACTCCCGTCGAGGGCAGGACGGTCTCCGTGCCCGCGCTCGCCGAGTTCCCTGTAACGCTTGAATGCAGGGTCCTCTACCGCAGGGAGCAGGACCTGGGACTGATCCCCGGAAAGATCAGGGACGTCTTCTATCCCGACGGCGGGTCCGGAGCTGACGAACACATTGAGTATATAGGAGAGATAGTAGACTCGTATATCCTCCGCTGAGCGTCCGAATACTGCACAAGAAAAGACCATCGGTTCAAAAAGCCGATGGTCTTTTTGCTTATGGTGCATGACCGTTCTGTCAGTCTTCGGCTCTCTTCAGACGGATCACCGCGTATGCCGCACATACGACGGCGACGGCGCAGAACGCGTAGAGGAGTCCGGACTCGCCGGTCTTCGGGGATGTCTCGCCTTCAGCCGGAGCGTCCGGAGCGTCGGGCTCGGGCGGCTGTTCGGCCGGCTCGGGATCGGCAGCGGGGGCGTCCGCCTTGACCGTGAAGGTCACGGTGTAGTCGGCGCCCAGAGTGTTGCCGTTGTTGGCCTGGGCGGCTGCTCCTATGACCAGAGTGTAGCTTCCTGCCGCGAGGCCGCTGAACGACACCGTGAAGGTGCGGTCTCCGTCGAAAGCGACGGAGGCGTCCGCTCCGGTGATGCTGATGGCGGCCGCCGTGGTATCGCTGTTCTTGTTCATGCCGCGGTCGAAAGAGATAGTGATGGATCCGTCAGGACCTGTCTCGGCCCCGTCAAGGGGCGCTCCGTCAAGGGTGACTGAAACTACCGACAGGGGCGAGTTGCCTCCGCCTCCGCCGGAACCGTCTCCGTTGCCGCCGGCAGCGAGGGCCGGGCACACGCAGAGCGCTGTTGCCATGATGATGACGAGTGCGATGGTGATGAGTTTTTTCATGTCGTGTTTTCCTTTCTCTGATTATATATGACTGATCATTTCTTTTTTCTGAATATTACGAGCGCCAGGGCTGCAGCGACGACTACTCCGCCGGCGGCATAGTAGACCGTGCCGTTCGAGCGGTCCTTCCCGCCGGTCTCCTCTGCGGGAGCTTCGGGCGCGGGCGCAGGTGCAGGCGGCGGGACATCCTCGGGACCGGTCGTCTCCGGCTCAGCTGCGGCGTCCTTCTGTTCCTCTGCAGGCGCCGGCTGCGGGGCCGGCGTCTCTTCGGGCTCCGCTCCCGTTCCGTCTCCCTGCCCGGCTGCGGGCACCTCGGGCACGTTCTCTTCCCGACCGTCTTCCCCCTGATCCTCCGCGCCGTCGTCAGGCTCCTGAGGTTCCTCCGCGGGCGTCTCCTCAGCGGGAGGCGGCGCCTCCTCCGCTCCTGCAGTCGTGAAAGTCAGCGCTATGTCGCTGCCGAGGTACGTGCCGTTCTTCGCCTGCAGGCCGCCGCTTATTATGAGCGTATATGTCTCGCCGGGCGAGAGCGTGTCCGGTGAAATGCTTATGATCCGCTTGACGTCCGGGTCCACCTGGTCGTCGCCCATGATCACTGCGACCGGCACCCGGGACCCGCCTGAATCGACGAGAGTGAAACATCCCATATTGTTGTCTCTGACTGTGAAGTTCACGACGTTTTTCGTGAACGTCAGGGTGATCGTGACGTCAGTGGGCACGTCGGTGCTGCCGTCGGGGACCGTGCTCCAGTCCAGCGTCAGCGGATTCCCGCTTCCTCCTCCGGAGCCGTCGCCTCCCTCGGCCAGGGCGCAGACTCCCGTCGACAGTGCAAGTACCAGCGCGATAAGCGCCGCGAATATCCGTTTCATGCCGTCACCTCCGGTCTCATGCACTCGAAGCTGTCTCTTGTCCAGCGTCTGTATCTGCAGTTATAGCAGGTCACTTCCTGCTCTGCGAAACACTCCTCCTCGCAGTCCCGCACGAAAGCGCCGCACTGCTCCGCCGTCATCGCGGCCGTATCCGGCGCGTCCCTGCCCGGCAGGAAGAGCCTCCCCTTTTTCCCGGTGTCCCATATCTTCATTTCTTGTTCCCCTTGTGAGGCCTCGGAATCCAGCGTCCGTTATCCCTCACTGCGACGAGAGTCACAGTGCCGCCGATCATGACCGCTTTCGCCGGCTCCGTAAAAACGAGCTCCGTCTCATCCGGAAGACGGTCGCCGTCTTCCGTCAGCACCTGGTCGACCGGGTATTTTTCGCAGAACTCCTCCACGGTCAGCCTTTCACCCTCAGTCTCCGGACGGATCTTTCCCTTCACTCTCCCGTCGGAGCCTGTCAGCCGCAGTCCCACGCCGGCCAGGGCTCCTATGACCCCGTCTCCGGTGCCCCCGTGCTCCGTGAGCGACAGCACGTCTGGATACATGGCCGCCGCGGCGTACGCGTCTTCTTTTCTTAGGACCACCGTCTGCGCGAGCCGTCCGAACTCACACAGCTTTCCATAGTCCGCACCGTCCGTGAGCCGGAGGATGCATATACCGGGGTCGGACCCCTCCGCCGCGTGCGACTCGAGATACTCCTTAGCGAAAGCGGCGGTCTTCTGCAGGTCACCGGTCTCCGCCTCGCAGCACATGGAACTGTTGTGGGACGTGTACTCTATATCCTCGTGTATCAGGAGCTGATGCCGGGTGACGAAACCGCCTTTCGCAAGGCCCGTCCTCTCCATCTCCGCGCACATGTCCTCCAGCAGCTGTCCGGTGCCTATGCTGTCCAGATTGTCCGTATCGTCTATGCATATAAGGATCTTCATCACGGTCACTCCACTCGCGCGCCGGTCTTGGCCGCGCGCATCTCGTCCGCCTCGAGCATCGCCTCGGCGGTCTCGTCGTCTATCTCGAAATCATAGAACTCCATGTAGTAGTCTTCCAGTTCCTGCACGATATCTATATCGTAAAGCTCCGGATACAGAAGGTTCGCGAGCCACATGAGGGCGAGCGGAGTCTCGGTGCTCGTCGGATGTCCCATGCGGGATATCCCCACCGGTATCTGGTAGACCGCTCCTTCGCGGACGCATCTCAGGCCGGCCCATTTGCCGTCCGTAAGTATATAGTCGTCCACGCCGGCCTCGTTGCAGATGATCATGTCGGGATCCCATTCGTAGATCTGCTCCAGCGTTGTGTACGCCTTGTCTCCCTCTCTGTTCAGTTCCGAGTCGACGGACACGTTCTCGACGCCCGTCAGAGCTATCCACTCGGCGCATATGCTCCCTTTGTAATCCGTCCTGATGGCCTCGTTCACGGAATGGTAGAGCCTCACGGGCTCGCCGTCATATGCGGAGACGGCTTCTGAAACGCCGCTGTACACGCCGCGGCACCAGTCCGCGTAACGCTCAGCTTCTTCTTCTGCGCCCAGCGTCCGGCCAAGGACGGTTATCGCGTCAAGCTGGCTCTCAAGATCGGTGAAACCTATCACGACGTACGGGATGCCCATGGAGTCAAGCTTCGCTCTCTCGTCGTCCGCTTCATATGCGCCGTCGTTGACTATTATAAGGTCGGTCCCCAGTTCCAGCACCGCTTCTCCGTTCACGGATCCGCTGCTCTTTACGACCGGGACGTCTGCGATGCCCGGGCACATCGCGTCGAGAAGGCGGCTCCGGACGACGTTGTTGCATGTGGACGTTATCCTGTCTCCCGAGCCGAGCATCACGACGACCGGACCGGAAAACGGGCACACGCAGCAGATGGACTGCGGATCGGCGGGCACCTCCACCGTCCTGCCGGCGCAGTCCGTCACCGTCCTGGTATCAGCCGCGGCCGGCGCGGCCGGCGCGCAGCCGCACAGCAGTCCGGCCGTACATAGTATGAGCAGTATCGAAATGATCCTTCTGTTCATCATAAGAGGCTCCGTCAAAGTGATCTCTGCAGAAGTATCGTCTTCTCCCCGCCGCTCTCCAGGATCTTTGCCCGTACACCGTATACGTCCTCGAGAAGTTCCGCGGTTATAACGTCCGAGGGGCGTCCCTCCGCGGCTGTGATGCCCTTTTTCAGGAACATGGCCGACACCTGGACGCCGTGGGATTCGAAGTAAAACGCCTGATCCGGCGAGTGGGTCGCTATGAGTATGGATATGCCGTCCTCCAGACAGAGCTCGGATACGATCTCCAGAAAGACGAGCTCGTTTCGGTAATCGAGGTGGGCCGTGGGCTCGTCCATCAGTATGAGCTGCGTGTCCTGGCAGAGCGCCCTGGCCAGTATCACCAGGCGCAGCTCTCCTCCGGATATGGTGTTGTAGGGCTTGTCGGCAAGATCGAGTATGCCCACCCTGCGCATGGCTCTTTCACAGAGCTCTTCACCGCCGTCGGACGGCGTCCCGAAAGGCGAGAGATAGGCCGTCCGTCCCATCATCACGACCTCCCGCACAGTATACGGGAAGGTGATGCTGTGGTTCTGTGGAACGTATGCGGCGCGTCTCGCGATCTCTTTCCGCTGGGTTCCGCTGACCTCCATGCCGTCGAGCGTCACCGAGCCGCGGTATCCGGGATGGAGCCCCATAACGCAGTCTATGAGCGTGCTCTTTCCGCTGCCGTTCGGGCCCATGACGCAGAGGACCCCGCCGCCGCCGAGCTCAAGGCTCACGCCTGACAGCGCCGGATGTTCTCCGTAGGAGAAGCTGAGGTCTTTAACAGAGAGGATCATCTCCAGCCGCCCCCTCTCGTCTTCTTGAGAAGATACACGAAGAACGGCGTTCCGACGATCGCGCACAGGATGCCGATCGGCAGCTCGGACGTCGTTATGTTCCTCGCCAGTATGTCCATTACAGTCAGGAAACCCGCCCCCAGGGATATGCTCACGGGAATGAGCTTCACGTTGTTGTTGCCGACGATCATCCTGCCTATGTGGGGTACCACGAGCCCCACCCAGCCTATCGTGCCGCTGATGCACACGGCGGAGGCCGTAGCCAGCGTAGCGCCTCCGACGATGAGGAATTTATACCTTTTAACGTCTACGCCCAGCGCGGCGGCCTCTTTATCCCCCATAGAGAGGACGTTTATGCGCCACCTCGAGAGGAATATGAGCAGCATGCCTATGGCCATGGGTATAAAGGCGTAGAAATGGGTGTAGTTTATCGAGGCAAAGCTCCCCATGAACCAGAACGTTATGCTCGGCAGCTGGCTGTACGGATCGGCCATGTACTTCAGTATGGATATGAGAGCGCTGAAGAAACTGGATACGATGACGCCGCCCAGTATGAGAGTCACCGATGTCGTGACTTTCGCCACTCTGCCGGAGAAATAGCTCAGGGCCACGGCTGAAAGCGCAAAAACGAACGAAAGTATATACGTCCAGGTGCCGCCGCTGAGGAAAACTATCGCGACGCAGGCGCCGAAGCCCGCTCCGTTCGAAACGCCCAGCAGTCCGGAGTTTACGAGCGGGTTCCGGAAGACCCCCTGGAAAGCAGCGCCGGAAACGGCGAGAGCGGCTCCGCACATGGCGGCAGCCACCGACCGCGGCAGGCGCAGATACCAGACGACCCTGTAGTTTTCAGCCGTTACGGATCCCGGCGAAAACAGCGTCTTAAGCGTGTCCGAAAGGCCGAGCGAGTACCTTCCGGCGACGAGCGCGGCCGCTATGCACAGCAGGGGCAGCAGTATTAAGATAACGGCCCGGCCGGTCTTCTTCATTGTCTATCACCGTCAACTCGTGTATAATCTACACATGAATATGATTGGAAAGGGGGACCGCGGATGCGCAAAAAGTACACAGCGATACTGTGCATATCCCTGGCGGTCCTCGTTATCTGCGGGACCGCGGTCATAAAGCGCGCCGCCGACTCGCGGCGGGCCGCGCTTCAGTACGAAGAACTGTCCGGGGAGTACGTTTCCGCAGCGCCCGACGCTCCCCCGCCGGATACCGCGCCGGCCGTTACTGACGTCCCGGCGGCGCCGGACACCGTATCTTCCCCTGAAAAAGCGGAAGAGGAGCCCTATGTGTCTCCAGTGGACTTTGAAGCCCTTCGGGAGATAAATCCCGACGTCGTCGGCTGGATAACCGTTCCCGGTACGGATATAGACTTCCCCATACTCATGAGCAGAGACGACAACGGTTATTATCTGACGCACGACATATACGGGGAGGAACTGATCTCAGCTTCTATTTATATCGAAAACTACAACCGTCCGGATTTTTCTGACTTCAACACAGTGGTATACGGACATAACATGAACGACGGCAGCATGTTCGGGCAGCTGCACCGTTTCGAGGATCCGGGATTCTTCGCAGAGAACCGCACTTTCACCGTTTACCTCCCCGACAGAGAGATAGACTGCCGCATATTCTCAGCCCGGTTCGCCGGTGACGAGCACATACTCTCCGTCTGCAGGAACGGCGACCGTGAGAGCTGTGAGACTTATCTTGCCGCGATCTTCGGCGACGACTCCGCAGACGCCAATACGGACCGGAGCGGCCTCGTTACCGCCGACGACAGGATAGTTACGCTCTCGACCTGCGACAGATACGACCCTGCCCGCCGTTACGTCGTCAGCGGCGCGGTCATCACGTGAATCCTCTCAGATAACAGAAACGCCCTCCTCTGATCTTCGCGCGCAGGGCATACCGCCCCCGTGCAAAGACCGGAAGAAGGCCCGTCCGCCTGTCTTTCGATGTACGTTCCGTTTTCTTTTTATGTATATGCTGCGGGACGAGGTCCCTTAACCTGCATCCCGCATCACTGATTCTAGTATACTATATGCGGCACGGGTTGTAAACTCCCAAAAACCGCCGGATACGCGAGACCGGCGCCCCGATCCGGGGTGCCGGTCTCACGCTGTGATGAAGAAGAGTTTGCCTTTTGATCAAGGCGCGTATGTGTCGTATTATCGATCCTCTTACGGGCGGAGGAGAACGCCGTCCCGCATGTCCTGTTCCGCTCGCGCTCTCAGGACCGCGTGCTGTTTCTTGCCGGTGGAGTTGTACGGGAGCTCGCTCACTAAGGCGTAGTAGCGCGGGCACTTGTAGCCGGAAATGTCGTCGCTGTCGGCGCACCAGCGGTTGAGCTCCTTAACCGTGAGACTTTCGTCCTTCGGTACGATATACGCCGCTACCGACTGCCCGCGGGCAGCATCGGCGACGCCGGTGACCATGCAGTCCTGTACCTTCGGGTGGCGGTTTATGACCTCCTCGAGCTGCGCCGGATATATGTTCTCACCCATGCAGATGATCATGTCGTCCTTGCGGCCGGCAACGGTGACGAAGCGCTTTTCGTCCCACGTGCCGACGTCTTTCGTATAGAACCAGCCGCCGCTGTACTTCTCCGCCGTCTGCGCCGGATCCCCGGCATAGCAGAGCGCGGACTTGCAGCTGGCGTTTATTATTATCTCGCCCTGCGTCTTCCCGTCAGCCGGTACGAGATCGTCCGGGTCCGCCCGCCTGCCGTCGTACATCCTCACGACGCGCACGTCGTCATCCGTGCACGCGCTCCCCGCCGTGCCCGCCATCTCCGGCAGGTCCCACGGGCGGAGGAAACTGTTCCAGAACGTCTCGGTGGTTCCGTATCCGTTGAAGATGTTCGGGCTGAGCAGTTTCTGGTAGCGTATGCAGTCGTCTCTTTCGAGAGGGCTCCCCATCGTGACGATGCCCCGCAGTCCGGAGAGGTCGGCAGGATGTTTTTCCTGCCTCATCGCCAGATTGTTGAGCGCTGACGGCACTCCGATCAGGAACGTGATGCCGTACCGCTCCACTAGGTCGAAACACGCTTTTGCGCTGAACATGCGCATTATGACGAGCGCCGCTCCGACGTAGAACGTGGGAGTTATGCCGCCCGAGTGCAGGCCTCCCCTGTGGAACCACGGCGTCATGTTCATGGTGACGTCCCGCGGGGTAAGCGGGAAATGCATTATCGTATCGTGCGCCGAGAGCACCTCGTTCACGTTGTTCAGCGGGACGCCCTTCGGTGTGCCGCTGGTGCCGGACGTGCAGAAGCGCGTGACCTCGGCGTACATGTCGGGGACGTGATCAGTCACCGGTTCCCCGTAGTCCGCCCCCGCTACGAAATCTTCGAAGAAAACATGCCCCTCAGGGAGTTCCGGACGGGCTCCGCGGTAGTCGACGGCTATGACGGCGTCCGGCCTGTGCTCACAGAGCTCCAGCGCCTTCCACGCCATCTCCCGTACGTCGCAGTCGTAGATATACGCTTTCGGCCTGTCCCTGTCTATGAGACGCGCCGTCTCGCCCGCCGCGAGATTGAAGTTCACCGGGCTGTTCACGGCTCCGAGCTTCTGCGGGGCTATGTAGCAGAACGCGAACTGGGGGGAGTTGTACAGCTGGTACATGACTATATCCCCTTCGCCCGTCCCCGCGTTTTTCAGCGCGTTCGCGAGGCGGTTCACTTCCGCGTTCAGTTCCGAATACGTCCAGCTCCTGCCGGCGAGCGGGTCGATCATCGCGGTCTTGTCCGGATACCTTGATACGGATCTCATAAAGCCGCTGATCCACGTGAAGCTCCGCTCGAAGACGGTCCTGAAGTTTTCAGCATCGTAGGTGTAGCCCATTGTTCTCCTTTAAACGCGACCGACTATGACGCACGAGTTCTGTCCGCCGAAGCCGAAAGCGTTGGACATCGCGATATCTGTCTTCTGTTTCATGCCGGTCTCCGCCGCTATGCTGAGGCCGCATTCAGGGTCCGGGTCCGTACAGCCGAGATCCGGCGGCAGCGTGCCGGTCCGTATCGCGGCGACGCAGGCGATTATCTCCGTTATCCCTCCGGCACCCATCATATGTCCCGTGGCCCCCTTGGTGGAGCTCACCGGCACGGACCTGTCGCCGAAGACCGCGCGGATGGCCTTCGCCTCCGCTATGTCTCCCATGACGGTCGCGGTGCCGTGGGCGTTTATATAGTCTATCTTTTCCGGCCCCAGTTCCGCAGCGCCTAAAGCGAGCCGCATGCATTCCGCCGCTCCTTCGCCGCCGGGATCCGGGGACACCGGATTGTAAGCGTCCGCATTGTTGGCGCACCCCAGTATCTCAGCGATCGGGGACGCACCTCTTTTCCGTACGGAATCCCCGCTCTCCAGCACGAGAGCTCCGCCGCCCTCGCCGAGCACGAAACCGTTGCGGTTTATATCGAAAGGCCTGCTCTCTCCCGTTCTTGACAGAGCGCCGGTCTTTATGAGGCTCTGGATTAGGGTCGGGCAGATTGCCGCCTCGCCCGCCATCACGACGACGGCGTCGGCCATACCGGCGCGTATCATCATCGTGGCCGTCAGCACGGCGTCTCCGCCTGACGAACACGCGGTGCTCACCGTCATGCACGGGCCTGTTATGCCGTGGTTTATAGAAAAGTGCGCGGCGGCGATATTGCCCATTGCCTTCGTCAGGAATTTCGGCCCCGCCTGCCGGCCGGTCTGCGCGAACTGCGCGCCGGTCTCGCCGATCACCTTAATGCCGCTCAGGGCCGAGCCCATGACAATGCCCGTCCTGCATCCGCGGGTCTCTATCCCGCTCTGTCTGACGGCCTCTTCCGCGGAGATGTACGCGTACTGCATGAAAGGCTCCAGATCCTGGACGAGCCGCATCGGCAGATAGTCCCGCGGGGCGTAATCCTTTATCACGGCCGCCCTGGCGACCGGCAGTCCCGACTCTTCAAGACCCTGCAGCATCCCTATGCCGCACGCTCCCGACAGCAGATTCCCGGTATACGCCTGCACTCCTATGCCGAGCGGCGTCACCGCGCCCATGCCGGTTATGAATATCCTGCTCTTATCCATTTCCGCCGGCCTTTCTGAATGCCAGGCAGGCGTTGTGGCCTCCGAACCCCAGAGAGGTGGAGAGCGCGGCGTCGAACCGCCCCTCTCTCGCCTTCAGCGGGGTATAGTCCAGATCGCATTCCGGATCGGGGCATTCGAGGCCGATGGTCGGAGGAGCGATGCCGTCCTCCATCGCCAGCACGGACACTATGGCCTCCACCGCTCCCGCGGCTCCGAGCATGTGTCCGGTCATGGACTTCGTTGAGCTTATCGCTATCCTGCGCGCCCGGTCTTCGCCGAGCGCTTTCTTTATCGCTATGGTCTCTGCCTTGTCGTTCATGGGAGTGCCCGTCCCGTGGGCGTTGCAGTACACCCTGTCGGTGTCGAGCCCTGCCTCCCGCCATGCGTCGGCGATCGCTCTCGCGCCGCCTTCCGCTTCGGGATGCGGGGCCGTCATGTGGTACGCGTCGCAGGTGCTCCCGTAACCGGCGAGCTCCGCGTAGATACGCGCGCCGCGCGCCTTCGCGTGCTCATACTCCTCGAGCACCAGCACTCCGGCGCCCTCTCCCATCACGAAGCCCGAGCGCCGGGCGTCGAAAGGAAGCGACGCGCAGAGCGGATCCTCTGAAAAGCTGAGGGCCTGCATGCTCGAAAATCCCGCCGCGGCGAGGGCGTTGACGGTGGCTTCAGCTCCGCCCGCGATCATCGCGTCTGCGTAGCCGTGGCGTATGAGCCTCATCGCCTCTCCTATGGCGTTGGATCCCGAGGCGCAGGCCGTCACCGCCGGCATCGCCGGTCCCGTACAGCGGAACCGCATGGCTATCATGCCAGAGGCCATGTTCGCTATCATCATGGGGATAAAATACGGGGAAACGCGCTTCGGGCCGCGGTCCAGGAGCTTCTTGTGCTCCTCCATGAACGTCGCTATGCCACCTATCCCGGTGCCTATATACACGCCTATGCGCTCTTCGGGCACCGTCCCGATGACCCCGCTGTCCTCCACCGCCTGGCAGGCCGCCGCTACGGCGAACTGCGTATAGATGTCGCTGTGCAGGACGTCCAGTTTTTCCATATATCTGCGCGGGTCGAAGCCGCGCACCTCGGCAGCGACTTTTACCCTGTAATCAGCCGTATCGAATCTCGTGATCGGTCCTATGCCGCATGTCCCGGCCTTTATGTTCTCCCAGAACGCCGGAACGTCGTTCCCAACCGGGCTTATGACTCCCATCCCGGTAACAGCAACGCGGTTCACTTTCTGTCACTCTCTCCTTCCTGCCCTTCGGAGACGAGCGCGGCAAGCGTCGCGTACTCCTCCGGCAGTCTTCTCCTGGCGTTCACCGGCCTGTGGGTCTCAGAGTCTATAAAGCAGTGTCCGCTCTCCCCTTCGGCGAGGAGCTCCCCGCTGTCAGCGTCATACATCCTGTAGCTGAACGCCGCGCGGGCGCCCGTACAGGACATCAGGCGGACGCATACGCGCACGGTATCTCCGAAGAACGCGGAACGCCTGTAGGTGCAGCTCACCCCGGTTACGGGTATGAGCACGCCCTTTTTCTCGACGACCTCGTAGTCGGCGCCGTTCTCGCGCATGAATTCGATGCGGGCCTCCTCCATCCAGCGGATGTAGTTGGAGTGGTGGACGATCCCCATCCTGTCCGTCTCATAATAATAAACGCGGCGTATGTATTCGACTTCCGCGCCCATAGGCGCACCTCCGTTCCGGTCAGCCGTCCGAAGACGGGATCTCGTTATCCGTTATGGCGAAGGAGAACTCGGCCTTCACGCATAGCCTGTCGCCCACATAACCCTCTCCCTCTGCGAAAAAGAAGGGGTATTTGCTGCGTTTCAGCCTGCATCTCGTCTCGAATCTGTCGCCCGGCCTGACAGGCGATCTGAACCGCACTTTGTCCAGACCAGTGTACATCGGCATCCTGCCGGGCTGCATCTGATCCCGGAGCAGCACGCATACCGACTGTGCCAGTATCTCGCAGAGCACCACTCCCGGCACTACCGGAGCGCCGGGGAAATGTCCCTTCAGGAACCACTCGTCTCCGCGTATGTCGAGAACGCCTCTCGCCTCGTCGTCTATGCGTTCGACTTCGTCGAGCAGGAGCATGCCGTCCCTGTGCGGCAGTATGTCCATTATCTCTTCTCTTGTCATACAGTCATCTCCGTCTCACGGGACTACATTCCGACGCCGCCGTCCACCCGGAGCACCTCTCCGGTGACGTAGCCGGCCTCCGCGAGAAACAGCACGGCCTTCGCGACGTCCCCGGGCGTACCGAATCTTCCGAGCGGTATCGCCTTCTCGAGTTCGTCCCGGTCGGCCGGGAGGGCCCGCGTCATGTCCGTATCTATGAACCCCGGCGCCACCGCGTTGCATGTAACGCCGCGGGAAGCAAGCTCTCTGGCCGCGGACTTCGTCAGTCCTATGATCCCCGCCTTGGAGGCGGAGTAGTTGCACTGGCCCGGATTTCCGGCGATGCCGGCGACCGAGCTCACGTTGACGATGCATCCGCTGCGCTTCCGGATGAAGATCCCGGCGCAGTGGCGCATCATGTTGAACGCGCCCTTGAGGTTCGTGTCCATGACCTCGTCGAACTGCTGCTCGGACATCATCGCGAGCAGGTTGTCGCGGGTGATCCCCGCGTTGTTCACGAGGATATCCACAGTCCCGAAGTCCTTTTTTATCTGAGATACGAGTTCCTTCGTCGCGGCGAAATCCGACACGTCGCAGAGATAGCTCCGCGCCCTGACTCCGAGCTCTCTGCATTCGGCGCAGACGGCCTCGGCGAGGTCGGCGTTGCCGGCGCAGACTACCGCGACGTCGGCTCCGGCGGCTGCGAGCGTGCGCGCCGTCTCGGCGCCTATGCCACGGGAACCGCCCGTAACGACTGCCGTCTTTCCGCTGAGCATGCGCCCACCTCCGTCCAGGCTTTCTGAAGCTCCTCCTGTCCGGAGATCGCGAAGGTCCGGACCGAGGGGTCGATCTTTTTTATAAGATTGCAGAGTGTCTTCCCGGGCCCGAGCTCGAAGAAGGTATCGGCCCCGGCGGCGATCATCTCGCGGATTATCGTCTCCCACTGCACGGGATGGTCGATCTGCTTCGCCAGCGTCGTCCTGATGTCAGGACCGTAGACCGTGCCTGTGTAGTTGGAATAGAGCGGGAGGAACGGTCTTCCGATGGCTACACCGGTCAGATCTCTTGCGAACGCCTTTGCCGCCTCGGTCATGAACGGGCTGTGGAACGCTCCGCTCACCTTGAGCGGCACGGATCTTCCGCCCGCCGCCTTCACGGCGGCCATAAACGGCTGCATCTCCTCGGATATGCCTGATACGGACACCTGCCCGGGGCAGTTGAAATTAACGGGATATACGCCTCGGTATTCCGAACAGATCTTCCTGACCTCGTCGTTGGAGAGACGGAGCACGGCGGCCATGCTGGTGGGCCTTTTTTCGGACGCCTCCTGCATGAGCTCGCCGCGGTGCATGACGAGCATGAGGCCGGTCGCGAAATCCACGGCTCTGGAATAGCTGAGCGCGGACACTTCGCCGAGGGAGAATCCCGCCGCCATATCCGCTTCTATCCCGGCCTCCGCAAGCGCGGCGGCCGTTGCCATCTCTACGGTAAAAAGACAGGGCTGCGTGTTCTTCGTCTCGCACAGTTCCTCCTCGGTGCTGTAAAAGCACTGGCGGGTCGTGCCCGGGCGGAGGGAATCCGCCGTCTGGAACACGCGGCGAGCCGCGGGAGAACTCTTGTAAAGCGAGAGCCCCATGCCCGGCGTCTGTGCGCCCTGTCCTGAAAATACGAACGCTATCTTACCCATTTTCCGGCTCCTCTCAGGATCGGTTCAGCTTCTTCTATGACCTCGCGCACGATATCCGCCGCGGGCTGTACCCTGTTCACCATGGCCGCTATCTGTCCCGACAGGAAGCAGCCGTTCTCGGCGTCTCCTTCCTGCACCGCAAGACGCAGCGCGCCGACGCCCATCTGCTCGAGCTCGTCGTCGGGCACGCCGCCGAACTCCGCTTTGGCGTAGCGGCGGGGAAACGCCGTGCGCAGGCTGCGCACCGGATGTCCGAGACGCTTTCCCGTTACCATGGTCGACAGATCGTTGGCCTTGAGTATCTTGTCCTTGTAAGCAGGGTGTATACCGCACTCCTCGGCGCTCAGGAAACGCGTGCCCATCTGCACTCCGCAGGCGCCGAGCATGAACGCCGCGGCAACGCCGCGTCCGTCCCCTATGCCGCCGGCGGCTATGACGGGCAGATCCGTCGCGTCGCAGACGAGCGGCACCAGCACCATCGTCGTGAGCTCGCCCACATGTCCTCCGCTCTCCCCGCCCTCGGCGATGAGAGCCGAAGCGCCCAGACGCGTCATGAGCTTCGCCATGGCCACGGAGGGCACGACCGGGATGACGCGGATACCTGCGTCTTTCCAGAGCTTCATATACTTCGAGGGATTGCCCGCGCCCGTAGTCACGACGGCGACCTTCTCGTCTGCCGCGACCTGCGCCACAGCGTCGGCGAACGGACTCATGAGCATGATGTTCAGACCGAAGGGGCTGTCCGTCAGGCTCTTGGCTATCCTGATCTGATCACGGACGTATTCCGGAGGCGCGTTGCCAGCCGCGACTATGCCGAGACCGCCGCCTTCAGAGACGGCGGCCGCAAGCTTTCCGTCCGCGACCCAGGCCATGCCGCCCTGGAACACCGGGTAGCGTATACCCAGCAGATCGCAAATCGGTGATACTATCATCTCTTACTCGGCCATCTTGCGCTCGATGTACTCTACGAGCTCTCCGACGGTGGCGACCTTCTCGTCCAGCTCGATCTCGACGCCGATCTTGTCCTCGAGGTTCATCATCATCTCGACGGTGTCGAGAGAATCGATGCCGAGGTCTTCAAGGGTGGTCTCGGGAGTGATCTCAGAGATGTCGCATTCGTTTCTTTCAGCGATAAGTTCAGCAATAGCCTGGAATACCATGGGATGACCTCCTGTAAAACAATCATGTTAGTCTTCCTCCGCCGGATGCCCGGCGGGGAGCGTCTGCGTGCGCGTTTCCGCACTCATCTAATCTCATGGATTATTATAGAGTGCTTATCATATTATGTCAATAGCAGTATCGGATTATTTGTGCTTGAAAAATAGATCAAATATGATATAATACTATTAAAGGGAGGGAATACCGTGAATTACGACAAGAGACTCATTGCCGGCAAGCTCCGCCGCTGGGAAAAATACCTCGACGATTACAGACTGCCCCTCTGGTCGGACATCCCGGATATAGGGCTGTATATGGAGCAGGTGATCATGCTCCTCAAACAGTATCTCGACTATCTTCCCCCGGAACTCAAGGACGCGCAGTTCATAACCGCCGCAACAATAAACAATTACGTCCGCAAAAAGATAATGCCGGAGCCCGTAAAGAAGAAATACTACAGGACCCACATCGCGTATCTGATCATGATCTGCTCTCTCAAGCACTGTCTCAGCATCCCGACGATGCAGACGATGATACCCATGGGGCTCACCGACGAGCAGCTCGAGGAGACGTACAACGCGTACGCCTACAGGCATCAGCTCGCCTGCCGGTATTTCTCGCAGGAGGTGCGCGCCGCTGCGGGAGGCATCCTGGATCACGAACCGGAGTCCGAGCTCTCGTCCGGCGATACTAGCGACCTCATCTACTGGTCCGCCGTCGTCGGCGGCTTCGCGAGGCTCCTTGCGGAAAAGCTCCTCCTTCTGGAGGGCAAGACGCTCGAGAACGGCGGCAGCATAGAGATCCGCCGCTGACTGAAAGAAAACACGCAAAGAAACGGAGGAGGCGCGGCCGGCGGCCGTGCCTCCTCCGTCATATCTTATCCGACCATATTAAAACGCAGGAGCCGTCTAGGCCCCTGCGTTTAAGTTTATCCCGAACCGGAAGACGGATCGTATCAGTCCTCCGTCCCCTTCCCGCCGTTCCATCTCCAGCTTCTGACCTCCGGCAGATCCACGCCGTTGTCAGCGATATACTGCCTGTGTTCGGCGAGTACGTCGCGCATCCGCTGTATGAGGGACGCTCCGCGGTTGCCCAGATCCGGCAGGCACTTTACGGCGTCGATGACCAGATGGTATCTGTCTATGCCGTTGAGCACGCGCATGTCGAAGGGCGTTGTGATCGTTCCCTCCTCCTTGTATCCGCGGACGTGCAGCTGCCTGTTGTGCCGGCGGTATGTGAGCTCGTGTATGAGCGTCGGGTATCCGTGGTATGCGAACAGTATGGGCTTATCCTTCGTGAACAGCATGTCGTAGTCCCCGTGGCTGAGGCCGTGGGGATGCTCGCCCTTCGGCTGCAGCTTCATGAGATCCACGACGTTCACAACGCGGATCTTCACCTCGGGCAGTTCGCGTCTCAGGATGGTCACCGCGGCCAGCGTCTCGAGGGTCGGTGTGTCGCCGCAGCACGCCATGACTATATCCGGCTCCTGTCCCTGGTCGCTGGACGCCCAGTCCCATATGCCGATGCCCTGTGAGCAGTGTCTGACGGCCTGCTCCATGGACAGCCACTGAGGACGCGGATGCTTCGAAGCTACAATGATGTTCACGTAGTTCCTGGATTTGATGCAGTGGTCGAAGCAGGAGAGCAGGCAGTTCGCGTCGGGCGGGAGATACATCCTCACCACGTCCGCTTTCTTGTTCGCGGCATGGTCCAGGAAACCCGGATCCTGATGTGTGAAGCCGTTGTGGTCCTGCTGCCACACGTTCGATGCGAGTATGTAGTTCAGCGAGGCTATGTCGCGGCGCCATGGCAGCTCCGAGCACATCTTCAGCCATTTCGCATGCTGTGCGAACATCGAGTCGACGATACGGATGAACGCCTCGTAGCTGTCGAAGAACCCGTGGCGTCCCGTGAGCAGGTAGCCTTCCAGCATGCCCTCGCACATATGCTCCGAGAGCATGGAGTCGATGACGCGTCCGTCGGGATCGAGATGCTCGTCGATACCTTCTATCTGCTCATCCAGGAACCTCCGGCCAGTCACCTCGAACACGCTCTGGAGGCGGTTCGATGCCGTCTCGTCAGGGGCGAATATCCTGAAATTGCGGGAATCCATATTGAGTTTCATCACGTCCCGGACATACGTGCCGAGCACGAACATGTCCTGGGCCTCCGCCTCTCCGGGGGCCGGCACGTCTACGGCGTAGTCGCGGAAGTCGGGCGTGCGGAGGTCGCGCAGCAGCGCGCCGCCGTTAGCGTGGGGATTTGCGCCCATGCGGCGGTCTCCCTTAGGCGGGAACTCAGCTATCAGCGGGACGGGACGGCCTTCCGCGTCGAACAGTTCCTCCGGCCTGTACGAACGGAGCCATTCTTCCAGCATCGGGAGATGTCTCTCCGTGTCGGCGCCCATGGATATGGGCACCTGGTGCGCGCGCCAGCATCCCTCGAGGGGCTTGCCGTCCACCTCTTTCGGTCCGGTCCAGCCCTTGGGCGTGCGCAGCACGATCATAGGCCAGCGCGGGCGGGACGGGTCTCCGGTCCTGCGCGCCTTCTCCTGTATCTTCCTGATGCTTCCCACTGCGGAGTCGAGGGCCGCAGCCATCTTCTGATGCATCTCCTCCGGCTCGCTCCCCTCAACGAACAGGGGCTCCCAGCCGCAGCCGCGGAAGAAGCACTCGAGCTCCTCCCGGCTGACGCGTGAGAAGATGCTGGGATTCGCTATCTTGAAGCCGTTCAGGTGAAGTATCGGCAGCACCGCTCCGTCGGTGATCGGATTCATGAACTTGTTGCCGTGCCACGACGTCGCGAGCGGGCCGGTCTCGGCCTCGCCGTCTCCAACGACGCAGGCGGCTATGAGATCCGGGTTGTCCATGACCGCGCCGAAGGCGTGTGCCAGCGAATACCCGAGCTCCCCTCCCTCGTGGATGGAGCCCGGAGTCTCGGGCGCTACGTGGCTGGGTATGCCTCCCGGGAACGAGAACTGCTTGAAGAGCTTTTTCATGCCTTCCCGGTCCTGAGTTATATTGGGATAGATCTCGGTATAACTGCCGTCGAGCCAGTCCTGTGCCACCATGGCATTGCCGCCGTGGCCGGGCCCCGACAGGTAGATCATGTCGAGGTCGTCGCGCTTGATGACCCGGTCGAGGTGCGTGTATATGAAGTTCTGGCCGGGGCAGGTCCCCCAGTGGCCGACTATGGTCTTCTTTATGTCGGTCTCCGTCAGCGGGCGTTCCAGTAGCGGATCGTCCAGAAGATACAGTTGGCATGCCGTCAGATAATTTGCCGCCCGCCAGTAGGCGTCGATCTGTCTGAGTTCATCCGCGCCGAGCGGCGCGGCTGCGGCCCCTGCGTTCTTTTTTCCTGTCTGCTTTTTCGCTGCGGGCATAGCGCTGCCTCCTCATAAATGGGTTAACATCAGTGTACTTATTTTTTCGGGATTATTCAACCTCGGGACGCAAAAAAGCCCTGTCAGGTGAAGTTTTCGTCTTGACTGTCCGGCATGCAGGCCGTATGTTGAAAAAGAGAAACAGCGAAGGGACCGGAATATACATGCAGACTGTACAGCAGGCTCTCGACAAACTCAAAAAGTCAAGGTTCCGCTCAGGTTTCAGGCTGACCGGAGACGAGCTCGCGTACGTGGCCGAAAAGGGCGAGGACGTCATACGCGGTCATGCCGCCGACTTCGTCCGGCAGAAGCTCGCTCCCGCGGAGCCCGCGAACGACGGAAGGCAGACTCCCATGCGCGGGCACCCCGTCTTCAAGGCGATGCACGCGTGCGCCTGCTGCTGCCGCGGCTGTCTGAACAAATGGTACCGCGTGCCGAAGGGCGTTGAACTAACGCCGTCGCAGCAGGAACGGATAGTGAATCTCCTCATGGCCTGGATAGAAAGTCAGCGCTCCGGGCAGGAGCGCTGAACTTTTTCCGCTATTTCCTGATCTGGGAAAACTCCTTGAGCGTCTTCTCAATGATCTCGACGATGAACTTCTTGGTCTTCGAACCCTTCCGCAGGGAGTTCACGATAGCGATCGCGGCTCTCATCTTATGCTCCGTGAGATCGGTCAGGGTCACGGCGCCGGTGGCGCCGAGCACCTCGAACAGTTCCTCGATGAATTCGCTGCGCTCCCGGTCGTCCATTTTTTCGAGCACCGTCGTCATGCTCTCTTCGAAAGCGCGGCTTCCCCGGCTGAGTTTTGCACACCCCACGAACCCTGTCGGGACAGTCTCCCAGTTGAAGCCGTCGTGGGCGGCTATGCCGCTCTTCAGGCTCTTGACTATTATGAAGCCCTCGTCCTGGGTAAGCAGCGTACCGACGATCGAGTGCTGCGGAAGGAGCGTGCGGACCCTGCCGCGCACGGCAAGGTAACCTTCTCCTGTCAGGAATTCCTGACGGAATCCCGGCCCGTCGTTGTTATATACGCAGATGATCCTGTCCTGTATCTCCCTTGGCGCGTTCGCTGCAGCGTAGACCGCCAGGTTGCCGCCCTTCGAATGGCCGCCGACTATAAGAGGGCCGTCGAAAGCCTCTGCGGCCCTTTTCAGGTATGCCAGCGCGTCGGCCTGCGCCGCGACCGTCTCCGTGACGGCCATCAGCAGGTTCTCCTTCCAAGCTACGAGGTTGTCGTCGGTGCCGCGGAAAGAGACATAGTGCGTTCCGTCCGGCAGCGTCACCGTGAGCGCCGAGAACTGCTCCGTCTCTGACGGCACGATCTTAGATACGAAGCCGGACAGCTTGAGCCCGCCGAAGCGCACGGTGTCCGGGAGCCGTTTTATCATGGGGTTTATCTTCGGCGAGGCGAGAAGGCCGAGATACCGCCCCTCTTCGCCGTAGACCGAGAAATACCTGTCGCAGGCGTCGCGTATCGGGACCTCGGTCATGCTCCCGGGGAGCAGTCCGGTGAAATCCGGCGTGCCGATCTTCGCCACTATGTAGTTGTCCACATCGTTGAACGGAGAAACGGAAAAAGGTACGTCTCCCCGCCAGTCGAGGTAATCGAATATCGTCGACATTCTGTCCGCGCTCCTTTCAGGTCATGCGCCGGTACGGCAGGAGCCGTGCCGGCTTTATTTTTTTCCGTTCATGTCTATCACGGTGAATACGACGGCGCATGGCACCAGAAGGCAGTACCCCGCCGTATGGAGCCATCCTGAGCCGGCCAGTTTGCCGATGAGCGCTATAAGCATGCACCCCGCGCACGCAATCATCAGGGAACCCATCAGCTTCGTCTGCCGCTCCGCGTCGAAGCCATCCTTCTGCTGCTCTTTTTTTCCGCTGAACGAGGTTATGAATTCAGATCCTTTTCCTAGTGAGAACGGTATTCCCACCGCAAGGAACGCGGCCATGATCACTGCCGGGATTATCATATGAGGCCTCCTGTCAGACTTCCGTTCCGCCTGCGTCGCCGCCGCCGTCCGGACGTCCTGTTTTTTCCGCGTTGCGGATATCGTCGAGCATGCTGTACCGGAGCCAGCAGGTCGTAAGAGCGTCCAGCTTGTCCGGGTCGAATCCGTGCTCCACACAGTATTCTTCGAACTCTATGTCTTCCACGGTCATACCCTCCCCGCCGCTCTGCGGCGGCGTCTGTCTTCATCTAACAGGATACTAGAAATCGCAGCGGTGTGCAAGTGCGGAAAAGGCTCCGGTCCGGCTGAAAACAGCCTGTCGGAGCCTTTTTGCATCTTTGAATGATGGATATATCAGAACTTGCCGCTGTGACCGGAAAAACCGTGGGAGTTGACGGTCGTCCCGCCGCCGTGGCCTCCGCCGCTTCCGCGCTGTTCATGCACGATGCGCTCGCGGTGTACGGTCTGGTGAGTGAAGCGGTCGAAGCGGTCATGCATGACCATGCCGTTCTCCTTGGCGATGTACCTTTCTGCGCCGACAGCCTTGACTGCGTTCTTCATCTGTCTCTTGAAGACGCCGCAGGTGATGGCCGCTATTATGACGCCGAGAACAAGGCCGATGATGACAGACATCCTTATCCTGTCGGCCCTGCTCGGCGGGGTGTATTCAGGCTCGTCTTCAGCATAATCGTCGACCGGCGTCCCGCTCTCCGCGAGGGCGAGCATCTCGCCGGATCTCTCGACATAATCGTAGAATCCGCCGTACCAGTCGTCGCTGCGGAAATTATCCAGGAATTCACCGGCCAGGACTCTCGATCCGTAATCGGTGAATGAATAGTGCGCCTTCTGTCCGAAAGCGATCAGGGCGTAGTCGCGCTCTTCCATGCTGAGCATGAGAAGGATGCCGTTCTTTTCCTCGCCGACGCCGAGATCAAAGTACTCGTACAGATCCTCGGCGCACGTCTGGATGTCGGTGTCCTCGAGATCCCTGTAATCGCCGACCGTGACGATATATACTCCGCAGCCGTATTTTTGGGCGATGTCCTCAGACATTTCCTCGAGCGTCGCCAGCTGCTGTTCCGTCATCAGTTCCGCTGCGTCCGTCACGTTCGGCAGATCCGCTGCCGCCGCCGGGACGGCCAGCATCACGATCATAAGCGCGGCGGAAACGAACGTCAAAAGAAGTTTCTTCATGGCAGTTCCTCCTTAAAGCAGGAACTGCACGGCGGTCACGACCGCTGTTACAGCCACCGTTATCCCGGCGAACCAGGTCCAGTATCTTCCCTTGTCGACAGGCAGGTCTCCTACGATCTTTCCCGTCTGTCCGTTCATCGCGAACATGTAGTCTTTGCCGTGCCACTTGGTATTCAGGATCCATACCGGGAGGAGTGCGTACTTCACTCTTCCGCGCCGCAGCCGCATATCCCGGCCGTCTACCATGACGGAAGCATATCCGGAGATGGTGGACGAGACCGCGTTCTCCGCCGTCCTCGACGCGCGGTCGTCAGCGCGGGCCGCGCACTCGTCCGCCGAGACGTCATACTTGTCCGCCATGTAGCCTGGCAGGTACGCGTTCGAAAACGCCGTAAGAGCACTGTAGTCATAGGGCTCGAGCGCGTCCATGTACTCGTCTGGCATCTTTTTCGAAGCGTCGACCGGGATGCGGTCGAATGAGACGGTGCCGTTGCGGTACACGTCATAGTATTCCGTGACCGTTATCCGCTCGTCGCGTGTAACGTTCGTGTGCACACGCGTCGCCGTAGCATGGATCGCCGTGTCGGCAGAACCGTCGTACATCCAGAACGGGACGTACACGCCCTTGACTTCGTTTATGTGGTTCTCGGAGGCAAACGCCTTCGGGAGCAGCTTTTTGCCGTGATAATAATCCCTGAGCGCCTTGACCGCGGCGTCCTTGTTGAGCCTGAACGGTATGACGTAATCCGGCTTGAGCGTACCGGACAGATTGCCTGGCACTATCGTCGGGTTGCCGCAGTACGGGCAGCTGGTCGCCGCCGTATTCACGTCGAAAATGAGTTCGGCTCCGCAGGACGGGCAGTTGTATGCCCTGACGTCTCCGTCTTTTCCCCAGTCGCTGGACATGTCCGCGCTGTCCCAGCCTTCTTCGGCGGCAGCGGCCTGGGCCGCTTCCTCCTTTTCCGCCGCTGCGGCGGCAGCCGCGGCTGCCTGCTCGTCCTTCTCGGCGTAAAGAGATTCTATCTCTGAAACGGTGAAGGAGCTTCCGCAGTAGTCGCAGACCAGTCTGCCGGTCTTTTCGTCATAGCGGAGCGGACCAGTACAGGCGGGGCATTTATAGTTTGTAACGCTCTGCAAACGTATCATTCCTCCTTGCTGGCGGCCGGCGCCGCCGTTTATCCGGGGCGCCGGTCGCAGGGTCTTCAGTCGGGGTCTGACTTATTGCAGGTCGTTCTCATCGAACGGATCGCCGCACTCGGGGCAGAATTTCGGCGGTTTGTTCGGATCGGCCGGTTCCCAGCCGCATTTGTCGCACTTGTATTTCGGAGCATCTGCGGGTTTCTTCGCGCCGCACTCGGTGCAGAACTTGCCCTTGTTGACAGTGCCGCAGGAGCAGGTCCAGCCGGCCGCGGG
>CAMZHU010000005.1 GCA_947306975.1 uncultured Clostridia bacterium | reverse complement strand
TGTAGCAGATGAGCGCCAGGCCGATGCCGTGTCCGATGGAGCCGGAGATGGGCATCGCGAGGAGCATGACAGCTACGGGGAGCATCTGGGAGATGTCGGAGAAATCGATCTTCTTCAGGTTGGAGAGCATCAGGATTCCGACATAGATGAGAGCCGCCGAGGTCGCCGCCGCGGGGATTATGGCAGCGATAGGAGCGATGAACATGCAGAGCAGGAACAGGATCGCCGCAGTAACAGCGGTAAGACCCGTACGGCCGCCGGCCTCAACGCCGGAGGCGGACTCTACGAAAGTGGTAACGGTGGAGGTACCGGTGACGGAGCCTGCGAGAGTACCGATAGCGTCGGAGAGGAGAGCTTCACGCATCTGAGGCATGTTGCCCTTCTCGTCGAGCATGCCGGCGCGGTCAGCGGTGCCCACAAGGGTGCCGATCGTATCGAACATATCGATGATGCAGAAGGTAATGACGAGAGTCACGAGAGTGAACCAGCCGATCTCAGCAAAGTGTGCAAAGTCGAGCTTGAACAGGGTCGTCTGAGCCATATCGGCGAACGGCGGCAGGAAGGACGCCGTCTTGAGGCTCTCGAAGGGGTTGGTGTGCAGGAAAATGGCTTCGCATGCCCAGTAGATGACAGAAGCGACGAGCATGCCGTACAGCACAGCGCCTTTGACCTTCTTGTGGGAGAGGGCTACGATGACGAACAGGCCGATGAACATGGTGATGACCGTAAGGACCATTACCTGATAACCGGAACCCATCTGGGTCTTTGCATAGTTGGCAGTCAGAGCGCCGAAGAAATCACGCATCGCGTAGAAGGGGCCGCCTGTCTCGGAATAGATGCCCACGTTGGAGCCGAAGCCTATATTCATGAGCATAAGGCCGATGGCGGGTCCGATGCCGAGACGTACGCCGAGCGGTATCGCTTCAACTATCTTTTCGCGGATATTGAAGATCGAGAGGACGACGAACACGAGGCCTTCAACGAAGATGATGCACAGAGCGGCCTGGAAGGACTGGAGATAGGTCAGACCGGTCATAGCAACGATGTTCGCAACGACTACGGCAAAGAAGCTGTTGAGGCCCATGCCGGGAGCCATGACGAACGGTTTGTTTGCCAGGAACGCCATGCAGAGCGTGCCGATGGCCGAGGCGATACAGGTCGCAAGGAATACGCCGTTCCAGAGTTCCTTGCCTTCTGCACCGAAGCCGGTCAGCAGGTTCGGGTTTAGAGCGATGATGTACGCCATCGTCATGAACGTCGTAAGACCGGCGACGATCTCGGTACGTACACTCGTTCCGTTTTGTTTCAGCTTAAACATTTGTCATTCTGCCACCCTTTCAAAATGAGATTGACAGGGTCTGTTGCGTCCCTGCCATGCTGTATGGATGTTACTTTGCGCCGCGGCGGACACCGCCTGGGGGCGCACTGCCCGTGTATGTAGGTATTGTACCACGGTGTTCTGGATTATACAATAATTCTCGCCACTTTGTTACCAATTGTTTCCGCTGTTTCAGCATGGCCGATCGTGCGCGTCCGTTCTCTCGCACTTCTCCGGAACAAGGTCTATGCGAACTATCTCGTTTCGCACTCCCAGTCGGAGAGGCGGGCCCCAGAAGCCCGCGCCGGACGTCACGAAGAGGCTCTTTTCCCCCGCCCTGCGATATCCGTATACCGGCATCGGCATGACCAGTTTCTGAAGGATATTCAGGGGGAACGTCTGCCCTCCGTGGGTATGGCCGCAGAGGAGGAGCGACGCGCCGTGCTCCCACTCGGAGCGGTATCCCGAAGGATTGTGGTCAAGAACGACCGCATAGGCTCCGGGCGGGACCGCCTTATATGCCTCTTCCGGGGGCATGCGTTCTTCATCGCTGACGTCGCGGCGTCCGAGCAGCACGATGTCTCCCAAATGTTCAGTCTCGTCGTGCAGTACAGTTATCCCGCATCTGCGGATCCATTCGTCCTTGCGCGGGTCATCGTTCAGCATATCATGATTGCCGAGACAAGCGTATTTCCCGAGCGGAGCCGTTATGCTCCTCAACGCCCTTGCATGCCGTCTAGGATCCCGCAGCGAGGGGTAGTCCATGTCGAAGATATCCCCTGCGAAGAGGACTGCGTCCGGTCTCTCCCCGTTCACGGCGGATGCGATACGTTCGGTCATGCGTCGGCCTGTGAAAAAGCCGAGGTGCAGATCGGAGAGCAGGACCAGGCGAAGCCTGTTTTTCACCGGCGCCGTTATCTCAAGACGGACGGTCTTGATCCGGAGCGCAGTGAGCACTCCCGCCAGATAAATCATCAGAAACAGCAGGAACGCGGCCCTTCCAGCCCAGATCCTCACGTCTGCCGGCGGCGCGGATCCGGATACCCTCATAATGAGGAGAACGGCCGCCTTCAGGATGAACGTCGTCGATATGTACAGCACGGCTCCCATGCAGCACTCTCCGATGCGGTGCATCCATGTCCGCACCTTGCCTTCCCTGACGGAATAGCTCAGAGGCAGAGAAAGGAACGGCACGAGCCATACGAACCAGAACGCCCACGCGGCGCCTCCCAGTTCAAGGCGCAGCCAAGTGAAGACCGGCAGGCCGAGGGCGGCGAGAAGGATCGCCGCCACGGCCGCGGCCATGAGCATCATCGTTCTGTTTTCAGTAAACCTTTTCATGGGAAACAGTATAGCAAATCGCTGGGCAGGCCGCAACGGCGTCTCCGCCGTGCGCCTGGGTATTGATGTTTCAGGGCCGTTCTGTTTTAATAGACTCAAGGAACACATTGTATTTATATAAGGAGTGACTCTCATGGCAGTAAACGTTATCATGGGCGACATCACCAGGGTGAAAGCTGACGCGATAGTGAACGCCGCCAATACCTCCCTGCTCGGAGGAGGCGGAGTGGACGGCGCCATACACCGCGCAGCCGGGCCCGAACTTCTGGCGGCATGCCGGCCTCTCGGCGGCTGCAGGACGGGAGAGGCAAAGATCACGCCGGGCTTCAAGCTGCCTGCGAGATACGTCATCCACACCCCCGGTCCCATCTGGCGCGGCGGAGACCGCGGAGAGGCTCAGCTCCTTGATAACAGCTACCGGAACAGCCTGCGTCTCGCTGATGAGAACGGCTGTGAGACCGTCGCTTTCCCATCGATATCCACCGGCGTCTACGGCTACCCGCTGGAACAGGCGGCGGCAGTCGCCATGAACGCGGTCACCTGCGGACTCAGAGAATGCCGGTCTGTCAGAGACGTCACGTTCGTATGTTTCGACGCCCGCACCGAGGCCGCCTACCGCAGGGCTCTGGCCAGACTCGGCCCGGCAGAATGACCGCACCGGGAAAAGATGCTCTTTCTTTTGTATCCAGCACAATTTTTAGGCTCTTTACTGGACATTTGCACACGCTCCGTGCTATAATAACTGATATGTTACGGACGAATAACATGCTATTTGCAAAGGAGAATTTATTATGTACGGTTACATGGGCAAAATGCTCTTCGTAGACCTTTCGACCGGCGAGTTCGAAGACAAGGTCATCCCCGAAGAGTGGTACAGAGACTTCCTCGGAGGCCCCGCTCTCGGAGCGAGGATCCTCTATGAGTACATGCCGGCCCACGCCGACGTGTTCGGCGAGGACAGCATGGTCGGATTCGTTGCCACGCCTTTCGACGGGTCAAACTTCTTCTGCGGCGGACGCTACACCGTCGTTTCGAAGTCACCTGTCTACAACGGCTGGAACGACGCGAACTCCGGCGGCTTCTTCGGGCCCGCGATAAAGAAGTCCGGCTATGACGGCATATTCGTCAGGGGCATATCCCCGAAGCCGGTATACCTCTTCGTCGACGACGGCAAGGCTGAGCTCCGCGACGCGACCAAATACTGGGGCATGCAGGCTACGGAACTCGAAAACGCGCTGTTCACCGACCTTGAGGACAACAAGATAAGCTACGCTTTCATCGGCCCCGCCGGTGAGAACCTCTCCAATATGGCCGCCGTCATGAACGACGGGCACAGGGCCGCAGGACGCGGCGGCACAGGCGCTGTCATGGGCTCCAAAAAGCTCAAGGCCGTCGTATGCCGCGGCAACCAGACCTTTGAGATAGCCGACAAGGCCGGCATGGCCAAGCTCAGCAAAGCCATCTCCGAATCTCTCAAGCAGGCCCCCATGCTGCAGGGCATGCGCACTTTCGGCACCACCGGCGGTTTCATGCCTTCCCTTCTCAGCGGCGACGCTGCGGTTAAGAACTTCTCCGTCGCGCTCTGCGAGACCGACAAGACCCCCGAGGACTTCGAGCCTCTCGCGGCGCCGATGCTCAACGAGAAATACAAGGTCAAGTCCTACCGCTGCTCCTCCTGCCCGATCGGCTGCGGAGCTTTCATGGACACCACCGAAGACGAGCGCTTCCCCGTCAAGAACGCCGCCCGTCCCGAGTATGAGAGCGTCGGCTGGTTCGGCTCGGCCATCATGAACACAGACCCCGTCGTCCTCATCAAGTGCAACCATCTCTGCAACGAGTACGGCGCAGACACCATCAGCGCCGGCGGCACGCTGGGCTGGGCATTCGAGGCGTTCAACGAAGGCGCGATCACCAAGGAACAGCTCGACGGCATTGAGCCCTTCTGGGGCGACGGCAACGCCGCCGTGGCGCTCACCGAAAAGATCGTCAGCGGCGAAGGCTGCGGCAAGATCCTCACCATGGGCTCCAGATATGCGGCCGAGTACTGGAACGCCGGCAAGGAGTTCCTCTTCGTGGCCAGCGGCATCGAGATAGCGCAGCACGACCCGCGCCGCGCTCCCGGCTACATCCGCACCTATCAGGTCGACCCGACTCCGGGCCGCCACGTCAAGGGCGGTCTCGCGAAGGCGAACGACCGCATGACATGGGAACAGAAATACGACTACCGCGTTACCGGTTACGCCGATCTCGTCGAGATCTGCACCTGCGAATACATCAACGCATCCGGACTCTGCATCTTCTCACCCCGTCTCTTCCCGCCCGGAGCTATCTTCGAGGGCATGCAGTACGTCACCGGCTACAAGTTCGATAAATATACGCTGAGGCTCTTCGGCATGCGCGCCTTCATGATGCGCTGGGCGTTCAACCTCCGCGAGGGCCTGCGCCGCAAGGACTTCACCGTCACCGACCGTATGATCGGCAATCCTCCGATGAGAGCCGGTCAGCTCGCGGGCATCTCGCTGGACAACGAGCGTCTCGTCGAGAACCTCTACAACGCGATCGGTTTCAATCCCGAGGGCGTTCCCTGCCAAGATGTCCTCGAGTTCGTAGGCGGCCTCGAGCCCGTCATTGCCGATCTCTACCCGCCGAAGGAGTAAACCTTTCCCGACGACCCAGGAGGAAAAGCTAAATGAACATCCTTGTTAAGTTCTACGCCGTGGACATACCGGTCTCCCTCAAGTCGACAAGTTTCGACCTGCCTGAGGGCTCCGTCGTCGAGGACGCTCTCGACGAGTGTCTCAAGCTCCCGCAGATAACGATCGACGAGGATTATTTCAAGGCCTCGACCGTACTTAAGAACGGCGGCCGCACACATCTGAAGGATACCCTCAGCGACGGCGACGTCCTGAGCATCCTCCGCACTATGGAAGGCGGATAAGGAGGTTCATCATGGATCTCAGCAAGCGTTACGACAGAAACATGAACGCGCTGTCGCCGGAGGAGTGTGCTCTTCTCCGTGAAAAGCGCGTGTGCGTGGTCGGCTGCGGCGGACTCGGAGGTTATATAATCGAGATACTGGCGCGCATCGGCGTCGGACATCTGACGGTCGTCGACGGCGACGTCTTCGACGTCACGAATCTGAACCGCCAGCTCCTCTCGAGCGAGAACGTTATCGGGAAGAGCAAGGCAAAGAGAGCGAAGAAACGCGTTGCCAAGGTCAATTCCGAAGTATCCGTCACCGCTGTCTGCGATTTCCTTACAGCAGAGAACTGCATCGAGATCGTATCCGGTCACGACGTAGTCGTCGACGCGCTCGACAACGCCTCGGCACGGCGCATACTTGCGGCCGGCTGCGCAGAGGCAGGCATAACGGTCGTGCACGGCGCGATAGGCGGATGGTACGGGCAGGTCTCCGTAGTCCCGCCGGGGTCTGCAGTATTTGACGTCCTCTATCCGGAGGGCAAAAAGGACACTCCGAATCCCGCGGGCAACCCTTCATTCACCCCGCCGGTCATCGCCTCTCTCGAGGCGGCCGAAGCGGTCAAATACCTCTGCGGCAGGGAATCGCCTTTAACTGGCAACCTTCTGGTGATCGATCTGAAGAGCATGGATTTCGAGATAATCGACATCGCCTGATAATTGTTAAAACGCAAGCAGAAGGGCCGGCGCTCAATGCGCCGGCCCTTCTGCGTCATGAAGCCGGTATCCCGGCTGGTATCTCCGTCAGCGGTCGATCTTTTTCCCGCAGGCTACCGGGATGACGAAGGCGAGCAGGAAAGCAATCATGATGAACATTGCCACGCGGTACATTCCGAAATAGCCGAAGTTCATGGCAAGGACGCCCATGATGGCCGAACCGATGGCGATGCCTATATCGTAGATGTTGTAGTACAGCGCGCTTCCGAGGTCTCTGTTCTTCGCGCCGACGGCGTTCATGATCCAGACCTGGAACGTCGGGATGATGGCGCCGATCGCGATACCTGCCATTACTGCCGAGAAGAGGAACCAGGCGTCGGACTTGACCGTGGAGTAGATGTACATGGCTATGATGCAGCCGATGGCGCCGGGTATGAGCGTCGCCTTCGGACCCAGCTTGTCGTATATCTTCGCCGTCGCGAACTTGAACACGAACACCGTCGCCGGCTCGATGATGTAGTACGCTGCCAGCGTGGAGAGCCCGCGCTCTACGGCCAGCAGTGAGAGGTAGTTCTGCTGCGACGCGCGGGCTATGCCGTAAAGCAGGAGCAGGATCGTCTGGTACCATATCCTGGTGTCGTAGAACCTGTTCCAGAGCTTTATCTTCTCCGTCCCCCGCGTCTTGGGTTTCGTCGCCTCGGGCAGTTTGACGGTGTTGATGGTGATGAGCGAGAATATGAGGACCACCGCGGTGGCGATGAAGAGGGCGATGAATCCCCAGCCGTTCATGATGGCGAGACCGACCATCGGCGAGAGAGCGACGGCAGCCGTAGTTCCCATGCTGAACAGGCCTATGCCTTCGCCGCGCCTGGAATCCGAAAGAGCGTCCGCAGCCATGGAGCCGCAGAAAGTCGTCACGAATCCGAAGCCGACGCCCTGGAGCACGCGGAGGACTGCAACTCCCAGCACCGAGTGCATGAGACTGTAGGCCGCTGACATCACGAGCGACAGGATAAGGCCCGAGTAGAGCAGCGTCTTTCTGCTGAATTTATCCAGCAGGAAGGTTATGAGCAGCCTGACAACGACCGCCGCGACCGCGAAGGCCGTCGCAACCGTTCCCACGTCTCCGTCGTTGCCGCCGATAGATGTGATGTAGAGCGGCAGTGTGGGCTGCAGCATGTAGAACCCGAAGAAGAAGATGAAGTTGCATGCATACAGCGCGATGAATACTTTTGTCCACAAACGGTCTTTAACCTGCTTTTCCATAAGCGCCGCCTCCTGTAGCATATATATTACTGTTTATAATATACCGCCTGCGAGTGGCGGTGTAAAGTACGGATCGTCCAAGAATCGCATAAGAAAAAGGACAAAATCGCCGAAAAAAAGGCCGGAGAACGGAATAATAAAACAGGGATTGACAACTGCGCCGAAATGCAGTAACATTATGACAATTAAATAACTTGATAGAGGCGCACCGTGCAATAAGTACCCGCGTCGCACCGGCTTCGCAGAGCCGGACGCGGTGAAAGGTGCAGGTGCCGAAGCGGTACCGTCTGACGAGCGGTATCTGCTGGTCGGCAGAAATAAGATTCGGCCGACTGTCGCATACTGATTGCGGAGAGCTATCTGGTTACGTGATACGGCTCGCGGCGCGTCCGCGGGATCAAACTGTGTTGACCGGGCAGCTGAGATCAGCTGCCCTTTCATTTTACAAAAACGAGGAGAAGGTCACAATGAAGAAAATCGTATTCAAAGGCATCGCAACAGCCCTTATCACTCCGACTACCCCGACCAGCGTAGACTACGAGAAATTCGGAAAGCTCATCGACTGGCAGATCGAGGAGGGCATCGACGGCCTCGTGATCTGCGGCACTTCCGGCGAGTCCTCCACTCTCACCGACAAGGAGCACCGCGAGGCTATAGCGTTCGCTGTCGAGCGTGCCAACGGAAGGATACCGATCATAGCCGGCACCGGCAGCAACGAGACTTCCTACGCGATCGAGCTCACCAAAGCCGCCGCCTCCTACGGCGCCGACGCTGCGCTCGTCGTTACCCCCTACTACAACAAAGCGACGCAGAAGGGCCTCATCCGCACCTACAACGAGATCGCCGACTGCAGCGATCTGCCCATCATCCTCTATAACGTACCCTCCCGCACCGGCGTCAATATAGAGCCGGCCACATATGAGGAGCTCGCGAAGCACGAAAACATCGTCGGCATCAAGGAAGCCGGAGGCAATATATCCAAGATAGTCGAGACTGTCTCCCGCGTAGGCGACCGGCTCGCCCTCTACTCCGGCAATGACGATCAAATAGTCCCCCTGCTCTCCATGGGCGGTCTCGGATGCATCTCCGTCCTGTCGAACGTGCTCCCGAAGCAGACCTGTGAGATCACGAAACGCTGGTTCGCCGGCGATACGGCCGGAGCCGCCGAGCTCCAGTGCAGGTACTACAACCTCATCGCGGCTCTGTTCTGCGAGGTGAACCCGATCCCCGTTAAGGCCGCCATGGCCGCCATGGGCTTCTGCGACGATTATCTCCGTCTTCCGCTCACCTCCATGGAGGAGCCCAACCGCCAGCGTCTTCTCAACGAGATGCGCAAGGTCGGCATAAACGTCTGAGGAGGCGTGAAGTTATGAGAGTTATAGTAAACGGTGCCTGCGGCCGGATGGGCCGAGAGATAGTCCGTCTGGTCAACTCCGGCTTCGAGGACTCTGTCCTGGCAGCCGCAGTAGACAAATTCGGCTCCGGCGATATATTCACGTCTATAGAGGACGTGACCGCGGACGCCGACGTGATCGTCGACTTCTCAAACCCCAGCGCTCTTCCCGGCCTTCTGAGTTACGCGCAGGAAAAGCGGATCCCTCTCGTGATCGCGACGACCGGCTACTCCGAAGAAGAACTCGCGGAGATCAGGAAGGCTTCCGCGAATATCCCCGTCTTTCTCTCTTTCAATATGTCTCTCGGCATAGCGCTGCTGGTCCGCATGGCCAAGCAGGCAGCCTCAGTGTTCAAAAACGCCGACGTCGAGATCGTCGAGATCCACCATAACAGGAAGCTCGACGCTCCCAGCGGCACTGCCCTCATGCTCGCGGAGGCTGTAAAAGAGGTCCGTCCGGATGCGGAATTCGTATACGGGCGCTCCGGCAGCCACCGCCGCGAGAAGAATGAGATCGGCATCCACTCGCTCAGGATGGGCAACATCACCGGCGAGCACGACGTCATCATCTCTACGGACACCCAGACCATCACCCTCAAGCACGAGGTCCATGACCGCTCGCTGCTTGCCGAGGGCGCGCTCTCTGCGGCCGCTTTCCTCACAGGCAGGCCCGCCGGCATGTACTCGATGGAGGATATTCTCAAAGACTAGGAGCGGATGAATATGACACGCATAGCAATCGCAGGATACGGAAACCTTGGCCGCGGCGTCGAGACCGCCGTCGCCAGGTGCGCGGACATGGCTCTTACGGCGGTATTCACCCGCCGCGATCCTTCCGGCGTAAAGATAAACACTCCCGGCGTGCCCGTCCTTAAACTGGACGACGCCGGTACCATGGCCGATAAGATAGACGTTATGATCATCTGCGGCGGCAGCGCCACCGATCTTCCGGTGCTCACGCCCATGCTCGCGGAAAAGTTCTGCGTCATCGACAGCTTCGACACCCACGCCGATATCCCGAAGCATTTCGCGAAGGTCGACGCGGCCGCCAAAGCCGGCGGGAAGCTTGCTCTTATCTCGGCGGGCTGGGATCCCGGCCTCTTCTCGCTCATGCGCGTCTATTCCTCCTCCGTCCTCCCGGACGGCAGTGATTACACCTTCTGGGGCCGCGGCGTGAGCCAGGGCCACTCCGACGCGGTGCGCCGCATCCCCGGCGTGGCCGACGCGAAGCAGTACACCGTTCCCGTGCCCGAGGCTCTGGACGCCGTCCGCAGCGGTTCCGCTCCTCAACTCACGACCAGGCAGAAGCATACGCGCGTCTGCTACGTCGTCCCCGAGGAGGGCGCCGATCTTGCGGCCATAGAGACCGCCATAAAGACCATGCCCAACTATTTTGCAGACTACGATACTACCGTGAACTTCATAACCGCAGAGGAACTCAAGCGCGACCACAGCGCCATGCCTCACGGCGGGTTCGTGATCCGCACCGGCAAGACCTCCGCGGACAACGGCCACGTCATGGAGTTCCGTCTGCAGCTCGACTCCAACCCCGAGTTCACGTCTTCAGTCCTCATCGCCTGCGCCCGCGCCGTGCACCGCCTGAGCGCGAAAGGCGAGACGGGCTGCCGCACGATGCTGGACATTCCTCCCGCTCTCCTCTCCCCGCTCTCTCCCGAGGAGCTGCGGTCACACCTTCTCTGATACTTTCCCGACTTATTCCCGGTGCGGCGCCGCATGCCGCACTGTTCCGGAGATGATCCCGATGCTTCATTCAAACATATCCGTAAACGCCGCCGGCCATCTCACCTTCGCCGGTTTCGACACCGTCGCCCTCGCGGAGGAGTTCGGCACTCCCCTCTACCTCCTGGACGAGAACAGGCTGCGTGAAAACTGCCGTACCTACGCGTCCAGCATGCGGGAGTATTACGGCGGATGCTCCATGGCTCTCTTCGCCAGCAAGGCGCTCTCCTTCAAGGGCATATACCGCATAGCGGCGGAAGAGGGGCTCGGCGCCGACGTCGTCTCCTCCGGGGAGCTCTACACCGCGCTCAAGGCCGGTTTCCCGGCAGAGCGCATCTACTTCCACGGCAACAACAAGACCGACGAGGATATCCGGTACGGCGTCGAGAGCGGCATCGGCTGCTTCATCGTCGACGGCTATGAGGAGCTGGAGGCTCTGGGACGCATCGCTTCCGGGCTTGGAAAGACCCAGGACATCCTTCTCCGCCTCACCCCCGGCATCGACCCGCACACATTCGAGGCGGTCAATACAGGCAGGCTGGACTGCCAGTTCGGCGTTCCGCTGGTCGGTCAGGGCATGAATTTCGTAAAAACGGCCCTATCCACTCCCGGCGTGCGCCTCCGCGGCTTCCACTGCCACATCGGATCCCAGATCTTCGACTGGATCCCCTTCCGCGACGCGTCCGACATAATGCTGGATTTCATGGCCGAGGCGAAGAAAACCCTGGGCTTCGAGACCGAAGTCCTGAATCTGGGCGGCGGGTTCGGCATCAGATACACCGAGGCAGACCCTGTCATAGACATCGGCGCTCAGATAGCGAAAACGGCGGAGCACGTCAAGGCCCGCTGCGCGGAACTCGGTCTCGCCCTTCCTGCGGTCCTTATGGAACCGGGACGCAGCATCGTGGCCGACGCAGGCATGACCATATACACCGTCGGCAGCATCAAGACCATCGGCGAGGGATACACGAACTTCGTATCCGTCGACGGCGGCATGTCCGACAACCCCCGGTACGCCCTTTACCAGGCGCCCTATACGGTCGCACTGGCGAGCAGGGCGAACGACCCGGCTGACTTCCCGTGCACGGTGGCAGGACGCTGCTGCGAATCGGGAGCCCTCATACAGGAGAACGTTTGCCTTCCCCGTCCGGTCCGCGGCGAAAAACTCGCCGTCTTCTGCACCGGGGCGTACAACTACTCCATGGCGTCGAACTACAACCGCCTTCCGCGTCCTCCTATAGTCATGCTGACGGCAGACGGACCGAAGGTAGCCGTAAGGCGCGAGACTTTCGAGGACCTGACGGCCTGCGACATCTGAAACCCCCATACATAACGAACGGAGCAGACGGCTTTGACAGCTGTCTGCTCCTTCTTCATATCTTTAATTACAGATCAGGGATACACCAGTTCGAACTCCTCGCATACGACGGACATATCCTCGCTGAAGGGAAGGCCGATCTCAGCCAGTTCCCCCGTGAAGAAATCCCGGTGCACTTCGCGCCAGTATCCCAGGGACAGGTCTCCCTCGCCCTCTTTCCGGGCATGATCCTCAGTGACATCTTTGAACTGCGTTATGTAAACCTTCGCGGTCTTTATAACGCACACCGCCTCGTCCCGGGAATCCAGGATCACGCTGTATTCCCCCGCCCGGGGCAGCGGTTCCCCCTCCGCTTCATAACAGGCAAAGGCCGAAGCCGTCGCCGTCTTTTTACCCGATCTTACGAGTTCCGCGAGTCCGTCGGGGTCGCCACCGAAGCACCAGGCCTCGTATTCTCCTTCCAGTCCGCCGGCGAGCCACATCTCTTCAGCCGTCATCACCGTCACCTCTCCGCTTTCCGGAGTTCATATCCCTCCGCCACCGCCGCGAACACCGCGTCGGGATCGGTGCAGATTATCTCTTTTCCCACGCAGTACGCGCAGTACAGAGGGGCACTCAGCGTCGAGGGATCGAAGCTGTCGGCAATGAATACAGGACACGCACGCAGAACTATGGCTCCGCAGCCCAGTTCCTCAGACCAGAGAAGAAGGTCGTCCTCAGACGTCTTCGGCACTCCGTCGGAGGGATCTACGAATATGGACCTCACTTCCCCGCTCTCCATCTCATAGTACCAGTCGCCTTCAGCAGGCTGCATGGTATAGCTGTGCAGATCGACATAGGCCAGCGGGGTGTCGTAATGGAGCTCCGCGACGGCGCGGGCCCCGTTTTCGGTAAGATCCGCCATTATCATGGCATAGGGACCGCAATCGCTGTCGAGGTTAACGCCGAATCCGTCGCGGGACTGGATGTATCCGCGGGTGAATCCGCTGCTCCTCAGCGTTGACGCAAGATCGTCGATGATGAAGGCGTTCTTCATCCAGCCGAGATCTATAAGGGTCTCCACGCCGTTCTCCTCTAGGTAATGCAGGTATTCGTCAGATACTCTGAGGACCGCGCGGTCTTCGCCGAGCAGTTCTATATCTATATGGGCCGGGTCGTTCGCAAAGGCTGCAAGCTCTCTGAAATACTCCGCCAGTTCCCCGTTCTGCAAAGGGTCGAACTCCGCAGTTTCGCTGTCGTCCTCGCAGAAGAAGAGGCTGCCGTACGTCTCGTACAGCGGTGCGAGATAGGGTATGCGGCTGCCCGCCGCCTGTATCTGCTCCAGCGATGCATACAGTTCAGGCTCCAGTTTCACTTCCTCGTTCGGGTGGACGGAGAGCCTGAAAAGGTTACCCATCCCCTCGGACGACTGACTGCTGTATACCTTTGCCGCCCGTTCGCAGGCGGACGTATACAGAGCGGAGAGCGTCCGGTATTCTGCCCTGCCGTTCTTTTCTCCGATGGAATAGCGGAAGATGAATTCTCCCGCGCACCCGGAAGAACCGGACAGCGGCTCGACCTCCGTCCAGCCTGCGTTCTTTTTGAGCAGGCCGCTGACGCCGACTCCGAAGGCGGCCAGCGCAACCGCGAGCAGAACTATGACGGCGATCCATCTGTTCCTCTTGTCTTTGTCCGAGAGCTCGATGTGCTCTACACGCGGCGGCTCAAAACTATTCAGTTGACCTCTGTTAAATCTCATAAGCACCTGCAAAAATGCCGCGCCGCCGGAGACCCGGCGTGCGGCATTTTTCATGATCTATCGTGTCGCTATGAACAGGAATATCAGGAACAGCAGTACGATGAGGCACTTGACCGCAAGTCCGGCGATAGCGCCCTTCTTGCAGACCTTGTAGTTCCGGATGTAATTGAAGTGCCTGAAGATCACTGCTCCTATAAGTCCCAGGATCGACAGGAAGAACGACAGGATCCCGTACCACAGGCTTCCCGTGTCATGGAGCGGACGCTCGAGTATCTCGTTCGCGCCGTGTATCTCCTCGGATTCCTCGATCTTCTTGTCTATCTCCTCCTGGTCGTCGGAGATGGTTATGGACTTGAGCGGTATGTTCCGCTCGCGGATCTCCTTGTACTCCTCTATCTCCTTCTTGTTGCCGTAGATCCAGTGGCCGTGACCGATGTCTACCAGTTCCGGCTTGTCCTCGCTGTAATCGTGTATCGACGGATCGTAGGTATAAAGGACCTTGTGCTTCTCGAGCTTCGGATCCGGGATCGGGATGGCGGAGATCAGGGAGTGCGTATACGGATGGAGCGGGAAGTTGAACAGCTCGTCCGTCTCGGCGACCTCGACGATGTTGCCCTTGTAGATGACGCCGATGCGGTCGGAGATGAAGCGGACGATGCTGAGGTCGTGCGCGATGAAGAGGTAGGTGATGTCCTGCTCCTTCTGGAACTTCTTCATGAGGTTCAGGACCTGTGCGCGAATGGACACGTCGAGCGCGGAGATCGGCTCGTCGGCGATGACGAGTTCCGGCTCCATGACCATGGCTCGCGCAAGGCCGATACGCTGGCGCTGTCCGCCTGAGAACTCATGGGGGTAACGGGTCAGATGCTCCGGGAGAAGGCCGACTTCCTTTATCATGTTCTCGACCTTGGCGACTCTGTCCGCCTCGTTCTCGTAGAGGTGGAAGTTGTACAGGCCTTCGGAGATGATGTAGTCGACCGTCGCGCGCTCGTTAAGGGAAGCGGCGGGGTCCTGGAAGACCATCTGTATGTTTCTTATGACCTCCCTGTCCAGTGAACGGGGGATCTTGCCGGATATGCGCACGCCCTTGTAGTCGATCTCGCCGGCTGCGCATGGATTCACTCGGATGACGGCGCGGCCCACGGTCGTTTTGCCGGAGCCGGACTCGCCGACGAGTGAGAACGTCTCGCCCTTGTAGATGTCGAAGCTCGCGTCCTTTACGGCGCGGACGGCGTTGTCGCCCTTGCCGAAGGTGATGTCGACATGCTTGACCTGCAGAAGTATCTCACGGCCGTTTTCGTCGATGGGACCGTGTTCCGGCAGATGCGAGGCGGTAGGTGAAAGCTCGTATTTTTCTGTATTCTTAGCCACTTGCCTCACCTCCTCAAATATTGAAAGCCCGGATAAGCTTTTCATGCGTATCGTGGATTATATCGGGCTTTTCCACCTGCGGAGATCTCGGGTCGAGGAGCCAGGTCTTCGCGTAATGGGTATCCGTGACCTTGAACATCGGCGGCTCGATCATGGTGTCGATCTTCATGCAGTAGGGGTTGCGCGGAGCGAAGGCGTCGCCTGTGATCTTGTTGTAAAGAGACGGCGGCGTGCCGGCGATGAAGTAGAGCTGCGTATCTCTCTCGGCGAGCTGCGGGAGCGAACTGAGCAGCGCCCATGTGTAGGGATGGCGGGGATCGTAGAAGACCTCCTCTACCGTGCCGAGCTCCACGATCTGTCCTGCGTACAGCACCGCGACGCGTTCCGCGATATTCGCGACGACGCCCAGGTCGTGGGTGATAAAGACTATGGTGTAGTTGTATTCCTTCTGCAGATCCTTCAGGAGTTTCAGGATCTGCGCCTGGATCGTGACGTCCAGCGCCGTGGTCGGCTCGTCGCAGATGAGTATCTTGGGCTGGCAGCTCAGCGCTATGGCTATGACTATGCGCTGGCGCATACCGCCTGAGTACTGGAACGGGTAATCGTCGAAACGGTTCTCCGCGTTGGGGATACCGACCTTCTGCATGAGCTCCAGTGCGCGGGCACGGGCCTCGATCTCTGAGCAGTTCTGATGCTTGAGGATGATGGACGTGATCTGCTTGCCGATCGTGATGATCGGGTTGAGGGAAGTCATCGGGTCCTGGAAAACGGTAGCGATGCGCCTGCCTCGGATCTGCGCCCAGTCGCCGGCGTCGCTGATGCGCGCCATGTCGATGATGCATGTGCCATGCAGCCTGTCCTCAGTCTCCGCGTCTACGCGGCACCGGAGGATCCCCTTGGGGTACAGGCTCTCGCGGTTGGCCTCATCAGAGAGGTCCACGCCGAGCTGCATGGCCTTCTCCGCGTTCTTTAAAAGGGTCCTTATGCACTTGGAACGTTTTACGGGATTGAAGCGTCCGGTGGAGAGATAGAACTCCTTGGCAAGAGCAAGGTCGCGTTCTTTCTGCTCCGGCGTGATCTCAGCCGAACAGGCCTTGTCGTACTCGGACTTGAGTCCGGTCATCTTTTCCTTGAACGCGTGATTGTACTCCGTATCGTTCTGGAGCGCGTGTTTATGCTGCTTGATGAGAGCGTCGCGGTTGGCCTCCGCCGCCTTGACCGCCTTTTCGAGCCGGTCGATCTCTGCGGCGGTCTCCTTGATCTTGTCCTTCTCGCTTTTCGGGTCGAAGGTCTGCTTTAGGTTATAGGCTTCCGTGCGCTGGTAGATGAGATCGCCGATCTCCTTCCTGATGCGCTCGTCCTCCTCGTCGCTGAGCGTCCCCTTCTGCTTGCGCTCGGACTCGAGTTCGATCATCTGCCGGTAGTATCCGGAACCGGCTTCGCGCTTTGCGGCGCGGTCGAGGCGCGCGGCGGCGTTCTTCACGGTCCTCCACGCAGCGCTGTTCATCTTGACGGTCGTATCGGACAGCTCGGGATCGTTGAATACGACGGATCCCTTGTCGATAAAACCGTTGGAGTCGAGCATGCCGGCGAACGTCTTCGTAAAAACGGATTTGCCTGAGCCGGACTCGCCGACGATCGCTATGGATTCGTTTTCGTAGATATCCAGGGATATGCCGCGGATGGCCGTCAGGATACGGCCGCGGACGCGGAACTTCACATCAAGGTCCTTGACGGACAGTAAGACTTTTTTCTCTTCCATACTTCCGCGCTCCTTACATGTGGGTCCGCGGGTCAGAGGCGTCGCCGAGGTTCTGACCGGCCACGTACAGCACGATCGTCACTATGGCGGAGACAATGACCGGGCTCCAGAACTCGAATCCCCAGCCGGGCGTGAGCATCGCGCTCTGCGCGGCGCCGATCAGACGTCCCAGGGACATGTCGGAGATGCCCATGCCGATATAGGCGAGGAAGACTTCATAGGAGATATAGGACGGGATCTCGATGGCGATCTGAGTCACTATGAGCGACGTCATGAACGGAAGGATGTTCTTCGTCGCGATGCGGGTTATGGGCGTGCCCAGGCAGCGGGACGCGAGGTTGTACTCGCGGTCGCGGATGATGATGACCTGCGTACGGAAGAAGTACGCTATGAACAGCCATCCCGTTATGGTCAGCGCGAAGACCATCGTCCAGAAGCTCGGGGAAAGAACGAGGACGAGGACGGCGATGAGAAGCGTGTAGGGGATGTTGCCTATTATGTTCAGCACTTCCTGCATGAAGAGGTCGATCTTCTTGCTGAAGCCCCATACGGCGCCGATCAGCACGCCGATCGTCATGTTGATCGCGGCGCAGACGAGAGCCAGCGACAGGGATATGCGCGCGCCGAACCAGACGGCGTCGAACGTGGGCTGGCCGGATGCGCCGGAACCGAGTATCCAGTGGATGCTCCTGCCGAATTTGGCGAACGCAGCCGACGGGGTGAGGTGCTTGGCCGCGGAATCCATGAGGTTCGCGTACGGATCGTAATCGACGAACGCCGGGTAGACGTACGTCAGTATGAGGACTATGGCCAGGACGCTCAGGATGATCAGGTTGAACTTGTTGCGGAAAAACACGCGGAACACGCTGCGCCAGTATGAATAACGCGGCGCGGTGATCTTTTCGGACTCGAGCACGCTGTGGTCGACGAAGCTGAACATCTCCTCGTCTGTCATGCCGGTCTCTTTCAAATCAAAAAGTTCATTATCCATTCAGCTCACCTCGCCTTCGACGTAAAGGAGATACGCGGATCGACAAGGCTCATAAGGAGGTCGCCGAGGATCATAGACAGGACGGATATCGCGGCGTAGAAAAGCGTTACGCCGACGATAACGGCGTTGTCGTATGCGCCGATCGCGTTGATAAGCAGGCCGCCGATACCGGGGACGACGTAGACACGCTCGGTGATGAACGCGCCGACGAGGGCTCCGAGGACGGCTCCGGGTATGCCGTGTATGATGGGGATCGCTGCGTTCTTGAGGATGTGCTTCGAGAATATCTCTCCTTCGCTGAGACCGCCGGAACGCGCGAATTTGACGTAGTCGGAGTTCATCTGGTCGATCATATAGCGGCGCAGCCAGCGCATCAGGCCTCCGATGGCGGGCAGGGCCAGCGATACGATAGGAAGGACCCACATGAGCTTGCTCTTCGACTCCATCTCGAACGTCGTCGGCAATCCCAGCCCGTTGCCTATCGCCTTGAATATAAGGATATAGGACAGCGACGGGACCGCCATTATGAAGACGATGTAGGCGGTGCCGATCTTGTCGACGAGCTTGTCCTTCTTAAGAGCCAGGAGGACGCCGAGCGGGATGCCCACGAGATAGGCAAGGCAGGTGGCGATGATGCCGATGATGAACGAATAGCCCATACGCGAGGGATTGGATTTGACCGTCAGAACGCTGGTGTAGTTATCTACGAAGCGGTCCTTGTTTATAACGTTGCCCTCGAGCGAGCCGCTCTGGTATACGGCCGAGTGCAGATCGTCAGCGGACAGCTCAGTAAATCCCGTCGGATACGTGATCTCCCTCGTCACGTACGATCCCTGGGATTTGCTCATGGTAGTGGTGATCTCGACGCCGGGGTTTATCGTGTACGACTTGCCCAGGTTGAGGAACACTAGGTTCTGGTGGATGAACGGGAACTTGTTGTCGCAGTAGAGCAGATATTTATGCATAGTTCCGTTGCCGATGATCGCCGGGGAGAACTTGCCCCCCTCGAGAGGATCCCGGGTGGTGAACTGGATTCCCCTCTCTCCCACGTCATCCGTTACGGAATGGATATTGTCGATAGTTATGAGGTTCTTTACATACGTCCAGAGGCGGAGCCAGAGCGGTCTGTCCCTGTAGCCGAAAAGCTGGGGATTGCCGCCGGACGCCACCTTCTTGGGGGTAGCCATGACTGCGTTGAGACGCTGCGTGGTATAGCCGTTTGCTGCGCAGTACGCCTCGAATTCAGCGACGTACTGAGCGGTGACGTCGCTGTCTTTTTCAGGTTTACGGCCGATAGACACCGCCTTTTTGCGGGTCTCGTCGTCGACTTTGCCCTCTTCGAACTGCTTCTGCATATAGTCCGCGAATGTTATGTAGTCGATATAGCCGAATTCCTGCCATTTACGGTATTTGTATACGGTCTTCTGATTGTTCGAGACCTTCAGGAACATGGGATCCTGCGCGAACACCTGGTTCCGGTCGATCATAGAGTAGACCATGGCCATAACGATCAGGACCACTATGAAGATCGAAATGATGCCGCGCACGACGCGCTTAATCAAATATTTTGTCATAAGACACCACTCTGCATTTATATTTTCTGACCCCGGCGTAGATACTGCCGTCGCGGGACTGCCCGTCTGCCGCGCGGCGCGGCCGGGATAGTGCGGAATGGCGGCCGAAGCCTCCACAAAGCCAGATTGTTATCACACTAAAGTGTTAAAGCGAGATAATACCGCAACAGGGGAAACGGACATCGCTGTCCGTTTCCCCTTTTGCATTTTTACGGGATCAATCTTTAGATGTTAAGATTAATAGATACCGCAGGACTTGATCATGCCGCCGGGAGCCGGGGTCATGGTGGCAAGATAGGTCTGAGGATCGCCGTAGTCAGGTCCCCAACCGGAGACATCCATGAAGTCGGCGTTCATCTCATAGCCGTAGTCCGGATAGTAGCCGGCATAGAGCCAGCCGTCGGTATCGATGCAGTCGACGAGACGTACTTCGACGAGTCCGCCGAAGGTCTTCTCGATGCTCTGCTTGGTAACGTTGGCGCGGTTCGTGCGGACCTCGCTGTTGCCGGCGTACGGGATCTCGATGACGATCGGGTTCTCAGCGGTGATCTCGAGTCCGGCAGCCTTCAGCTCTTCAACAGCCTTGTCGAGCTCGGACTTGGCGTACTCAGGATTGTACCAGCCGTCGTAGCCGTCGCCGGAGCCGATGCCGCCGTCAGCGGTGGGATCCCAGACCTTGATCTGGAAGCCGTCAGCGTCGAGCTGAGCCTGCATGATCTCGCCGTAGTAGGTGCCGGCCTTGAAGGAGGTAGCCTTGCCGTTGATGTCAACGGTGACGTCCTCAGGCAGGGATACGAAGTTGCCCGGGGTGTAGGAGTTGCGGAGGTTGTTGAACTTCAGCTCTTCGCCGACGGACTGGGCGTTGTAGGAGCCGCGGTCGAGGGAGGTGGCGAGAGCGTGACGGAAGTGGATGTTCATCATGGCCTGGTTGTAGGCGTTAGCCTGAGCGACGGTCTTGGTGGACACGCCGACGGAAGCGTCGTTAACGTTTGCGAAGCAGTTGCGCATTACGTTGAAGAAGGCCATGTAGGAGGTGGCGTCGGTATCAGAGATGTAAGCAAACTTATCGAAGGTACCGTCCGCCTTCGCGGCCTCGACGCCGGCGGTGTTCAGACCGCAGCCGTCGATGGTGCCGGCCTTGGCGTCGTTGAACGCCTTGAGGTCGTCAGAGCCGTCGTTGAACAGCCAGGTGATCGTCTTGATGCCGACGTTGTCAGCATTCCAGTAGTTCGGGTTGGCCTGGAAAACGATGGTGTTGGCTTCGGTGAAGTTGGTGATGAGATACGGGCCGCAGTATGCGAGGTGGTCGGGATCGGAGCCGTACAGATAGCTGGGATCCTCGAGATCGAACTCAGCACCGAACTTACCGCCCTGGGATTCATAATAGGAGCGGCAGAGCGGGAAGAAGGGGTTGTAGCCGAGCAGCGTGGTGAACCAGGTGCAGGGCTCTTCAAGGGTGTACTCAACGGTGTACTCGTCGACAGCCTTTACGCCGACCTCGGCGAAGTCGGTGATCTCGCCGTCGATGTAACCCTGAGCGTTCACGATCTTAACGCCGTCGCTTGCTGCAAGGCCTTCAAGACCCTGCTGAGCGTCGAGGAGGTGCTGCATGCCGGCTACGAAGTCGTCAGCAGTGACTTCGCCGAGCACACGGCCCTGGGAGTCGGTCCACTGGGCGCCCTGGCGGATAACGAAGGTGTAAACGGTGTTGTCGGCATTGACGGTGTAGCTCTCAGCGAGAGCGGGCTTCTGGACGTTCTCGATATCGTACTCGAGAAGACCGTCGGTGGTGTTGACGATCGCTTCGGAGTCAGCGGCACGATAGGTGGCCAGACCGTCCCACTTCTGCGGGTCGGAGGTGTAGCCGAGGGTGTAGGTGTCCTTAAGGGTGTAGCCCTTGCCGGTCAGGAATTCCTTGACCCAGGACTCGAAAGTGCCGGTGCCAGCGAGCTCGGCCCACTGGGCCTTGATCTCGTTGCGGTCAGCGGGAGTGATGAACTCGGTCGCTACGACCACATTGTGGAAACGGTCGCTGTCGTTGCCCCACAGGGTGCTGTTAGCGGTCTTCGGAGCAACGCGGGAGATGGCGTAGTTGCCGCCGCGGGTGGTGGTGGGCAGCATGATGGCGGAGTCAAGGAGCTTCGCCTCTGCGATAGCCTCGAGAGCGAAACGCTCGGCTACGGTCTTCGCGCTGAGAGCGGCCTGATAGTTCTCATAGTAGCCGCTGAGGAGCTCGTTGTATATCTTCTCGGAGTCCTCATAGTAGTCAGCGGGATCATAGTCCCATACGTCGACCGCGAGCTTGTCGCCGTCGTCGTCCGCGGGCTGCTCGTCGGGCTTGTCAGCCGGAGTGTTGTCAGCCGGGGTGTTGTCTGCGGGGGTGTTGTCTGCGGGCGTGTTGTCAGCAGGGGTGCTGTTGCCGCAGGCGGCCAGACCGAGGATCATGGCGAGAGCCAGGACCAGAGTCAGGACCTTGATGATTTTCTTGCTCATGCTTTTTGTATTCCTCCTATTAATGATTTCTTACTTTAGCCAACAAATATATTATTCGCCTAAAAAGCGCATAATAACATATCGTGCTCCCAATTATATACATAATCCTCCGCAAATATCAAGAGTTTTGCGGAGGATTTCTTTCAAAATGATTAACTTTGTCTTAACAGATGAATAACGGGGCCCTCCGTAATGAATATTTGGACCATTTGAGGGCGTACAGGCCTTTCTTCATTCATTTTGCTTAACAGTATGCAGGAAAAGTTCTACTTTCTGTCCGCTATGAGCTCCCGGATGAATTCGTCCGCCGGCTCCGCTGCTATGCGTTCAGGCGTGTCGAGCTGGGAGATCCGTCCCGATTCCATGACGAGCACCCTGTCGCCCAGCCGGAAGGCCTCGCCTATGTCGTGAGTCACGAACAGCACGGTGAGCCCAAGTTCGCCGCGCAGGCTTCGGAGCTCGTCCTGCAGGGACCGGCGCGTGATCTCGTCGACCGAGCCGAACGGCTCGTCCATGAGCATTATCGAGGGCTTCGCCGCGAGCGCCCGCGCGATGCCGACTCTCTGGCGCTGGCCGCCCGAGAGCTCCGACGGATAGCGTCCCGCAAGTTCCGGCTCCAGACCCACCGTCTTCAGCAGGCGGGCCACCTCCGAGCGCTCGGTCTCCCTGTCCCACATACGGGAGAGGGACGGCGTATACGCTATGTTCTTACCCACTGTCATGTGGGGAAACAGGCCCGTGCTCTGGATGACGTAGCCTATGCTGCGTCTGAGGGCGATCCTGTCCGAACCGGAAACGTCCTGTCCCCGTACGTACACGGCACCGGAGTCGGGAGTCAGAAGGCCGTTCACCAGTTTCAGGGCCGTGGTCTTCCCGCATCCAGACCTACCGATCATCGTGAGGCACTCCCCTTCCGGCACGTCGAGGGTAAAGTCGCGGAGGACGGGCGTGTCTCCGTACGCTTTATTGACATGGTCAAATCTTATGACCGGTTCCGCCATTGTCTTTACTCCTTGATGATCCCTTTCGATACTAGATACTCGCGGGCGACGTCTTTCTCGTCGAGCCCCTCGACTTCTACCTTGTAGTTGAGCGCGGACATCTCGTCATCGCTAAGTATGCCGTCCATTTTCATAAGCGCCTTCTCGAGTCCAGGGTATTCCTCGAGGGTGTCCTCGCGGACTATGGTGGAGGCAAAATAGTTCACCTGGAGCTTCAGATCGTCCTCGAGGGCGACGTACTTGCCGGAACCGAGCTGCGCGTCGGTGGTATAGCCGTTCGTTACCTGGATATCTCCGGAGTCGAGCGCCTGATACTTGAGTCCGATGTCTATGTCCACGACGTTGCCGAACTCGAGACCGTAGGTGTCGCACACAGCCTTAAAACCGTCGGCGCGCTCGATGTAATCCGGGTTGCCTCCGAATGTGAGCTCGCCCGCCACGGGCGCGAGGTCGGAGGTCTTGACGAGTCCGTACTTGTCCGCCACGTCCTTGCTCACGGTCACGCAGTAGGTGTTGTTGAATCCGTAGAGGCCGATCCAGGTCATGCCGAACTTCTCGTGATACTGGCTCTTCAGCTGCTCCAGCATCTCGTCGTCATCTACCGCACCCGCCTTGTTGCCGAGGACCAGCACCCAGCCGCTCGACGTGTACTCGGGGTAGAGATCGAAATCCCCGTTCACCATGGCGGGATGGATGTTGGACGTGCCGCCGCCTATACCCTTCGTAATATTCGTCTTGTATCCCGTTGAGTCCTCGATGACGAGAGCGAGCATCTCGCCGAGGATGTACTGTTCGGTTATGGGCTTCGTCGCTATCTCGATCGGGTCCTTATCCGCGTTCTTCGAGCCGCATCCGGCAAGTACGGCCGCGAGCATGAGCACCGCGCAGACCGCAGCGATGATCCTTGTCCTCTTCATCATTTCATTCTCCTTTTCTTTTTATATCTCCTCTCGGCCGACCCCAGCAGAAGGTCCGCTACGATCGCCGTGAGGGCGATGAGCAGGCTGCCTGCGAAGGTCATGGCCGGATTGTAAATCGTGATGCCCCTGTAGATCGCGACGCCGAGGCCGCCGGCGCCGATGAACGACGCGATGCCTCCGACCGATATGGTCATGACCACCATGCTCCTGAGTCCGGCAAGTATGACGCTGAGCGCCATTGGGAGCTTTATGCGCGTCAGCAGCTGGCGCTTGGTGCTCCCCATGCCGACCGCCGCCTCGATGATGTCCGGGTCCACGTTCACTATTCCGGTATACGTGTTCCTGACCATCGGCATCATGCCGTATATGACGAGCGCGGTGACGGCGGTCCTGTTGCCTATCCCGAAAAACGGTATGAGTATGCCGAGGAGCGAGATGGCTGGGATCGTGTAGAGCACGTTGCACACGCCTATGACCGCCGGTGCAAGTTTCGGTCTGTCGGAGATCCACACTCCGATCATGAGTCCCAGCAGGCCGGATATGATTATCGCGGTGAGCGCCAGCCTGACGTGGTCCCCGAGCAGGCCGAGGAACCACTGCCACCTCTCGGCGTAGAGCGCGATCACAGATCTGATGAATTCCATATTACCTCACTGAAAAGCCGCTTCGATTATACTATTATATATATTGTAGACCTTAACGCCCTCTTTGTAAAGGACCGCGCCCCGTGGCGGACTCCGTAAAGAAGTGAAAAGAGGTGCGAGCCCGGCGGCCCGCACCTCTTCCCGGCGCTCTGTACTTCCGGCAGAGACAGATCCGGATCTGTCCCTCCGACGCTCTGAGACCCGAAAAGTCATACCTTTTGCATCAACCTGTTGATCTCCGCTTCCGTTTCGCGGACAACGGTCTCCTCTGAGAAGCCCCATTCATTTTTCAGCGCGTCCAGAATACGCTTCTGCGTATCCGCTGCTTTCTGATACTCGCCCATGATCTCATATATCTGAGCGATCCCCTCAAGCGCATCCGTATAACGCGGCTTGCGGTCAGTCTCCTGAGCGTATGAGGCCTCATAGTAGCCGATCGCTTTTTTATATTCGCATTTGCGGGCATAGTACTGCGCGGCTTCAAAGAGAAGATCTGCTTCGTGCGGATCGTCTGCAAGCGCTTTTTCCATGATGGCGTCGGCTTTTGCTTCGTCATATTCAGCCAGCGCAATGGCGGCAGAATACACCGGGATCTTGAACGGCCGGCACGCCGGCAGCCGCCGCACGCGTTCGAGATAATCCGCGGCTTCTTCGGTGCGGTGGTCGGAGATCAGATTGTCGATCAGATAATAATAAGGCAGGGGCGTTTTCGGCTCGCCGGGGTCTTTCTCAATGACCTCTTTGTAGAAGTCGATGATCCTGCTGTGGTTCGCTATATTCCAGTCCCACGCGGCGCTGCCTTCCGCTTTCTGCAAAAGCCACTGGCACTCTTTCCGCTCCGGCCCGTTCAGGATGTTTTCACGGGCGTAGCGGCTTGCTTTCTTTGCGTATGCTTCCATGCGATGATGATACAAATGGGCGAGCAGACCGGCTGCGCGCTGATGTTCTTTTCCCTGCGTCAGCTGTTCTTTGAGGAATCCTTCATATTCCTGAAAAACGTCCGGCTCCAGCTCTTCCTGTATGTCCATTCGGTTCTCAATGCGGCGGAATTTCTGATCTGTCGTGAGATCGAACAGCTCGTCGATGGAAACGCCGAAGATCTCTGACAATTCCGGCAGCAGACTGATATCCGGCATGGCGACCGCGTTCTCCCACTTGGAAACGGCCTGCGCGCTGATGCCCAGTCTGTCGGCTAATTGCTCCTGGGTGAGAGACGCTCTGAAACGAAGTTTCCTGATCTTGTTTCCTATATCCATGGTCGTTGTTCTCCTTTTCTGTTTGAGGCGCCCTGCATTGAGTATCATAACTCACAGATCAAAAGATAACAATAACGCAACATTAACGGTCACTAAACCGCGGGTTGTCATCTGTTCATGCGCTTTTCCGGCCCGAGAGGACTGCCTTGCGCGGTCTCTCCCTTCCGTTGCTCCCTGCCGTCCCCGCGTTAAGTACGAATACCTTTGCTTTTTGCAGAACAATGTGGTATTCTAAAATAAGGATGATATACATGCCGCCGGGGTCTCCCGGAACAGTGCGCCGTCACATCCGAAGGAGTTAGATGATATGTATTCCAACATGAAAATGAAGGTCCTCAAACCCATGGACATATCCGAAGAGGAAAAGCAGCTCCGCCTCCTCATGAGCCTCAGGCACGACCCCAAGCGTTACGAGGAGGAACGTGACAAACTGCACAGGATGATAGCGAGAAAGACCCTCGATTACTACTGCAAGGATGGTTACTACGCCTTTTACAAGAACTACAAGGTCGATTACAAGACTGACGACGGCTATACCGTATGCGTGCGCGAGCACAGCACCACGATAACCCTTGAGACCGAATACGGCACCCTCACGGGCACCGGTTCCACATGGGACTACATATTCGACGATCTGACGCTCTCGCCCAAGCCGAAGCTCATGCCCCGGCGCGATTACGACTCGATCCGCCAGCGCATGTACGACATACTCGTATCCGAGAAGGTCGTGTATCCGTTCCACCCGCTGCACCACATCGGTCACGGTTACTTCGACACCAAGATCTGCATGTTCGGAGCGCAGGATCTCATAGCGGACGAACTGAAGCAGCAGGACGAATGACCTGACGGACGACAGAACAGAAAAAGAGAGCTTCCCGCGCCTTCACGGTGCGGGAAGCTCTTATTCTTATCCGTTGCCGGAAGCTGTCCGGCTGAAACTCAGAAATCTATGGAGACCACGAACTTGTCGGGCGCGCCTACCATGGATCCGTCGGCAGCGGGATACGCGAAGCGGAGCGGATACGTCACGCCGTCATAGGTGTCGGCTATCGCCTCGCCGTCCTTGTAGAAGGCGAACATGGCGAGCTTGAGCTGGCCGCCGTTGATGACGGAGACCTGTCCGTCGGCGCCGGTGATGGTGACTGTCGCGTCGTCAGCGATGGTGTCGGTGTAGATCTTCACGAAGTTCTTGCCCTTGTATTCCACATCGACGCCCTTCTTGTTCGTAAGGGTCATGGTGTTCTTGTCGCCGGGTCTGATCTCGGTGTCCACGCCGTTGATCTTTATGACGTTGGGCGCCTGCACGGGGGCTTCAGTGCCGGAGACGGTGATCTCGGTCACGTATTTTGCCGCGCTGCCATTATTGGTGCCGTCAGCAGGGGGCACTGCGAGACGGAAACCGTAAGTCACGCCGTTATCCTTGCAAAGGTCGCTGACCTCGGCTCCGTCGACTTTGAATACGAATACGGCCTTTTTGATCTGGGCGCCGGTCATAGGCGGGACTTCATATCCGTCGGCGCATTTGATCGTGACGACGGCGTCGTCCGCGATGGCGTCAGTGAATATCTTGGTGAACAGCTTTCCGCCGTATTCGATGGCGGTGCCGTAACTGTTGACCAGGGTTATGCTGTCCTGTCCGCCCGGTTTAAGAGTTTCTTCCTTGTCATTGATCTTCACTGTGTATACAGCGGGATTCTCCTCGGGGATGACGAAACCGCCTTCGGGAACCTTGAACATGGAGATTACCTTCGCCATCTCCTTGCGCAAAGCCGCCTGCTTGGTATTGAAATTGCCGTTCTCGTCAAGATCGATCGAGGAGCCGCCGAAGAACCTGACGGCTTTTACGGCACCCTTCCAGACAGTGTCGGGATACTTGCTTGCAATCTCTTCAAGATCGGCAGCCGGATTTTCCGAGAAATCCAGTTTTACACCGTACGCATCCGCGAACCGGAGCATGAACGTCGCCATCTCAAGGCGGTTCAGCGGGTCAGTTGGCGCAAACTTCGTCGCGCTCTTGCCGTTTGTGATCCCCAGCGCATACGCCCATTCGATATAACCTCCCGCCCAGTTCTTCACGTCCGGGGTTATGTCTTCGAACGGAGACTCCGTATACTTGGTCCGGTCAACTCCGGCCAGTCTGCCGATGAAGGTGACGAACTGTGCGCGGTTCAGAGTAAGCTCGGGACCGAATTTGGTGGCGGTTATACCGTTGGTGATGCCTCGTGCATAGAGATCCTCGATGTACTCGGCATACGGGTCGCCTTCGGGAACATCGACGAAAGTTCCCGCTGCGAGCGCTGCCGACATGAGCGAGACCATCATCACGACTGTCAGAACGGCGCAGAGCAGTTTCTTTATGTGTTTCATCACAACTCTCCTCTTCTTTTTATTCAGGCGGCCTTACCGGGCGCGCCCTGACACGCCGCTGGCGGTGCTGTAACCTGTTGTAACCATTATACCATTTCCATGTCGGAATTCAACAGTATTCTCACAATTATCCGCCTTGTCATCTGTGCAATGATACAAACGGTGTTCCCGCGGGAACATGCTCCCGGGGCCCCGTCTTTTTTCCGTCCGCGGTGGACAAACCCCGCGGGATGTGATATCTTAAATCTACAGAAACAAAACATATTATAAAAGGAGGAAACGACATGGCTGTAATGACCGTGACTAAAGATAATTTCCAGAAGGAAGTCCTCGAATCCGAGAAGACCGTGCTCCTGGACTTCTGGGCGAGCTGGTGCGGCCCCTGCCGCATGGTCTCCCCCATCGTTGACGAGATCTCCGTAGAACGCCCCGACATAGCAGTAGGCAAGATAAACGTGGACGAACAGCCCGAGCTCGCCGGCAAGTTCGGCGTCGCATCCATCCCCACGCTCGTCGTTCTCCGGGAGGGACGCATAGTGCGCCAGAGCGTCGGCGCCATGCCGAAGGCTAGGATACTCGCACTGCTCGACTGAGCTTATCCACCGCCCCGCAGGCGGACGATAATATATCATAGGAATGTAAACTGGAGGATTTTCACATGTTTGGCGAAAAAGCAAAGAAAGCGTTTGCTGATCTCAATCTCCCCTACAGCGCGGTCGCTGTAAAGTTCTGCTACAACAGGCCCGAAGGCTACGAGCAGTATGAAGGAGAAGCTCCCTTCTGCATGTTCGCGAGAAAAGTACAGGATGAGAACCGCTGCTTCTACACCACCATCGACAACGATCCGTGCATGGGCAAGTGCGTACTCGGCATGACCGAGTTCGACGCCGGCCACTCCTGCGGCCTCGTAGGCGACATGCGTCAGATATACCGCTCGGCGGCGCAGAATGCCCGCATCTATCATATGGCTCCGACCCTCAAGCCCGGCACCTGCAATTACGTCCTCTTCGCGCCGGTGGCCCTCTGCAGATTCGAGCCCGACGTCATCGTCTGCGTCGCGGATACCGACACATGCGGGCTCCTTCTCCGCGCCACCAGCTATATCTCCGGCGATCCGTGGGAATCCAAGTGCACCTACGTCATGGGCTGCGCATGGACCTACACATATCCGTACGTGACCGGCAAGGTCAACCACCTCTTCACCGGCATGCATCTCGGCATGAAGATGCTCGGCGTTTATCCCGGCGGCCTCCACATAGTCACCATCCCCTATCAGAAGATCGACGAGGTCGTGGACTCCCTCACTGAGATGAGAAAAGTGCCGATCGGCGCACGTCCCGAGGACAAGGACGATCCCACCGAAGCGACCGCCCTCAAGGCCAGGATCGACCAGCTCGGTGCAGACCCGACCCTTCCGAAGAACTACGACATCTGCTGAACCTGGCTGACTTCTAGCGTCCGCATCTAACGAAACGGGGCTTTTGCCCGAACGGCAGAAGCCCCTCTTTTTCCCCGATCCCGCGCCTTTTAAGGCGCGGCACCCATAACCCGCGGAGGATCCGAACATGTCCGAATACCAATACAACGACCTGACAATGGAGGAGTACGAGCGGCGCAAACGCGAGCGCGCCAAAGCCCGCGAGCTCCGCGAGAAGCGCAGACGCCTCATAAAGCGCGTATGCATAGCTGTCCTCGCCGTCATCATCATAGCTGCCGCCGTGATCCTCATAACCAGACCGCATAAGGACAGAGACCGGGATTCGGATATAGTAGAGGTGCTCGCCGAAGCCAGGATCCCCTCCTGGATCGACAAGCAGTTCATCGCGTCCGGCGCATCCTCGAGACAGGGCGAAAAGCTCTCCGGGATGACGGCGGTCGTAGTACACTACGTCGGCAGCCCCGGCACTTCAGCCCAGCAGAACCGCGATTATTACGACCAGCCCGGCACGAAGACGAGTTCGCACTTCATAGTCGGTCTCGACGGCGAAGTCATCCAGTGCCTGCCCCTTGACGAGAAGGCTTCCGCCACCGGAAAGCGCAATGGAGACACCATCTCGATAGAGGTCTGCCATACGGACGAGAACGGCGAGTTCACCGGCAAAGCGTACGATTCCCTGGTCAAGCTGACCGCCTGGCTATGCAAACTCTGCGAACTCGATCCCGACGGCGGAGTGATCCGTCACTACGACG
>CAMZHU010000004.1 GCA_947306975.1 uncultured Clostridia bacterium | reverse complement strand
GCTAAGAATCAAATGTCACATAGTCATGACCTCCGGCTAAGCCGGAGGCTTGAGTAAACCCTAGAAGGGTATTTTACCGGCAAGCATCTAAAGACGCGCAGAAACATCTTCCACTTGCATTTTATGCCCCACAGCACGTGAACGTGCCAAATCGACAGTTTTGTGGCATGGCAATTATTGAACAGGTATTGTTTGTGGCTCGCTACGCTCGATGCTTGAAGCTAAAGCTCTTTTACTGGGGTCCTCCACCGGCATAGCCGGTGGTTTCCAGGATTAATAAAGCAGGCGACGGCAAATTGCCGTTGCCTGCTTTTTTCATTTGGTATCTATAATGCTCAATCGGTGAACTCAGCAGTTCTGAAGAGCCGGATGTTTCTGTTTTCCGCTGCACTTTCGCGAAGGACCTCTATAACTGATCCGCAGTATCCTTCCGTCCATATGCCGTCGGTATGTGTCAGTATTACCTCCGTCTCCTCGCACGGATCTGTAAGGCAGTCATAAAGGGCGTCAAGATTGAACCCGTAGTAGGACGGGAACCCGAATGCCTCTGCGAGCCTCTCCTGTGTCTCTCTCCGCTCTTCCGCGGTATCCCCGCCGAGAAGCCTGCAGTCAAGTACGATAGTCCTCATTATGCCTTCCCCTCCGCCGTATACAAGAGCGTGAAGCTCTCGTAGTGATCGTCAGTGTAATATATGAGGCCGTCGTTCGAGAACACGATTCTCTTTGCACCTCGGGACGACTTGCCGAGAGTGTCTATATCGCACTCCGTCCACTTCCGGCCCGGGGCGTCGGGAAGCTGCCCCTCATAGTTGCCGAATCTCCCGCCGCCGATACAGCAGCCGGGCGCGTATTTCTCTATGGAACCGCCGGTCCATCCGAGGTCCTCTGCCTTGTTCTTCGTAATGTAGTTCACAGGAAGCTTGCCGTATGTGTGGATATAAAGCGCCACTTCCTCGGCAGAATAGTATTTGCCGTCCTCGTCGGGCAGGCCGTCTTCGCTGTCAGCCTTTTCCGGAGTCTGCGTCTGGGACGCGGCGTCCTCTGTTTCTGAGGTCTTCTCTTCCTGTTTTGCTGTGTTCTCATCGATCTTGTCTATGACGTAATCGGTTATCGTATTTGCTATGTCTTCTGTCGGGATCTTGACGCATCCGGCAAGCATCGCGAGAAGCATCACAGCAGCAAGCAGCAGTATCAGCAGTTTCTTCATGTATCAAACTCCATCGGTAACTTGATTATGTAAACCTAGTCGCGGGGCTCAGACTGCGAGGACCTGGATCTTGCCTTCCGCCGCGGTCACTCCGACCTTTTTCACCGGATGGGCGTAGTTCGTGATTATCTCCTCCGCTATCTTATCCTCAATGTCTGTCTGGATCAGGCGGCGGAGATTCCTGGCGCCGTAGGTTATCGAATAGGCCTTTTCGGTGAGCCACTTTACGACTGTCTCGTCGTAAGTGAGCTCGATCATCTTTTCCGCCATTGAATCCCTTAGTTCGTCAAGCATAAGCTTCGCGATCTTTCCGAAGTCCTCCTCCGTAAGATGGTTGAAGCATACGATCTCATCGACACGGTTTATGAACTCCGGACGAAGGAAGTCGTTAAGAGCCTTCATGGCCTTCTCACGTCCCTGTTCATTAAGAGTCCTGTTGAATCCGACCGCGCCGTCCTTCCTGTTGCTGCCGGCATTGGTCGTCATGATGATCACAGTGTTCTCGAAATTGACCGTGCGCCCGTGAGCGTCGGTTATGTGTCCGTCGTCCAGGATCTGGAGCATGATGTTGAGGACATCTGGATGCGCCTTCTCTATCTCGTCGAAGAGCACGACGCTGTACGGCTTGCGGCGGATCTTCTCCGTAAGCTGACCGGCTTCGTCGTATCCGATATAGCCCGGAGGTGAACCTATGAGCCGCGATACGGTGTGCTTTTCCATATACTCTGACATATCCAGCCGTACGAGCGCGTCCGGCGAATCAAACAGATCCTCTGCCAAGCGCTTAACGAGCTCCGTTTTCCCGACGCCGGTGGAACCTACGAATATGAAGGAGACCGGCTTATGCTTCGGTGATATGCCGACGCGGTTCCTGCGGATCGCCGAACACACTGCGGCTACCGCCTCGTCCTGTCCGATGATATGTGCCTTGAGCCTGTCATCGAGCTCGCTGAGACGTTTGAACTCGTCTTCGCGTATACTGCTCGCGGGTATCTTCGTCCAAAGCTCAATAACACGGGCCAGATTGTCAAGTGTGAGTTCCGGGACGCCTTCCGCATCGAGCTCAGCCAGCTGCTCTTCAAGCTTCATGTCGGCGCTGCGTAACTCGGCGAGTCGCTCGTATTCGGGATTTCCCACAGCTCCGGTAAGGATCTTCTCGCGTTCCTTGCGGATATCGTCGCGATCCTTAAGAACTGCGTCACGCTTCGCTATGGCCTCGCTCTTCAGATTCATGTCCGAGCATGCTTCGTCGATCAGGTCGATGGCCTTGTCGGGCAGGAATCTGTCCGTGATATATCTTTCTGAGAGAAGCACGGCCTGCCGGGCGATCTCGTCCGGTATCACGACGCCGTGGAACTTTTCGTAATAACCTTTAATACCAAGCAGTATCTTGACGGAATCGCTTATGGAGGGCTCGTTCACTATGACAGGCTGGAAGCGCCGCTCCAGCGCTGCGTCCTTCTCTATGCTCTTGCGGTACTCATTGAACGTAGTTGCGCCGATGACCTGTATCTCACCGCGTGAAAGCGCGGGCTTGAGGATATTCGCCGCGTTCATGGAACCTTCCGCATCGCCGGCTCCGACGAGATTGTGCACCTCGTCGATGACCAGAATGATATTGCCCTTCTTCTTTATCTCGTTTATGAGGCCCTTCATTCGGCTCTCGAACTGACCTCTGAACTGAGTCCCGGCGACGAGTGCCGTAAGGTCTAGAAGATGGACCTCCTTGTCCCGGAGCTTGTATGGAACGTCTCCCTGCGCTATGCGGGTGGCGAGGCCTTCGGCGATGGCTGTCTTGCCGACGCCCGGTTCGCCTATCAGGCACGGGTTGTTCTTCTGGCGTCTGTTCAGTATCTGAATCACGCGCTCAGTCTCTGTCTCACGGCCGATGACTGCGTCGAGCTTGCCTTCACGCGCTCTGTCTGTAAGGTTAATACAGTAGTCGTCGAGGTATTTGTTTTTCTTTTTCTGGTCTTTTTCCTTGGGCATGGGGTTCCTGCTCATGTCCTTCCCCTTCCGTCTGACCGCCCTGATTGCCGAAAAGCTTGTTGAGGAACGGGAAGGTCGCCGTCTTGCCGTCCTCGTCGCTGTCGCCGTCCTCAATCTCCGTAAGCGCCTCTATTCCGTTCATGGCTTCGACCATCTCGCTGGAGAGATTGTCCAGATCGTCGTCAGAGAGCCCCATTTTCCGGATGATGTCTTCAACGGGCTTTATCTTCAGCTCTTTGGCGCATTTAAGGCACAGTCCCTCATTCGTGGACTGTCCGTTCTCTATCTTCGTGATGAATATAACGGCTATATTCTTTTTGCATCTGGAGCAAATGGTTCGCTGCATGTTCAGTACCTCTCAAGGATCAGTATGTGCCTTTTTCCGGGGTTCACAGCCCCAGTCTGTCCGCTACGGGATTATTGTTCAGAATGTGAGGCAGTATTTTAGTCGTTTCAACTGCTGTGTCGGGGATTATTTTTCCTGTGTACCGGAAGATCGTTGCCAGCGCAAGCACTATGATAATGCCTTTCGCGATGCCGAGCAGGGTGCCGATTATAGGTTCCGCGGCTCCCAAAGCTTCGATCTGGAACGAAAGATTTATTAGGTTGCCTATCACGGCGAAGACTATGGCTATCAGGATGAAAGCTATCGCCGCGAGACCGGCAAACGCGAGTTTGGAACAGAGTTTTGCCGACAGGAGCTCTGTCATCTCCTGATCGACAACTGATGTATCATCGGCCATCTCCCGAGCCAGTTTGTCAGCTGCTGCATCGCAGATGCCAAGCTCGCGGGAAGCGGCGTAGCATACCGTGTATACGTCGTCTTTGTCTGAAGTCCTGACTGTGATCATCGTCTTCTTCGCGTCGTTCAGCACGTTGCTGACCGAAGTGTCGACTATGCCCTCCACGAACGGTTTGGCCATGCCGGTGAACTCATCCGAATACGCTGTCGCGATTATATTGGCGCCGTAAAGCGATACTATTATAGCAAGGATACCGCAGATACCGCGTATTATACCGTTCTTGTAGCCCCGCCACGCGCAGACGACGATAATGACGGCAAACAGCACGTCCGGCACCCACTTTATATAATTCATGTATTGTGTGATGTAATGAGTCACTTGATCACCCTCTCAAGAGTCAGGCTGGTAAATCAGCAGATCTATGTTCGCGGCCGACCTTTTTCAGTCGCCGTTGCCCGCAAAGTTTTCCGCGTAGTTCTCAGCAGCGGCCGCCACTGTCCCGTCTGTACGCATTATCACGTCCGAAAATCCCGAAACACGGTAGCTGCCGACGCGGTAAAGCGTGCTGTCATAGACAGTAAGACTGTCGTTCGTCAGTACCGCCGCATATCTTCCCGCGGATGACAGCGACACAAGATCGCGGACCTCACATGAGGTCTCTTCCGCTCCCTTGTCGTTGTACACCGTGAGCTGCCCTGCAAAGCCGGATCTGTAGTCGAGAAGGACAGCGGCGCTGAATTCCTCTCCAAGCGCGTAGGCCTTGAGATACCTGCCGCCGAAATCCGTCTTTACAGGCTCCTCATTTTCCTTGATGACGTAATATGCCGTTTCGCCGATAGCTGCGATCGCGTTTTTCTTTGTGAACGCGGCATCGATCAGCAGCTCTCCGGGCAGTTCAGTGCTTACTAGATACTCTTCGTCGTCGGTGTGCAGTCTTACGAGTCTGCTGCCACGTTCCGTGACAGTCAGCACGGCAAGTTCGTTGCCGGATGAGGGCAGAGCAGCAGAAAGGACGTACCCTTCGCCCGAATACCACCGGAACAGTTCGTCTCCCGTCTCGGAATACACTGTCACGCGGCCTTTATAGCCGCTGTCACCGGTACATACTGCCATCCTTCCGTCCGGGCTTATCTCGGCGCTAATAATCGGGTATTCTGTGGTCAGCCTGAGGATAACACGAGACGCGTCGAACAGGCGAAGTTCTTTACCGCCTATATCGTAAGCAACACCGTGTCCGTTTGCTGACGCGATCGCGGGAGACTCCATCATGAACAGTTCGCTGATCGACTGAGCGCCGGTCATATCGAAGACCTGCAGTCCGCTGCTGGATGCGCAGGCCAGTCCGCCCGACATGTCTGCGAACGCAGCGTTCTTGCCGAGACTGAAATAGAAGCAGTCGGTCGCAACTTCCCGCGGTCCCGCGTTCCTCACGCGGTTGATGAGCTTCTGTCCGGTTTTGCCGTCCAGCGACAGTATGACTAGCACTGCAGCGAGAACCAGCACCAGTATGAGCAGCACGGGCTGCAGTTCGCCGCGCTTTTTTCCGTTTTTCGACATATCTTTTGACATTGGACTATTCCATCCGATCGGAAAAATACAAGTATCTTCCGCTGCGGAGCGGCGGGATACGCCGGTCGTATTGTAGCATTATACCATCAAACCGGCCGGAAAGATATAAAAAGATGTGAACACTTGGTTAATTTTGCTCACCGGGACATCATTTCCCCGACAGGTCCCGGGTACCACACGCGGGTAAGATACAGTCCGCACGGCGGCACCGTCGGGCCTGTAAGTCTGCGGTCTCCCTTTTCCAGCAGGGCCGGGATATCCCCTGCTGCGATCTTGCCTTCGGATACGTATATGAGCGTTCCTGCCATCGCACGCGCCATGTTATAGAGAAACCCGTCCGCGCAGACGCGCAGCGTGATCATATTCCCGTCCCGTCCGACCTCGTACCAGTATACGGTACGCACCGTTGTCTTCGTCTCCGTCCCCACAGATCTCACCGCGGCGAAATCATGGGTCCCGACGAACATCCTTGCGGCCTCGGCCATAGCCTCAGTATCGAGAGGTGTCGGGTGAAAGTACGCCCGGTCCGCCAAGAAAGGATCCCTGATACGGCTGTTGCAAATGCGGTAGGTATACTCCTTCTTCTCGCAGGACAGGATGGCGTTGAATCCCGGATCCGCCTCGACAGCATCCGCAACTACGATATCCGGGGGAAGATATGTGTTCACCGCCAGAGGAAACCGGTCTGTGGGAACTGTGCAGTCAGTTCTGAAGTTGGCGCAGTAACGAAGCGCGTGAACGCCCGCGTCAGTCCGGCCGCAGCCAGTGACTTTCACATCATGTCCGCAGAGTCTCGTAAGGGCGCCCTCCAGCGTTTCGGCAACCGTGCGCTCCGTCTTCTGCACCTGCCATCCGTGGTATGCCGTACCGTCGTACATGAGGCGAAGGGCTATGTTCCTCTCCATTTCAGTACCTCACAGTCCGAAGCGTGCCAGCGCGATAATTGCCGCCAGGAAGATCGCGCCCAGTATCAAGGCCGTCCAGTCGCGTTTCTTCATGGTAAGGACGTTCATCCGCGTCCTGCCTTCTCCACCGTGGTAGCAGCGGCTCTCCATTGCTACGGCCAGCTCGTCTGCACGCCGGAACGCGCTCACGAAAAGCGGCACCAGAAGCGGCAGCAGCGCCTTTGCCCTGTCGAGCAGGCTGCCTGTCTCGAAATTGGCGCCGCGGGCTTTCTGAGCGCTCATGATCTTGTCTGTCTCCTCAATGAGAGTAGGGATGAATCTGAGCGCTATGCTCATCATCATCGCGAGCTCATGGACCGGCACCTTTATCTTCTTCAGGGGACTGAGCAAACGCTCCAGACCCTCTGTCAGAGATATGGGCGAAGTCGTGTAAGTAAGTATGAATGTGCCCATGATGAGCAGCATGAGCCGCACGACCATGAATACTGCGATGCGTACGCCGTCAGCCGTGACCGTGATCTTCCAGAACTGCAGCAGCACCCTGCCCGAACGCGTGAACAGTATGTTCAGTATTGCCGTTATGATGATGATTATCAGGATGGGCTTCAGGCCGGAAAACAGGGACTTCAGTCCTATCCGCGAAACAGCGACGCAGAGGGCGAACACTACGATCACCACCGCGTAAGAGATATAGCTCTTTGCGGTGAACAACGCAACGATGTATACGATCACGAGGATCAGCTTCGTTCTCGGGTCGAGCCTGTGGATAACGGTATTGCCGGGGAAGAACTGGCCCAGTGTGACATCCTTAAGCATTCTCCCCGCCTCCTTTCAGACCGGCGAGGGCTTCCTCGAGCTGTTCTATTGTATAGATATCCGCTGGAAGCGTGACCCCGCGCGCGCGCAGACGGGCCGCTATTACGGTCGCCTGAGGCACCGCGAGCCCCATCTCCGACAGTTCCCCGCTGTGAGAAAATATCTCTTTCGGCGGCGCATTGTATCTTATCCTGCCCTTGTCAAATACGATTATCCTGTCCGCTGCTCTGGCTATCTCATCCATATCGTGGGTCACCATGATAACCGTTGCGTTGAACGCCGAATGGAACTCCTCGATGTTCTCGAGCAGGCGTGTGCAGCCGCGGGGATCAAGGCCTGCAGTCGGCTCGTCCAGTATGAGCACTTCCGGACGCATCGCTATGACGCCCGCGATCGCGGCACGGCGTTTCTCTCCGCCGGACAGCTCGAAAGGAGACTTCTCCAGCAGTTCGTCAGTTATACCGACGAATCCCGCAGCCTCCCTTACGCGTTCATCAATCTCGCTCTCTGAGAGTTTCATGTTCTTCGGCCCGAAAGCGATATCTTTATAGACCGTGTCCTCGAAAAGCTGGTATTCCGGATACTGGAAAACTATCCCCACCTTGAATCGTATGCTGTGAGTCAGTTCTTTTGAGGAATGGATGTCCTGTCCATGGAACAGCACTCTGCCCGAAGTCGGCTTTATCAGTCCGTTCAGGTGCTGTACGAAAGTGGACTTGCCGGAGCCGGTGTGTCCGATCAGTCCGATGTACTCTCCAGTAGCGGCCTCAAAATCGACATCACACAGAGCGGCATGCTCAAAAGGCGTGCCTATGCTGTATACATGCCCTAATTTTTCCGTACTTATAATCGGTTCCAATTGCTTTACAATTCCTTTCGTAGGTGCGTCTCTCAAACAGATGACGCCCTGTATGCCGCGTCACGCGGCGTTTCATGTGCGAAGTGCGCCGGCCACAGCCTCCGCGCACTCGTCCGGAGAGAGCGCATCCAGAGGCATAGAGAATCCTTTTTTATTCAGTCTGTAAATGAGATCGACCGTCTGCGGCACGTCAAGGCCAAGTTCTCTTAGTCTGTCCACCTGCGAGAATATCTCCCGCGGAGTGCCGTCCATGGCCACCCGTCCGTCTGCCATGACGACGAGCCTGTCGGCGTCGATCGTCTCCTCCATATGGTGCGTGATGAGCACCACCGTGGTGCCGAGCTCGTCCCGCATCCTCCTGATGATGGCGGTCACTTCCTCGCGTCCTCGAGGATCGAGCATCGCCGTCGGTTCATCGAAGACTACGCATTTGGGCTGCATGGCGAGCACTCCGGCTATAGCCACGCGCTGCTTCTGTCCGCCTGAAAGAAGGTGCGGCGCGTGTTCCCTGAAATCGTACATTCCGACTACCTTGAGCGCGTCGTCTACGCGTCTGCGTATCTCCTCCGGCGGACAGCCGAGATTCTCCGGCGCAAAGGCCACATCCTCTTCCACTACGTTCGCAACGATCTGGTTGTCTGGATTTTGGAATACCATGCCCACGGTACGGCGTATCTCTATCAGCAGATTCTCATCTGCCGTATCCATCCCGGCAACGTATACTATGCCGCCTGACGGAAGGAACACTGCGTTCATATGCTTTGCCAGCGTCGACTTTCCGGAACCGTTGTGGCCGAGCACCGCTACGAAAGTGCCCTCCTCGATCTCGAGGTCTATCCCTTTTAAGACCAGACGCGGTGTCTCGCCCTCGGCGGCGGTGTACGCGTAGGAGAGGTCCTTCATCTCTATTATCCTGTCGCTCATGATCATCTCTCCCATCTGCAGGCCGCTCCGCATGGCAGCACAAGACCGCTCTCAGTAACCGGGAGCCCCAGCTCGCTGCTCTCAGCGTGACCTCCCCAGCGCCCGCTGAAGACCGATCCCGCAATATACGTAAGAGTCGCCGGGGAAAGCCCGGTAGTATAAGAGTTTATTATCACGAAGAGCGGATCGTCGCTCAGAACGCCCGCACACAGCGAGACGAACGGGAACAGGTCTTTTTCCAGTTTCCAGATCTCTCCCGACGGACCGCGTCCGTAGGACGGGGGATCCATGATTATAGCGTCGTATCTCCTGCCGCGCCGTATCTCACGCTCGACGAACTTGGCGCAGTCGTCTATTATCCAGCGGATGCTGCTGTTTTCCAGGCCTGACGCCCGGGCGTTCTCGCGGGCCCATGACACCATTCCCTTTGCCGCGTCGACATGGCAGACGGACGCGCCTGCGGCGGCCGCAGCGACCGTGGCACCGCCCGTATAGGCGAAGAGGTTCAGAACGCTTACAGGCCGTCCCGCGCCGCGGATCCTGTCCGAGATATAGTCCCAGTTCACCGCCTGTTCCGGGAATAGCCCGGTATGTTTGAAATTCATCGGCTTCACGTTGAAGGTGTAATCGCCGTATCTGATCTGCCAGCTTGCCGGCAGATCCTTTTTGTCCCAGCTTCCGCCGCCGGACGACGAACGCGAATACTTAGCGTCCGGCCGTTTCCATCCGGGGTTCCTCCTGGGAGTGTCCCAGATGGCCTGCGGATCCGGCCGCACCAGTATATGTCCGCCCCACCGCTCCAGTTTCTCGCCGTTGGAGCAGTCGATGAGCTCATAATCCTTCCATTTTTCAGCAAGCCACATATCTTTCCACCTGTCGTGAGGTTAATGATAATCCATGTATATAATAAATCAGTGTATTATATCATTTGACACTGTCTTAAGTCAATGATAAGCGGCCATCCCGTTTCCGATGGCCGGGTATCTCATCTTGTTGACATCCATGCTATAATTATTGAGAAAACCCGCCGGATAACATGCCTCCCGGCGAGGGCGATACAGCGACGGATACGGAGGTGATATCTTTGCCGAAAAACAGGCCGGTCAAAACCGTTGCGAACAACAGGAAGGCGTTCCATGACTACTTCATACTCGACAGGTTCGAGGCTGGGGTCGAGCTCTTCGGGACCGAGGTGAAATCCATCAGGATGGGCAACGTTAACCTGAAGGACTCTTTCTGTGCCATCAAGAACGGCGAGATATTCGCCCACGGCATGCACATAAGCCCTTATGAGAAAGGCAATATCTTCAACCGGGATCCCATGCGCCCCAAGCGTCTCCTTATGCACAAGCGGGAGATCATGAGGCTCTACGGCAAGATCAAACAGGAAGGGCTGACCCTCATCCCCCTCTCCGTATATTTCAACTCGGACGGCCGCGTAAAGATCGAGCTCGGCCTTGCGAAAGGCAAAAAGCTCTATGACAAACGTGAATCGATCGCAAGGCGCGACAGCGACAGAGATATCGAGAGAATAAAAAAAGAAAGGAATCTGTAAAATGGCTAATCCGATAGTAACCATCACAATGGCGGACGGAAAGACGATGACCGCGGAACTCTATCCCGAGATCGCGCCCAACACCGTCAACAACTTCATCTCCCTGATCAAGAACGGTTTCTACGACGGTCTGATCTTCCACCGCGTCATCTCCGGTTTCATGATCCAGGGCGGTTGCCCCAACGGGAACGGAATGGGGGGCCCAGGTTACACGATCCCGGGCGAGTTCGAGGCAAACGGCTTCACGAACGATCTCCGTCACACCCGCGGCGTCCTCTCGATGGCCCGCGCTCAGCATCCGGACTCCGCCGGGAGCCAGTTCTTCATCATGCACAGAGACGCGCCCTATCTCGACGGTCAGTACGCAGCCTTCGGCATGCTCACTGACGGTTTCGACGTGCTGGACGGCATCGCCGGCACCCGCACCGACTTTATGGACAGGCCTCTTGCGCAGCAGAAGATCGCAAGCATAACGGTGGATACCCTCGGCGAGGAGTATCCCGAACCGAAGAAGGCATGAAAGTCGCCGTTATTACCGGAGCGTCCTCCGGTCTCGGTGTCGAGTTCGCGCTCGCTGCGGAAAAAAAGTTTCCGGACATAGAGTGTTTCTGGCTCGTCGCACGCAGGGCTGACCGACTGCAGGAGACCGCGGACAAGCTGGGATGCAAAACTCTGCTTATCTCCGCAGATCTCTCCACCGAAGAAGGTACAGCCGTGTACCGCTCCGCCCTCGAGCGCGAGAAACCTGACGTGCGCCTTCTTGTTAACAACGCCGGTTTCGGCGTTCTCGGCGACCTGGCGGAATCCGACCCCGGCGAACAGGCCGGCATGATAGACGTAAACGTACGTGCGCTGACCGTAATAACCGTCTGCACGCTCCCCTATATGGATCGCGGCGCGATGATAGTGAACACTTCGTCGATCGCGTCCTTCTGCCCCAACGCGCGGATGACCGTTTACAGTTCGACGAAAGCGTACGTCACATCGTTCACCCGCGGGCTAGCGGAAGAGCTCCGACCGCGCGGCATTTCCGTCACAGCGGTCTGCCCCGGTCCCATGGCCACAGAGTTCATAAGCGTTGCCAGGATCACCGGCAACTCGAAAACATTCAGCACTCTCCCCTACTGCGACCCCAAAAAGGTCGCCGCAGGCACCATGGACGCCGCCGCTGCCGGGCGTGTCGTCTACACGCCGAAGGCATTCTACAAGTTCTACCGCTTCGTTGCGAAGATCCTGCCTCATTCACTCGTAGTAAAAATGGCAAAGACCTGAGTCCACGAAAAGAATAACGCCCGCCTGTCCGATATCCGGACCGGCGGGCGCTGCTTTTAATGTCTGTTTTACTTCGCCAGTTTCCCCATGAATCTGGCCGCGTCGACGATAAAGCGTTCGTGCTTTGCCGTACCGATGATCTTCACGCCTTCGCAGGCCGTGATCTCAAAGGTGAGCTTTCTGCCGTCAACGGCAGTGAGCACTGCCTCGGCGCTGACTTCTGCCCCCACGGGCGAGGCAGCCGTATGCTTAACGTCCATTTCAGTCCCCACGCTGGTGCTGCCCTCGGGCAGTGCATCCTTTACGGCGTCACATGCCGCGCACTCCATGAGAGCCACGAGCATAGGCGTCGCGAAAACATCCAGAGAACCGCTCCTGCAGACTCTGGCAGACATATCCTCCGTGACCGTCCAGGCGGCGGTCCCTCTAAGTCCGGCTTTCAGCTCACTCATAACAGTTACCTCGAAACAAAGAGATTTCCGGCGCGAGCCGGTATCGTCAAAATACCACAGTTTCATTCTCATGTAAAGCCTGTACAACGCGCTTTCCCCGTGCTATATTGGTCGCGTAAACAAACTTCACTCTGCGGAGGTGCTGCTCAAATGGAAGACAGAAGGACCATCCGTGTGACCGGCAGGGGCACGCTGAAGCTCCGTCCGGACATCACCAGACTCACGATAACGCTGAACGGGCACGAAAAAGAATATGCGGATACAGTCGAGCGCTCCTCGCACGCTACGGATGCTCTTGCAGCCGCGATCACACCGCTCGGCTTCGAACGCACCTCGCTGAAGACGCTCTCCTTCGACGTGAACGCCCGATACGAAGGCGTAAACGATAAAGACGGCAACTACCGGCGCGTGTTCATGGGATATGAGTTCAGCCACGTCCTCAAGCTGGAATTCCCTTCGGATAACGCCCTTCTCGGCCGTGTGCTCTACGCGCTCGCGCACTCGGGCGCGGATCCCGAGTTCGACATCAGCTACACTGTGAAGGACCGCGAGGCAGCAAAAAACGAACTGCTCGCCAAGGCAGTCGAGGACGCGGCGGCGAAAGCGAAGACTCTCTCGTGCGCCGCAGGGACGAAGCTCGGACAGATCCGCAGCATCGACTACTCCTGGGGTGAGATCGAGATGGCGGTGCGTCCGATGAACCGCATGATGAAGGCCGCGGACACAGCGGAAGAAGCCGCTTTCGGCTGCGCCGTGAATATCGAACCGGACGATATAACCGTCTCGGACACTGTCACAGTGATCTGGGATCTCGTGTGACTCCTTACGGACATGCCATTACATGAAAAATGCTGGGACAGCGACGCCTTAAAGGCAAAGCTGCGCCCAGCATTTTTATCGTTTTAATACCGCTCAGTCGTTGCTGTAAAGGAGATCGCCGTATGTCGGGAACGGCCAGTATTCTCTGTCTGTAACCGTCTCCAGTTCGTCGGCGGCGGCGCGGATGTCCTCCATTACGGGGATTATTACGTCTCTGAAGTACATCGACCGCTCGGTTATATCTTTTTTGTCGCCCGTACATGCGGCCGCCCTGTCGAGCTCCGCGGCCTTCGCGTAAATGGTCTCTGTAAGCTCCGCTACGCGGTCCGCCGTCTCAAGCTCGTATCTGCAGGAGGCCTCCGGCATCATGCTGCGTTTCTCCGCAGCCTCCCTGCAGAGGGACGCCGAAAAGGCTGCCGCCGCTGGGAGGATGTCCTTGCGGACCATCTTAAGCATGGTCGTCGCTTCGATATTGAGGACCTTGCAGTAATTCTCCAGCATGATCTCATACCGGGCCCGCATCTCAGTCTCATTTAGGACCTTGTGCCGTGCGAAGAGATCGATGCTCTTCTGTTCAAGATAATACGGCAGCGCGTCCGGCGTCGTAGGCAGGTTGAGGAGGCCCCGTTTTTCAGCCTCGGCGACCCAAGCCTCGTCATATCCGTTTCCGTTGAAGATGATACGTCTGTGCTCTCTTATGCAACGGCGTATGAGCGCGGTGAGAGCCGCGTTGAAATCCTCGGCGCCCTCAAGTTCGTCGGCATACTGGCGGAGCGATTCCGCCACCGCCGTATTGATCACTATATTGGCGCTCGCAATGGACATGGACGATCCGACCATGCGGAATTCGAACTTGTTTCCTGTGAAAGCGAAAGGCGACGTCCTGTTGCGGTCGGTCGCATCCTGCGGGAAACGCGGCAGGACGTGTACTCCGACTTTTATGAGCCTCTTCTCACCGGCACTGTACTCCTCGCCTTTTTCAATGGCGTCGAGTATGGCCGAGAGTTCATCCCCGAGGAACATGGAGACTATCGCGGGGGGCGCTTCCGCCATGCCCAGACGGTGGTCGTTTCCTGCAGACGATACAGACACGCGCAGAAGCGCCTGATAGTCGTCGACGGCCTGTATCACGGCGCACAGGAACAGAAGGAACTGGGCGTTCTCATACGGCGTATCGCCCGGATTGAAGAGGTTCATGCCGGTGTTCGTCTGTATGGACCAGTTGTTGTGCTTGCCGCTGCCGTTGACTCCGTTGAAGGGTTTCTCATGGAGCAGGCACACCATGCCGTTTTTCCTCGCGACCTGCTGCATGATCTCCATCGTCAGCTGGTTGTGGTCGGTCGCGATGTTAGTGGTCTCGAATATCGGCGCCAGCTCATGCTGGGCCGGAGCAGCTTCGTTGTGTTCCGTCTTGGCCAGCACGCCCAGTTTCCAGAGCTCCTCGTCGAGCTCGGCCATGAAGGCCTGCACCTTGGGTTTTATGGTGCCGAAATAGTGGTCGTCCAGCTCCTGTCCCTTCGGCGGGCGGGCGCCGAACAGAGTACGGCCTGTATATACAAGATCCTTGCGGCGGTTATAGAGCTCCTTACTGACGAGGAAGTACTCCTGCTCGGGACCGGCGGTGGTCTTGACCGACGTCACGCCTTCGTTACCGAAAAGGCGGAGGACGCGCATCGCCTGTTTGTTAAGAGCCTCCATGGAGCGGAGGAGCGGCGTCTTCTTGTCGAGCGCCTCGCCGCCGTACGAGCAGAACGCTGTGGGTATGTAGAGCGTATTGTTCTTAATGAACGCGCAGGATGTGGGATCCCAGGCAGTATATCCCCTGGCCTCGAAAGTCGCGCGAAGTCCGCCGGACGGAAAACTCGACGCGTCGGACTCGCCTTTGAAGAGCTCGGAACCGGAGAATTCCATCATGATCTTGCCGGAACCCGCGTTCGATATGAAGCTGTCGTGCTTCTCAGCGGTCACGCCCGTCATCGGCTGGAACCAGTGAGTGAAGTGCGTGGCGCCTTTCTCTATAGCCCAGTCCTTCATCGCAGCCGCGACGACGTTTGCGGTCTCGATGTCCATACGCTTTCCGCTTCGACTCGCGTCCTTGAGGGCGTCGTAGACCTCTGACGGCAGCCTCTCACGCATGACAGCGTCGTTGAAGACCATGCTTCCGAAGATCTTTGATAGTTCAGTCATATCAACCATCCGTTCCGCACCGCTAGCGGTGCTGTTTATATCCTGTGAAAGGCTGTCATACCAGCCTGTTTACGAGAGGTATCCGCGTGAGTTTCAGCGTAACAGCAAATCCGGCCGAGTACACCGGTACCTCGCGGCGGGCACCGGAGTAACCGCCGACAAGGCGCTGTAGACCGGCTCGAACAGTGAGATTAATAGGTCCGACAGCAAGGAGACCCCGAACGTGCATCGTCCCATCAGCGCCAGCGCCCTGCTTCCGCTCTCTTCATGTCTGGACTTACCCCGGATGTACTTTACGATGTTGAACCGGCTCACGGCTGTCGGCACCACTGTTCTGATTAATTGGTTTATTATAACATGTTTTTGCCGTCGTGTACAGTATCGGCGGTACAGGCCCGAAGATTCCCGCAAAAAGGAACGTTTTACGCCCCGGGCCGTCATAAAGACGGTACCGGAGCGTCCGGAAAAGGCGCCCGTCATTTCCCTCTTGTTTGCATATCCCCCGATAATGTATAATCAGCGCATAGACATCCCGCCAGGTACGTCTCCTGACGGATCAGGAAAGGCCCGGTCGATGAACATATGACCAGTACATCCGGAAAACGCAAAACGCTGCGCACGGTGTTGTCCCTGCTTCCAGCAGCCGCTGCTGCCGCTCTCGTAGCGGTCTTTTACGCCTTGCGTTCCGATACCGCCTTCATGACGTCGGTCAGCAACGGCTTCTCGCGCCCGTTCAGAGACTTTGCAGCCGGGATCACCCGGTACGTCCCCTTCTCTCTGATGGAACTCTGCTATGCCCTTCTCATCCTATGGGCGCTCTACTTCGTTATACGCACTACCGCCGGTTTCGTATCGCGCAAACGTGATGCCGGCGAAAAACCTGCGTATCTGGCAAAGCGCATCCTTCTACTTGTGACCGCAGGCCTGGTGATCTGGGCCGGCGCCTGCTGGATCTGGTTTACCGGTTACTACTCTCCCGGGCTCGCTGAGAGGAGCGGACTGGAGAACCGCGCCGTCGCTCCCGAGGAACTGGCTGCCGTAACTGAGTTTTTTGTAGACAGGGCGTGCATTATGTCAACCGAGGTGGATCGCGATGAAGACGGTCATTTCAGTGAGAGCTACGGCAACTATTCAAGGATGATAGATACGGTCTACGACAACATATCCGGGATGCTTCCCGCTCTGGAAGGCAGGAATTACAGACCGAAATCCATGCTCTCGTCAAAACTCATGAGCAGGCTGGGCTTCACCGGTTTCTACTTCGCGCTCACGGGAGAGACGAACATAAACACCGATTCGCCGGCTTGTCTCCTACCCGCGACCGTCGCCCACGAGGCGGCACACCAGCGCGGAGTGCTGTCTGAGGACGAGGCGAATTTCGCGGCGATAGCGGCCTGTATCACATGCGACGACCCCGTATACAAATACTCCGGGTACCTGATGGGAACGATACATCTTATGAACGCGCTGCTGACTGTCTCGACCCCTACGTGGCAGGAGCTGTACGGACGTTTCACAGACGAGATGAAGACCGACTGGGAGGACAACAGCGCGTACTGGGCTGTAAAAAAGACGAAAGTCACCGAAATCTCCGAGGACATCTACGACAGCTACCTGAAAGCGAATTCACAGGAGCTCGGCATCAGATCCTACGGTGCGTGCGTCGACCTGCTCGTCGACTGGCTCATCGTCAAAGAATAACGGAATAAAACATATACGGCCGCAGGACGTTCGCCCTGCGGCCGTTTTATGTCAACAAAGGAGGACCGGCGGGTCCTCCTTTGTTACGCTATGCACCGCTTCGTATAACGAGTTTTCGTTTCTTCCAGAGTCCGGTGCCGTAATACACGCTGCCGACGAGCATATATGAATAGCTTGCGATCGCACTGCTGAGCCAGAACCCCATGATGCCCATTCCGAGCACGTTTCCGAGCAGAAGCGCGAGACCGATACGCAGGAAAATGGCGTCGAGCATCGAAGTAACGAAACAGAGAGAGGCGAATCCCTGCCCGTTGAACAGCGCGATGAACGGGGCTCGCGCGGCGCAGCTTATAAAAGTCACGACCGCTATTATCTTGAACTTATGCGAAAGCGCAAGGATTTCGGGGTCGTCGTTGAAAATGCTGAATATCTCCTCAGGATACATCAGCATCAGGACTGACAGTATGACGACGAAGATAAGGCTCACATACAGGATCACCCACATTATCTGAGACACGCGCTTGAGCTTGCCGGCCGCGTAGTTCTGGCCGATCATGGCGGCGCCCGCCGTGTTCATGCCGGTCGTTACGACGTTCGCGATGGTGCAGAGTTTGTTGCCTACGCCCGTCACCGCCGCAGCGGCGACTCCGTAAGCGTTGACAAAGGCGTTCACGACGATGCCGGATATATTGATCGCGCAACTCTGAAGGACCATCGGTATCCCGAGCTTTATTACCTGTTTCAGGGTCTCCTTTTCCGGTATGAAGCTCTTCGGCTTAAAGTCGAAGCCGAAGGCCTCTTTTCTGCGGTATAGATAGATTACAGCCCATACGAAACATACTATCTGACCTATTATGGTCGCCAGGGCGGCGCCGATGACGTCCATCTTCAGAAATGCGACGAAAACGACGTCGAGAACGAGATTGATGACCGTCGCTATTATCACGAACATGAACGGCGTTTTCGAGTCTCCCATGCCGCGGAGCACCGAGCTCGCAACGTTGTAGCCGTATACGGGGATCAGCCCGAGAAAACAGATGAACGTGTACTGCTGCGCCTGTACCCTGGATTCGGGCGGAACGTTCATCCAGTCCAGGAAAGTATTGCCGAAAATGACGCCCGTGACTGTGAACAGGATGCTTATGAACAGTACGAAAGACGCATATGTCCCGATGACGGTGTTCAGAGCGCCGGTATCTTTCTTGCCCACGTGCTGAGCGGCGAGCACCTGTCCCACCGCTGTGAGTCCGATGCATATGAACGTGAACAGGTGCATGAGGTCGCCGCCCACCGATACTGCGGAGAGGGCGACATTGCTGACGAACCGGCCGATAACGGCCATGTCCACGAGATTGTAGAACGTCTGAAGGAGATTTGAAAGCATATAAGGCGTCGCAAAAACTATAAGCTGTTTCGCGACTTTGCCCTCCGTCAGATCGCGTATCATAGTCTTCTTTTCCAAAACAGAAACACGCTCCGGATACAATGCATTTTTTAACACAGACAATAGTAATACTATCCGCCGCTAATCGCAAGGGATTCTTTGCGGCGCGCCGCACAACGGTCAAAGTTAGTCTTGGCTTTTTCCGCCCGCACTGTTATTATTAAAGTATCAAAAATGAACTGAGGTGCCTGACATGAAAGAGTTTCTCATAACCGGCAGGACCCTTCCCGAGGCGTACCACGGAGCGCTCGTGGCGCTTCACGATCAAGGCGAGGTCACGCCATGCGCTGACTACAACACCACCCAGAAAGAGGTCTCCATGACTTATTCCGTAGAGGAGCCCCTTGCGGAGCCGCTGATCAGCAGGCTTTTCATAGGCGGATTCCGCGAACTCGAACAGTACAGGCAGGAGATGCTCGACGGCATCCTCGATTTTGAGATCGACAGGGGGAACTGGGAGTACACCTACCATTCCAGAATGGCGGAACAGCTGCCATTCATCATCCGCGAACTGAAACGCAACCCTTCCTCCCGCCGCGCTGTGATCGATATCCGCGACTGGCGCCACGACTCCAGGGAGGGCAATGACAGCCCGGCCTGCCTGCAGCACATACAGTACTTCATCCGCGACGGAAAACTGTTCTGCAAGGTACTGTTCCGCTCGAACGACGCCTGCAAGGCGACTTTCATGAACGCCTTCGCACTCATAATGCTGCAGAAACGCATCGCCGACGAGCTCGGAGTCGGAATGGGGACCTACACTCACCGCGCCAACAGCTTCCATTGCTATGAGAGGGACTTTGCGATGCTGGAGGGTTATGTAAACCGCATCAAGAACGCTGAAGATCTCGACGACATAACCTACGAGTACGAGGACAACTGGGATGCTCTTATGGAATCCGCGCGTCCCGATATAGCAAAAATGGTCGAGGAGCTCAAGAGCCACTGAAGGAGCGAATTCAAATGAAAAAGGATCCCATGTCGTTTTCTCTCGACCTGTTCTCATGCAAAGGAAAGGTCGTCATGATCACCGGCGCCAATACGGGTCTCGGCATGATCTATGCGATCGCCCTTGCCAAGGCGGGCGCCGACTTGTTCATACCCCACCACAGCGCCAATGTCAGCGATGTCAGGGCAGCGGTCGAGGAGTGCGGACAGCGCGTCTTTTTCCTGCAGGGCGATCTGACCGATCCGGACTACCGGCAGCGCTGCGTAGACGAGTGTCTGAAGCAGTTCGGCCGCATAGACGTGCTCATCAACAACGCGGGAACGAACTTTGCCGCGCCGCTTCCGGAATTCCCCGACGAGAAATGGAAAACCGTCATAGACGTTCAGCTCGAGGCCGTCCACTACCTGAGTCATCTCGTCGCGCCGGTCATGATAAAGCAGGGCGGCGGCAAGATAATCAACGTCGCCTCGGCGCTATCCTTCTCGGCCGACCCTAACGCCACGGCTTACACCGTAGCCAAACACGGCATCGTGGGAATGACGCGCTCCTATGCCGCTGAGCTCGGAAAATACAATATCACATGCAACGCTATAGCACCGGGTTTCTTCGAAACGAAGCTGACCAGTGCGATCCGCGAGCTCAACCCCGCTCTCTATGAAAAGGTCTGTGACCGTGCTACGTTCTCTCCTGAAGGGCGCGGCTGGGGCAACGCTTTTGACCTCATGGGCACGATCGTTTTTCTAAGCAGTCCCGCCTCCGACTACATAAACGGCGAAGTGATCGTCGTAGACGGCGGTTTCAAGGCTACCATGGCGTAAACGATCATACATATCATGCACAAATCAAACGGCCGGACCTTCGGTGCTCTGAAGGGCCGGCCTAATATTTGGATATCATCGCGGAGCGTCAGAAGAGATAATCTATCTGCCCGAACATATCTCCGCCGTCGGTGACAGGCCCGCGCAGGGGCGGCGTGCCGGACTCCGGCGGATTCGTCATCGAGGTGGCGACGCGGGCGGCATCTCCGCCGGGGACATACAGCCACAGCTCCGTGTAAGTATTATACGCGCCTGTAGCCGGCGTACTCGTGCCGACATAAACGTAATCAGAGCGCGACTGGTACCAGACGTGCCGCAGCAGCAGGCAGTCCGCTTTTCGCCAGTCGAGGGTGCGGCGCGCTGCGGGCAGCAGATTATATAGGTCGTACATTATGAGTCCGTTCTCGTCGATCGGTATGATGAGGCCGGTGCCGGACAGGATCTCAGAGGCCGACGCTCCCGTCTCCTCGATCGTCTCCGGCAGGAGCTCGGTCGTACCTTCAGTGAGCGGCGTCAGCGTGAACGCGTATTCGCCGACCGTCTCCACTCCGTTGGGGATCTCGAAGTCTTTCAGCGATGTGCAGCCGTAAAAAGCATTGCGTCCGATGCTCGTCACCGAACCGGGTATCCTGACGCTCTCAAGAGCCGAGCAGCTCTCGAACATGAACGCGCCGATCTCGTCGAGACCGTCAGGAAGCGCGATCTCCTTAAGGGCTGAGCAGTTTCGAAAAACACTGATGTCAAGCTGTGTCAGGCACGATGGTAGCTCGATGCTTTCAAGTCCTGTGCACTCGTCGAAGACAGCCTGCCCCAGTGATGTGACGCCCGGCATGGTAATGTTCCTGAGGTTTTCACAGTCCCAGAAAGCGCACTCGCCGATGTTCTTCACGCTCGCTGCGAGTTCCGCAATCACGAGGTCGTGGCTGTCGTCAAAGGCATATTCTGGAACGGTGGTGACTCCCTCCTCGACGAATACAGCTCGGACAGGAGTATCGTAAACGATCTCCCACGGCGCCAGTTTGTACCAGAGAGTGTTCTCCAGATCTGTCCCCGTCTCCGACTGAGATTCCTCCAGAAGCGTGTCCTCCCAGTTGTTGCCCATCAGTTCCTCTAACATTCCCGCGTCCATGCCCTCTTCTGCAACGAGGGAATTCCACAACTCTGCGAATTCCTCGTTTTCCATAAGCTGCTCGAACGAGGTCGCAGAAGACCCGTCTTCTGACGTCTCCGCATCCCAAAGGGGTTCCATTGGACCAGTTCCGCTTATCACGAGCGTACCGTTTCGAAAGAGCTTCCAGCTGACCGTGCCGGCGCTCCCCTCGCCTACAGGTTCGCCCACCGGCCCGAACTCAGGAACCGGTTCCGGTTCTGGTCCCGGGATATCAGGGGCTTCCGTTGTCTCGGCCGTGTTAGCGGCAGAGGCCGTCTCTGTATTAACGGCAGACTCCGCCGGCGTTTCCGCCGTGCAGGCCGCAGCGGCAAAGAGCAGCATCGCCGACAGCGTCAGTGCCAGTATCTTCTTGCCGTTCATGCTTTTCCTCCTCAGGATAGCGAGCCTCTCACACCAGCTCGCTCAGGTCGGATAGAATCCTGACGCAGCGGTAAGGCGCAAACTCCTCAGCGCGCGTCATGCCGGTCGTCACAGGAGCGAAGTCTACTCCGGCGTTTTCAGCCGTACGGGCGTCGACCACGCTGTCCCCTATATACAGGACGTCGTTCTTTGCCACTTTCATAACGTCCAGCGCTTTCAGGATGCCCTGGGGGTCCGGCTTCGCAGCAGTCACGTCCTCTCCTCCGATGATTACGGAAAAAAGGTCCAGGATACCGTATTCTTCAAGGGTTATGCTGAGCCGGAAACGGTATTTAATCGATATCACTCCGAGGAGCGCGCCTCGGTCATGCAGCGTTCGGATCGTGGGCGGGACGGTCGGATAGAGTTTCGTCATCTTCGCCATTATCTCGTTCGCCCGGTCCACATATTCGACGCGGTAACGCTCAAGCGTCTCAGGGTCACGCTCGCCGAGCAGCATCTCAAATCCCTCTGCCAGCGTATATCCTATCGTGCGGCGTATGTCGTCATCCGGCGGTATCTGAAATCCGTGCAGATTGAAAACATGCTTGTAGCACGAAACTATCGCTTCTTCCGAATCAGCCAGGGTGTAGTCAAAATCGAACAGATAAAGTTTGTAATCCATATCCTTTCCTTTACCGGGTGCGCTCAGTCACGCCCCTTGGGCCGGCCGCCCGCAGTCACTCCCCATGAAGGGCGCAGCGCGAGGAGCTCATCGATCTGCAGTTCCGTCAGCGGCCGGTCGATACCGAGCGCGCGCATGTTCATGTATATCCCCGCGTTATACTCTACGCTCTCCATCCTGTAGAGCGCATGTATCGCGTCGGGGCCCCAGGTAACCGCCCCGTGATGCTCCAGCAGCAGCGCGTTATAGTCGCGGCAGTACGGCGCGACGCTTTCCGCGAGCGCCTCCGAGCCCGGAAGTGCAAACGGAACGACAGGCACGACGCCGAGAAGCACGACCGCTTCCTGTATATACGCGCGGTCGATTGGTATACCGGCGGCGGCAAGTGTCGTCGCCTTCGGCGGATGGGCATGGACCACCGCGCCGATCTCCGGAAGTTCGCGGTAGAGCCTGAGGTGCATCTTTATCTCCGAAGAAGGCTTTAGTTTACCCGAAACGACTTTTCCTTCGAGGTCCAGTTTCACGAGCATGGCCTCCGTCATAAATCCCTTCGATACACCGGACGGAGTAGCAAGTATGCAGCCGTCCGCCGTGAGGACGCTTATATTCCCGTCGTTAGCTGCGACGAAACCTTTTTCGTAGAGCCTTCTGCCGACCTCGACTATCGTTTCGGCCGCCTCTCTGTTTGAGGGATATCTCCTGTCGCCCATAATCTCCGCCTTTCCCGCGGTCTCTGCCGCGTATAAGTCGTTTCCTGTATTCATTATATCAGCGTGAGCGGTGCGAGTCCATATTGAATCAGGCTTCTTCCGGTGATAAGATAAAATACAGCCGTCGGTCAGACGGCAGGAATGAGTAAACGGAGACCTACAGATGGATGAAGTGATATGCAATGCATGCCCGCGCCGGTGCGGCGCTGTCCGTACGGAGACATCCGGCGAAGGTGTCTGCGGTATGGGCATGCTCCCAAGGCTCGCCCGCGCCGCTGCCCACATGTGGGAGGAACCGTGCATAAGCGGAGAACGCGGCTCAGGGGCCGTCTTCTTCAGCGGCTGTCCTCTGAAATGCATATTCTGCCAGAACCGACGGATAAGCGCCGGAGGATTCGGGAAGACAGTCTCAGCCGCCCGTCTGCGGGAGGTATTCCTCGAACTCGCATCCACAGGCGTCCACAACATCAATCTCGTCAATCCCACGCATTATATAGACAGTATTATCGAGGCTTGCTCCGGCGGTCTGCCGGTACCGGTCGTATGGAACTCCGGCGGATACGAGACGGTCGATTCGCTCCGCAGGCTAAATGGTGTCGTCGACATATTTCTGCCGGATATGAAGTACGCGCTCAACGCCCCTGCCGCCAGATACTCCGCAGCTGCGGACTATCCGGAGACGGCAAAGGCAGCCATACTGGAGATGTTTCGCCAGACCGGCCCTTACGTAATCGGAGATGACGGCATGCTGCGCAGCGGAGTCGTCATAAGGCACCTGATCCTTCCGGGCAACCTTGACAATACACGTGCCGTCATAGACTGGATCGCCTCTGAATTCGGCCCCGGCGACGTGCTCTTCAGCCTCATGAGCCAGTACACTCCATGCGGCGATCTGACGGACTTCCCGGAACTGACGCGTCGCATCACGTCCGAGGAATATGAAGAGGCGACAGCTTATCTCGACGCCTCGGGCATCGAGGACGGCTTTTATCAGGAACTCTCCTCCGCTGAAGAGGAATACATCCCGGATTTCGATCTTACCGGCGTCTGATAGTGCCTTTTCCGATATTTTTTGTAGGTATCGCGAACTTTTTTGATTTTTCTGTTGACAATATCGGCTTCCGCTGATATCATACCAAAGCAAACAAAGCAGAACGGCACTCCGTCCTCACCCGGCCGCAATGGCGCGCCGCGGTCAACATCGTCTCGTCACCGGTTCCTGCCGGCGGCGCAGCTTTCGTACGGGTGTGCTGTTCGCATCCGTATTTTTTTATGTGTTCCGAAAACGGAGGTGCTTTCACATCATCAATCCTACTCACGAGATCAACGAAGAGATCATCGACAGCGAGGTCAGACTCATAGCAGAGGACGGCACTCAGCTCGGCATCATGTCCGCCAAGGAAGCGCTGGACATCGCGATCCAGCAGGAACTCGACCTTGTAAAGATCGCCCCGAACTCGAATCCGCCTGTCTGCAGGATCATGGACTACGGAAAGTACAAGTTCGAGCAGACCAAGCGCGAGAAGGATGCAAAGCGAAACCAGCGCATCATCGAGGTCAAAGAGATCCGTATGTCTCCCAGTATCGGTCTCAACGACTTCAACGTTAAGCTCAAGAACGCACAGAAATTCCTCAAAGACGGCGACCGGGTCAAGGTCACCGTGCGTTTCCGCGGCAGAGAGATGGCCCACACAAATATCGGCGAAGAGCTTCTTACGAAGTTCGCCGACGAGTGCGCGGAACTCGCGACCGTTGACAAAAACGCAAAGCTGGAAGGCCGGTTCATGACAATGTTCCTGTCTCCAAAAGCTCCTAAATAACAAAACGGGACAAACAACAAACTGGAAGGAGAAAACACCCATGCCTAAGATCAAGACGCACAGCGGGGCAAAAAAGAGATTCAATCTCACCAAGACCGGTAAAGTAAAGCGTGCCCACGCTTTCAAAAGCCACATCCTCAACAAGAAGACTACAAAGCGCAAAAGAGGCCTCCGGAAGGGCGCCTACGCTGACGTTACGAATGAAGCGGCTATCAAGCGCATGATTCTGTATAAATAAGGAGGACTACTGACATGGCCAGAATTAAAGGCGCGATGATGACGCGTAAAAGAAGAAATAAAATACTGAAGCTCGCGAAGGGCTACTGGGGATCTAAGTCCACCCACTTCAAAATGGCTAACCAGGCTGTCATGAAGTCCCTGAAGTACGCCTACATCGGACGCAAGCTCAAGAAGAGAGATTACCGCCAGCTCTGGATCACCAGGATCAGCGCGGGCTGCAAGGCGAACGGAATGAACTATTCCCGCTTCATGCACGGCCTCAAGCTCTCCGGCATCGAGATGAACCGCAAGATGCTCTCCGAGATGGCTATCCACGATCCCGCCGCTTTCACGGCTCTCTGCGACACCGCAAAGTCCGCGATCAGCGCGTGACCTGATATATTGGATACTTAGGGCTGCCGACGGCGGCCCGGAAACGATAAAAAGATGGTTTCATCGGGCAGGACCCCGCGCCAATGCGCGGGGTCCTGCCTTTTCTCTTATCCGGGTTGGAAAACAAAACCGAAAAAACGCAGATTTTTCTTTGCTGATCGCGGATACTGTTGTATAGTAGTAGCATCTGTTGGGAGTTGATCCGTATGAAGTCCGAAAAGAATAACCGCGCTGTGTTCCTGCGCGGCATGCGCGACGGCCTGCCCATAGGGCTTGGCTACCTCGCGGTATCGTTCTCGCTCGGCATCGCCGCGAGGAATATCGGCATGACGGCTCTCCAGGGCTTTATCATGAGCTGGTTCGGCGTTGCGTCTGCGGGCGAGTATGCTGCGATGACGGTGATCGGCGCCGCCGCCCCTTACATCGAGATGGTTCTGGTCTCGCTCATTGCAAACGCACGCTATCTGCTGATGAGTTTTGCTCTCAGTCAGCGCCTGGATCCGAAGCTTTCCGTCCTCCACAGGCTGCTCATCGGATACGCGGTGACTGACGAACTGTTCGGCATCGCCGTGGCGCAGCAGAAGCCGCTAGAACCCGCGTACTCCTATGGCTCCTACACTGTCGCCATACCGATGTGGGCGATCGGTACCGCTCTCGGTGTGGTCGCTGGCAATATACTGCCCCAAAGCATCGTCAGCGCGCTCAGCGTGGCCTTGTTCGGAATGTTCATAGCGGTCATCATACCGCCGGCAAAACAGAACAGGGTCGTGCTCCTGTTCGTCACGCTGAGCTTCGCCGCCAGCTACGCCGCCTCCCGCCTGCCACTCATATCGTCGCTCTCCGGCAGCGCACGCGTCATCATACTGACGCTTGTCCTCGGCGCTGCGGCCGCGGTCTTCTTCCCCGTCAAGCCTGATGAAACGGAGGAAGCGGACACATGAAACATAACGTATATATCTATATCCTCATCATGTTCGCGGTAATCTATGCTATCCGCGTCCTTCCGCTCACCCTCGTCCGTAAGCAGATCAAAAACAGCTTCCTGCGTTCGTTCCTCTATTACGTTCCGTACATAACGCTCGCCGTGATGACTTTCCCCGCAATCATCGAAGCGACGCAGTCACCGATCGCCGGTGCAGCGGCGCTCGTCGTCGGCATAGTGCTCGCGTGGTGCGGAGCAGGCCTGTTTCCCGTCGCTCTCGCCTGCTGCGCCACGGTGTTCATCCTTGAACTGTTTCTTTAAAGATCAGCGCGGCACTCAGTGTGTATGATAAAGGCTTCCGCGTCAGGCGGAAGCCTTTTTTCACCGTTTTATACATACTTTCAGTCATCGGCCAGCTTTTCAGCGAGCTTCAGGAGCCTTTTTCGGGTATTGTCCTTTGGGAACGCGAGAACATGCTCAAAAAGCTGCTGCAGTATATCTCCCATATGAACGCCCTGAGGTATGCCGAGCTCCTTTCTCAGATCGTTGCCTGATACGGCAAGATCCGATCTCCGGATGCATTCCCCGCTCCCGGCTATCTCATTCAGGGTCTTGACACGGCAGCCTCCGTGCAGCGCGTCAGCGACGGCGGCAGCACTGAAAGCGGTATCGCGCCATTCTGCGGCAAGTATCCGCTTGAGCTCCATACGCTCCTCGGGCATCCCGTTAACAACTATCCTGCAGCCCTTAGCCGCAGCGGATACCGTCCGGGCATCAAGACGGAACTGACGCAGGAAATCTGCTGCGCAGGATATAACGTTCTCCTCTGTAAGCACTGCGCACAGCCCGCACCAGCGTGCCTGTCTGCTGCGCGGCAGATCACCCAGTGCTGCGAGGAGTTTTTCTGCGGTCTCGGGTATCTCCGCAGTCCCGCAGAACGGTTCGTAAAGCCGCGCTTCCAATGCAGTGTAAAGCTTTTCCGGCCGCTGCGACATGATCGTCTTCTCCGTCTCGTCTCGCACGCGTTCAGCGCTGAGCGCGGATACGAGATGCGCGCAGCGGCGCAGCGCATCCATCGTTTCTCTCTCTATCCCAAACCCGAGCTGCGCGGAAAACCTGACTGCGCGCAGCATCCTCAGCGCATCTTCCGTGAACCGTCTCTCAGGGGAACCCACGCACCTGATCAGTCTGTCGGCGATATCCTCTCGTCCCCCAAAAGGATCCAGAAGCTCCCCGCGCAGATCTACGGCCATCGCGTTCATAGTGAAGTCCCGGCGTTCAAGATCTGTCCTGATATCGCTCACGAATACGACACCTTCAGGGTGCCGCGAATCGGTATACTCGCCGTCCGTGCGGTAAGTCGTCACCTCGATCTGACGGCCGCCCGTCAGCACGGTCACCGTCCCGAACCTTTCGCCGGTGAGCACCGAATGCGGGAACAACTTTTCGGTCTCCCAGGCAGGAGCCGAGGTCGTTATATCCCAGTCGTGCACACGCCGGCCGAGCATAGCGTCCCTCACACAGCCGCCGACTACATACGCCTCGTATCCGTTCTGCTCGATCTTCTCAAGCGTGCGCACCACATATCCCGGCATCTTCATCAACGGTCTGCGGTCAGCTGCTGGCATCTGTTGTTCCCTCCTCTCACGTTCTTCCGGGACAAATTGCTATTGTAATTGCCTTCAGCCGGTATTATAATGTCTTATCAGTTAAAAGACAATAAAATGTACGGAGTGTACCATGAATATATCCGATCTTGACAAATATATGTCCGACCGTGCGAACTGCCACCTCGTAGGTATCGGCGGCGTATCTATGGCCCCTCTGGCCGAGGTGCTCCACGGCATGGGACTCACTATAACCGGTTCAGACGTCAACGAGTCCCCGATGATCGAACACCTCCGCTCTCTTGGCATAAAAGTAAGCATCGGCCACCGTCCCGAGAATATCGAAGGGGCAAAGTTCGTTATACGCACGGCAGCTGCACGAGACGACAATGTGGAGATAGCTGCGGCGCGCGAAGCAGGCATACCGATCTTTGAACGAGCGCAGGCTTGGGGCTATATCATGCGCTCCTACACGAACGCGATCTGTATCGCCGGAACGCATGGCAAAACGACTACGACCTCCATGGTGACCCACATCTTCATGCAGGCGCAGCGGGATCCGACCGTCATGATAGGCGGAACTCTTCCCCTTATCAAGGCAGGACACCGGATCGGCAGTGGAAACACTATCATTATGGAATCCTGCGAGTACTATAACTCGTTCCACAGTTTCTCGCCCACGATCGCCGTCATCCTGAATATAGACAATGATCATCTGGATTTCTTCAAGACTCTTGACGCAGTCAAGGAGTCCTTCCGCAAATTCGCGTCTCTTGTACCGGAAAGCGGTCATATCGTATGCTGCGGCGACGACAAAAACACGATGGACGCTCTGACTCCCCTCGGCCGCGGCCTGTGCACGTTCGGTCTCGGTGACAGCTGCTACATCCGGGCTGTGGATATCGTTCGCGACGGACACGGTTCATCCTTCGACGTCCTGTGCGGGGGCGTAAAATACGCGCATATCGATCTCGTCGTTCCCGGCATGCACAATGTCAAAAACGCGCTGGCGGCCTGCGCCACCGCTTTTCTGCTGGGCATCCCCGCCCAGTATGCCGAGGAAGGCCTGCGCTCCTTTACAGGAGCCGGCCGCCGTTTCGAATTCAAAGGCACGCTGAACGGAGCCAGGATATATGACGACTACGCCCATCATCCGGGCGAACTGCACGCCCTTATTGATACCGCATGCTCGCTGGGCTACAAGCGCGTCATCCTCGCGTTCCAGCCCCATACCTACTCGCGTACGAAAAACCTCTTTGAAGACTTTGTGAAAGAGCTATCCCGTCCCGACCTCGTACTTCTGGCAGAGATATACGCTGCGCGTGAAAAGGACGTTTTCGGCGTCTCCTCAAAGGACCTCGCTGCGCATATCCCGGGATCTGAGTTCTACTCATCGTTCGAGGAAATGGAGGCCCGTATCAGAGAACTCGCCTCTCCGGGCGATCTCATCATAACGGTTGGCGCGGGAGACATTTACAAGGTCGGTGAGGCTGTCGCGGAAAAGCCCGCCAGCTGAACCTATCCCGCAGGATAAATCAAACGGCCCCGATCGTTTCCGATCGGGGCCTTATTGTATCATGTGTCATCATTCTTTTTGTATTTTGGATGGGATATGAATCCGCATACCGGACACTTATAGCTGCCGTTTCTCGTTCTCGCAGCCTGAAGTATCCTGTGCTCTTTTGAGCCGCAGTTTGGGCATACATAGGGCTTCGTGAAGAGCACTGCAGCGAAAGATACTGCAAATGCCGCCAGCCCTATAACAAGGAACGTTATACCCAGCGTGGGGTACTCTTCAAGTCTGAGATAACCGATGATCGCAAGCAGCGCGCCGCACAGAGCAGTCGAACCGAATGTATTGAATCTGCGCTCACTCATCGCCCTTCTCCTCCGAACTGGCCGGGATCTGTTCAGCGGCTGCCTGAGCAGCAGCACGTTCCGTAAGTATCCCGATTACAGTCATATATTTGCGGCCGGAGCGGCTCTTGACCGAGTAGACCTCGTAATTCGCACCGCGTGATGAGAACACGATCGTCTCGCGCCCGTGAAGCGCCATCTGTGAGATATCCGAGAGTTTAACGCTGAATTCTCCTATCTCAAGCCTGTCGGGATGCAGCGTCATCGTTCCCTCCGCGATCACCTTCGAAGTGTGGTCACCGTCTATCTCCAGCAAAGTCTGATCTTCGTCCGTGAATATGGGATCGCTGCTGAAATCCATCTCGCGCAGTTTCTTCTCCTGCCAGACATCCCACTCGTATACCGTACTGAAGGTCACATCATTGTTGCCGTTCTCGAAGAAACCGTACGGATTGTAGATAACGCTCAACCCGCAGTCGCTGCAGTAGAACCGCGTGTCGTAGCTGTGCATCGTACACAACCCGCCGCACTTGGGGCACACGTACAGAGCCGTTTCGAGCCGGCTCGCGATGACATGGCCCTTGTACGGAATCATCTCGCCGCGCTGAGTCTCGAACGCGTCCTCATACAAGTCGCGCTCGATAGCGGACATCAGTTCCTCCTCGGACATTCCGGCGATCTGTTCGGCCGTATATACGTTCTCGACGCGGCCGTGCATTCTGCCCCTACGGTTCGAAAGGCACCACCGGGGACTGGTGAGATATCCTCCCGTCATCTTGAACGTTACCAATGCCGTCTTCGACGCCTTAACTATCTTTGCTGTCGTCGGGTGCAGCGGTCCGGTAACGCCGTTCCATGAACGGTTCCCCTCGGGGAAGATGCATACGTTGTTTCCGCGCTTCAGCGTCCTGAGTATGGACATGGCCGCTGCGCCGTCCGTTGACCCCTTGGTGCGGGCTATGGGCGCCATGAGCCAGTACAGCAGTTTGGATATCCATCCGCGGCGGAAGATATGTTCGCTCGCGACGTAATACATCTGTTTCTTAAACGCGCTGCCCACCAGCACCGGATCCCAGTCCGTGTTGTGATTCGACAGTACGATGTAAGGCCTTGGTACATCTGGCGCAGTCTCCATGGTATAGTTGAATTTGAGTTTCAAAAGCAGTATTACGGGCCAGCGAACAAGTCTCCAGATAAATCTGTGTCTTCCCTGTCCCTTTTCACGTTTTGCGGCCATCGTGACAAACCTCCAGTCTGCGCGCGCCGCGCTATTTATTCGAGTCCGTAGAATCTGGCAAAATTGTTGAAGAGAACGTTCTCCATAGTCTGCTCATCCAGGCCTAGCATTTCCAGCGTCTTGAGTTCGAACGCATGATCCCACATCGGGAAATCGCAACCGAAGAAGATGTGCGTGTTGTCAAATGTCTTGAATCCCAACTTCATGGGCTCCAGACCGCCGAAACCGTAAGTGCTGCTCGTATCATAGTACACGTTCGGTAGATCTCTCATGCAGCCTCTGGCTATATCCCAGGACATCCACCCACCGAAATGTGCGGCGATGACGCGCATCTTCGGGAAATTCTTCGCGACTCTGGCCACGCGCTCAGGATGTGAGAAATCGTACCTGGGATCGCCGCTGTGAGTTATGACGAACATGTCCTTCGACTGAAGCTTTTCATACATGGGGAACAGCTTCTCGTCATCTATCCTGAATTTCTGGAAATCAGGATGGAACTTGACTCCCTTGAGCCCTGCGGCAAACATCCTGTCGATCTCTTTTTCATAATCCGCGAAATCTATATGGAGCGTACCTGCGCCGACGAATTCAGGATGTTCCCTGCACTGACGGATTATAAATCCGTTGATGCTTTCGACCTGATGCGGAGTCGTTGCCGTGGAGAACACCAGGAAATCGGTCACTCCCGCGTTCCTGCCGGACTCCAGAAGCTCCTCCGGAGAACCGTTGTGCAGCATCTTCGGTCTGTCGTAAAAGTCTCCTATCGCCTGAGTGGCCTTGTGTTCTATCTTCGGAGGATAGATATGTGCGTGTACGTCGATGATTCTCATTGTGCTCTCCCTGTTAACATAAGTTTGCTTATTTTAGTATTATGTATATGGATTGTCGATTTTCATAACGCAGAAGTAATTCTCCCAGCGTCCGCTTACCAAGCGCTGTATCTCGGCTGAGAGTTCTTCGTCGCTCATACGCAGATCAAAGGGCTTTACTACGTCGAATATGATGTTCGTATGTGTCGGGCCAGGCACCATCCGGAAATCGTGTATCGTCATCCGGCTGTCTATGGTGGCTACAAGCTCCGCTACTGATGCCCGTGTCTCTGATACGGCTTCGTTATCCGACTGGATGGGATCCATATGTATCACGGCTTCACAGCCGAGCTCATTTGCCAGATCATTCTCTATGTGGTCTATGGCATCATGCATCTCCAGAAGGTCACCGTTGCACGGCACCTCGGCGTGCAGTGAGATAATGAGCCTTCCGGGGCCGTAGTCGTGCACGACCAGATCATGCATGCCGAGAACGCAGTCATGAGAACAGACTATCTCCTCAATCCTGTCTACCATTTCCTGTGACGGCGGCGAGCCGAGAAGCGTACCGACCGTCTCTCTGACCGTAAGGAAACCTGCACGGAGAATGAACAGAGCGACCAGAAGACCGCACCAGCCGTCTATATTTACCCCGGTGAAACGCATCAGAAGAGCGGCTGCCAGAACTACCGTCGTAGAGACTGCGTCGCTGATGCTGTCCGTCGCCGTGGCGCACATCGACTGGGAATCCAAGAGTTTTCCGTACTTCCGGTTATAGAAGTACATGTACAGTTTGACGATTATCGACACTGCAAGTATGAGCATCGGAAGGAGCGAAGCGTCGACCGGCTGAGGATCGATTATCTTGCCGACCGATGTCTTCAGCAGCTCGAATCCCATGAACATTATGAGCACAGCTACAAGCATCGCCGAGACATACTCTATCCGTCCGTGTCCGAACGGGTGCTCAGCGTCGGCCCGTTTTCCGGCAAACTTGAAGCCGAAAAGCGTTATGAGCGATGACCCGGCGTCAGAAAGGTTGTTGAAGGCATCTGCCGTGATCGCCACTGAACCGCTGACGGTGCCTGCAAAGAACTTCCCCGCGAAAAGCAGGATATTGAGCGCTATCCCCACGACCCCGCTCAGCATGCCGTATGACCGGCGCACGTCCATATTACCCGTATCCGAGCTGTTTTTAATAAAGAGTCTGGCAAGCAAAGCGAACATTCAGACCACTCCGTGAACTCTGCTAATTAAATAATTATATCAAATGAATATCCGTATTACAACTGCAAGCATTCGGATCCGGGCTGGGATACGGAAAGGCGCCCTCACCGGAGGTGAGAGCGCCAGTGTCATCTTTATCATGTATTCGTTACTTCCCGTCAGGAGAGTCCTCGGTATCCTCCGGCGAATCGACCGGCGGACCGTCCGGTTCTGAAAGGTCCGAAAGATCGGGCGGAGTCTCCGTCCACCCGTCGGTATCGCGTGTGCGGAAAAGGTTTATGACTCCGTTTTCGTTTAGACTCAGTATGACTGCGGTCGTCACCGGAACGCCGAAGAGCCCGATACCGCCGAACAGATGGGCGCCGACGAACATACATGCAAGTGTCAGCAGCGGATGCATGCCGACGTGTTTGCCGACGACACGGGGTTCGAGGAACTGGCGCACGACGATGACGATCACGTAAAGGATGCCGAGTCCTATACCGCGCATGATATGGCCCTGTATCAGCGTTATGATCGTCCACGGCAGAAGGATCATGCCGGAGCCGACGATCGGGAAGATATCGAAGATGGCGATAAGCACAGCCACAAGGAACGCGTTCTTGATACCTATGATCAGGAGGCCGATCGCGATCTCTGCAAAGGTTATCAGCATTATGATGCCGTA
>CAMZHU010000003.1 GCA_947306975.1 uncultured Clostridia bacterium | reverse complement strand
GTAGCGCTCCAGGAATTGTTTGGTGCGGTCTTCTTTGGGGTTTCCGAATACTTCTTCAGGCGGGCCGTATTCGACTACGACGCCGTCAGCCATGAACAGCACGTTATCCGCTACGTCGCGTGCAAACTGCATCTCATGGGTGACGATGACCATCGTCGTGTTTTTTTCCGCAAGGCCGCGGATGACTTTCAGCACTTCTCCTGTGAGCTCAGGGTCGAGAGCGCTCGTGGGCTCGTCGAAACACAGGATATCCGGCTTAAGCGCAAGGGCACGGGCTATCGCGACGCGCTGCTGCTGGCCTCCGGAGAGCTGGTGGGGATAGCTGTTCAGCCTGTCAGACAGGCCGACGCTGGCAAGGATCTCTTCGGCGTTGCTTCGGATATCTCTGATGATATCTTTCTTGTTCTGCTTGTAATCCGGACGCTCCTTTGCGAGGAGTTCCCCGGCCAGCGTCACGTTCTGGAGAGTAGTGTACTGCGGGAACAGGTTGAACGACTGGAAAACAAGGCCGAAATGGAGGCGGTTAAGTCTTTTTTTCTCCTCAGAGAGCTGAGACGGGTCGTCAGCGTCGAAGATTACTTCGCCGTTCACGCTGATTTTCCCGCTGTCGGGGGTCTCCAGGTATGTGAGGCAGCGTAGGAGCGTAGTCTTGCCGCTGCCTGAGGGTCCGATGATGGCAAGGGCCTGCCCCTTTTCCAGAGTGAAGTCGATGCCTTTCAGGACTTCAGTTTGACCGAAATGTTTGTTTATACCGCTGACTTCAAGAATACTCATCCGTCGCGCCCCCTTACACGAAATAGCTCAGACGTTTCTCGATCCATCCGAACAGCAGCGTAAGTACGCCGCAGAAGACGAGATAGAAAGCGCCGGCGTAAAACAGGGGCCATATGAGAGACTTTACAGCGATGTATGTCTCAGCCTCCTTGATGATCTCGCGTACAGCGATGATCCGGGCAAGAGAAGTGTCCTTGACGAGCGTAATGATCTCGTTGGACATGGGCGGAACGATACGTTTTACGACCTGTAGGAGTATGATTTTGAAGAAGATCTGTTTCTTCGTCATACCGAGCACCTGCCCGGCCTCATACTGGCCTCGCGGTATGCCTTCGATCCCGCCGCGGAATATCTCGGAAAAGTAGCAGGAGTAGTTTATGACGAAAGCAATCAGAACGGCGGTCATACGTTCCAGAGCGTCCCAGCCGAAGATCAGGCCGGGACCGTAAAAGACGATGATGACCTGCAGCATCAACGGGGTGCCGCGTATTATCCATACGATCGTTTTTATGAGCCATTTGAGCGGCGCGAAACGGCTCATCGCACCGAAAGCAATGACAAGTCCCAGCGGAAGGGAGCAGACGAGCGTTATAAGAAATATGGCGCATGTCGTGCCAAAGCCCTTGAGCAGGGTAAGGGTCACTGTCACAAGCATATATATCTCCACTTTCACTGCGTTACGGCAGGGGAGCAGCCCCTGCCGTAACGATAGATTTCATACTGTTCGTGTCGGGATTACTTTCACTTGATGTGCATGACGTCCGTCACGACGCCTTCACCGGCGGAACCGGCTTCCGCGACGAACGCGGCGTTCTTTACGACCAGGCACTGCTTATTTACCATGTAGGAAGAGGAGAAATCCATGTTCTCCATGCGTTCTGTATCGACCGTGAGCCCGTTCCAGATGCAGTCGATCGTCTTGGAACTGAGCTCGATCTCCTTGGTCTCCCATTCGATGACGGTGAATTCAGCCTTGATGCCGAGATAATCGCAGACCGCCTGTGCGAACTCGGTATCGAAACCGATCAGAGTCCCGTCATCGTCATAGTAGTTCATGGGAGCATACTCGGTGATGCCGATGACCAGGGATCCCTTGCCCTGTATGTAGGCCCAGTCATCGTCGCTGGAGGTGCCGGATTCAGGAGAGGGCACAGGATTGGCGATCAGCGCGTAGGTCTGATCATATTTCTCTGCTATCTTAGCAAGAGTCCCGTCAGCTGCAAGTGCATCAATGGCCTCATTGATCTTTTCAACGGCCGTGCTGCCGTTGCGGAAGCCGATAGCATATTCCTCGGCTGCGAGATCAACACCTTCCAGGATAGTCAGATCGGCGTAGTCGGTCCCTTCACCTACCATTGATCTGGCCATGACATAGTCGACAACGGCGCATGTGGCGGTGCCGGATTTTACTTCTAGCAGCGCGTCCGCCATGGTGGACACAGGCGTATAGCTTATTCCTTCGGTCTTGGTCTCTTTGCCGCCGCATGCAGTGAGCAGAGCGAGACAGAGAACTAGTATGAGGATTACTGATATTGTCTTTTTCATTATTGACCTCGTTTCCGGTCCGTGGTGTACCGAAACCGGTACTGACATCCGGTATATAATCAGCGCACGGGACCATATCAATTAGTATTACTTTACTATAATACCACATTAGAGCACTAATACAATACCCAAATGTTACCACGGACGGTACGGCTTAAGGATGCCTGTTCTGAATACCGTTATCAGTTGAAAAGCATGTCGCAGGCAGGTATAATACTATTGTATAAAGAGATGTCCGGAAGCGCCGCGGACTCAGTGACCGCAGAAAGGAGAACGGAGATGGCATTTGTACACTTGCATGTTCACAGCGAATACAGCCTCCTCGACGGTGCCTGCAGGATCAAAGATCTTGTGAAACGCGCGTCCGAACTGGGGCAGACTGCGCTCGCGGTCACGGACCACGGAGTGATGTACGGCGCCGTTAATTTCTACAAAGAAGCGAAGAACGCCGGAATCAAGCCGATAATCGGATGTGAAGTGTACGTTGCGCCGCGTTCCCGGTTCGATAAGGATCACGACCTTGACTCCGTGCGTTACCATATGGTGCTTCTGTGCAGGAACGAGACGGGGTACAGGAACCTCTGCCTGTTGGTGAGCCGCGCGTTCACCGAAGGATACTATATAAAACCGCGTATAGACATGGAACTGCTGCGGGCACACTCGGAGGGGCTGATATGCCTTTCTGCATGTCTTGCCGGAGAGATACCGAGGCTTCTTTCAGCGGGCGACTACACCGCAGCAAAGAACAAGGCTTTGGAGTTGCGTGAGATATTCGGGGATGACGGGTTCTATCTTGAACTGCAGGATCACGGAATCGCCGAGCAGAAAGAAGTGAACAGGGGACTTCTCCGTATCCATGAGGAGACGGAGATACCGGTCGTGGCAACGAACGATGTGCACTACCTCAAACGCAGCGACGCATACGCACAGGATGTGCTGATGTGTATCCAGACCGGAAAAAAGATAGAAGACACGGACCGTATGCGTTTTGAGACGGACGAGTTTTTCCTGAAGTCGGAGAACGACATGCGCGCGCTTTTCCCGGATTGCCCGGAGGCAGCGGACAACACGGCCCGCATAGCGCAGATGTGCGATCTGGAATTCGAATTCGGTCATTACCATCTCCCGGAATTCACAGTTCCTGACGGCGAGAACAGCGCCGATTACCTGAGAAAACTCTGTCTTGCCGGCTTTGAGAAAAGATACGGAAGCGGCAGGGAAGACGTAAAGAAACAGCTGGATTATGAGCTGGATATGATAGGCCGGATGGGCTTTACGGACTATTTCCTGATCGTTTCGGATTTTGTTGCCTTTGCCAAAGGTCAGAATATCCCTGTCGGACCGGGGCGCGGTTCCGCTGCCGGCAGCGTCGTTTCCTACTGTCTGGGCATAACGGATATCGACCCGATAAAGTACAGCCTTTATTTTGAAAGGTTCCTGAATCCGGAGCGTGTGAGCATGCCGGATATAGATATGGACTTCTGCGAGCGCAGACGCGGAGAGGTCATAGATTACGTAAAGCGCAAATACGGAGAAGACCACGTCGCACAGATCGTGACGTTCAACACACTTAAGGCGAAGAACGCCATCCGCAGCGTGTCGAAAGTGCTTTCTCTGACGTTTGCCGAGGAAAACGAACTTGCGAGAGCGGTCCCCAACGAACTCAAGATGACGATCGCGAAGGCGCTTGAAACGTCGAAACAGCTTCGCGATATGTACGACGGTGACGACCGCATCAAAAAAGTCGTCGACACTGCTGCGGCGCTTGAGGATATGCCGAAGGACTCCGGCACGCATGCGGCAGGCGTCGTGATCACGAAAAGACCGGTCTGCGATTACGTACCTCTCACTCTTTCAAAAAAGGACGACTCCATAGCCACTCAGTACGTAATGACGACTCTCGAGGAGCTCGGTCTGCTGAAAATGGATTTCCTCGGCCTCAGGAACCTTACCGTGATAGACGACGCGGTTAAGGAGATACGGCGGAGAGAACCGGATTTTGATATCAGGGCCATACCGGACGACGACAGAGAAACATATGCGATGCTTTCCGCGGGAAAGACGTCCGGTGTGTTCCAGCTGGAGTCGGCTGGTATAACCGCTGTCTGTTCCGGACTTGGGCCGAAGAGCATCGAGGACATAACCGCTATCATCGCCCTGTACCGGCCGGGGCCGATGGATTCTATACCGCGTTTTCTTGCTAACAATAAAAACCCGTCAAAGATAACATACAAGCACACTCTTCTCAAGCCGATCCTCGAAGTAACATACGGCTGCATTGTGTATCAGGAGCAGGTCATTGAGATATTCCGCCGTCTGGGAGGGTTTTCCCTCGGACAGGCGGACATGATACGCCGCGCCATGTCAAAGAAGAAACAGGCAGAGATCGAGCGCGAGCGCCAGGCGTTCGTCGACGGTGATCCCGAGAGGGGAATATGCGGAGCTGTGAAAAACGGCGTGCCGCGCGAAGTAGCCGGCAGTATTTACGACGAGATACTGGACTTCGCAAACTACGCCTTCAATAAGGCGCACGCCGTATCATACGCCATGATAACCTATCAGACGGCTTACCTTAAGTGCCATTATCCGCGCGAGTATATGGCGGCTCTCATGAGCAGCGTTCTCGACCTGCCGGAAAAGGTGGCTGAATATACGGATGAATGCCGTGAGATGGGCATAAGACTGCTGCCGCCTGACGTGAACGAGTCGGACGACATGTTCTCCGTTTCAGGAAACGACATACGATACGGTCTCGTCGCGGTGAAGGGAATCGGCCGTGGATTTATCAGGAACGTGATGGAAGAGAGGACCGCTAACGGTCGGTTCACGGATTTTGAGGACTTCTGCGCACGCATGCACGGCGCTGACCTCAACAGGCGCGCGGTGGAGAGCCTCATAAAGTGCGGAGGCTTCGACAGCCTCGGCGCAAAGCGGAGCCAGCTGATGTTCGTGTGCGGCACAGTGCTCGACAGCATCGCTGAGAGCCGCAGAAAGAACGTCGAAGGCCAGCTTGATCTGTTCGGTATGCAGGAGGACGACGAAAAAACACACGGCGGCAAGCTCGCCCTGCCGGATATTCCAGAGTTTTCCGGACAGGAACTGATGGCGATGGAACACGAGGTCACAGGTCTGTATCTCAGCGGTCATCCGATGGACCACTACCGCGCCGCTGTTAAGAAGGCGGGAGCCGTTCCGATCGGAGCGATACTCGCAGACTTTGCCCAGGATGGCGGGAACGTCACGTTCAGGGACGACCAGCTTGTAACGCTCGCGGGCGTCATCTCGGCAGTGAAAACGAAGACGACAAAGAACAACAGCCTCATGGCGTATATCACGCTGGAGGACGGCACCGGCAGCATGGAGCTCCTCGCGTTCCAGCGCGCGCTGGATACCGGAGGTGCATTTGTAAGGGATAATCTTGCGGTAGTGATAACCGGAAGACTGTCCGCACGTGATGAAAAGGAGCCGCAGCTCGTTATCGACACGATAAGACCCATCACGGATTTTGATAACACCGAAGATATCGATCAAATTGCGGAAACGGCGGTGCCTCGTAAGACGGAGAGGAAACTCTACGTCCGGCTTAGAAGCGAGAACGATCCCGCATGCGAGAGGATCAGGCTCATCCTTGTGATGTTCCCGGGGAATGAGCAGATGGTGCTCTATTTCGAGGATACGAAAAAACGGCGCGGCGCGCGGTGCGTGATCCACGAAGCGCTGGTAGATGAGCTGAAAGAGATGCTCGGTGATGAGAACGTAGTCGTAAAGTAGCTGTTATCATTATAGAAATACAAAACTCCCGTCCCGGATGTGACCAGATGTCTATCCGGAACGGGAGATGTTTTTTACTTTTTTACTTTTTATCAGCGCCGGGGCAATCCTTGTCGCAACAGTTGCTGCAGTCACCGCAGCCCGGCCTGTAGCCGCAGCGTTTGTGCGTGCGGATATATAATGCCAGTGCCGCGATCACGGCAGCGGCGACGATCACCGCGACAACAACCGTCATTATAATGCTTCTGGCTGTCATCAGTAGTTCTCCCAGACGGGCGGCGCGTCATTCTGCACTCCGCCGGTGATAAAGTTATAAAAGTTTGCCCTGGTTATGCCGAAGAAAGGCTGGATGAATATGTCGAGGAAACCGATACCGAGAAATACCGCGAGCAGCGAGTTGAGGATGTTCCAGCCGATGAAGGAGAGCTCCAGTATGAAGAGCCTCCACTTCCAACCGTTCATTATGCGGGACGACTCGCGCAGGCATTGAGTAACGGTATATTCGGGATGGTCGTACATGATATAGAACGCCTGGCTGTACCTGTAAGCGGCGATGATCCCGGGTATCACAAGGAGCAGCGACCACAGGAACACATATATCCCCATGAGCACCACGATGCCGAGCGCTTTTCCGAAGTGGTCGAAACTGCGAAAGATATCCATATGACGCGTTTGCTCGCCACGGCTGACCTTAAGACAGTAGCCCATGTATCCTGCGGACAGCATGGAGTTCATCAGAGCGATTATGAAGATGAGAAGGCCTGCAAAGGCCCCGACATTCGGCATGTGGCTGTAGATGAATTCGAAGTAGTCGAAGCTCTCTCCGCTGGCGATATACTGAAACATCTCGTTGTACAGTCTGTCTATGCCGCTCAGACGGGTGGTGAGGTTCGACAGGATCATGATTATTATGAAGTATATTATCGTAACGACGAAAACATTGGGTTTCGTTGTCTTCATCGTGTTCTTTGCCTGCTGCTTGAGAGAGGCAAGGCTGTAGTAAGGCATTTTTTCACCTCTTCCTTCAAAAAATCCCCGTAATCATTCTAACACCGGCGCAGTAAAAATGGAATAAAGAAAACGGAAATAAAAAACTGAGTAAAAAACGTGAAAACAGGCGGATCGGTGTGTTTTCGCCCTTGACTTAACAGACTATAAGTTGTATCATTAGTTACGCACTTAGAAATCATGGCACAATATATTGTGTATCATACTTAAACGGGCAGTTCTTGATCATCACAGGGAGAGTGGGAAAATGTCAGTAACAAGCATTAGAAAAAGAGACGGAAGAGTCGTTCCGTTCGATGAGGCGAAGATAGCGTCCGCAATAGAGAAAGCGTTCAACGCGACATACAGGCCAAATAGCGGAGATACGGCGTCAGCGCTCACTAAAGAGGTAATATCCATCCTGGAAGTGGAAGGTTCCGAGATCCCGGACGTCGAGCATATCCAGGACATCGTAGAAAAGGTGCTGATGGACAACGGTTTTGTTACCACAGCAAAGGCTTACATACTTTATCGTGACCAGAGATCCCGCCGCCGCGAGATGAATACCCGCCTCATGCAGACTTACGAGGAGATAACATTTGCAGATGCGAAGGACTCCGACGTTAAGCGTGAGAACGCCAATATAGACGGCGACACGGCTATGGGCGTTATGCTCAAGTACGGCAGCGAGGGCGCGAAGCAGTTCTACAACATGTTCGTGCTCAATCCGGATCATGCGAAAGCGCATTCGGAAGGCGATATCCATATCCATGACCTCGACTTCCTGACCCTGACGACGACATGCACGCAGATAGATATCATAAAGCTGTTCAAGGACGGTTTCTCCACCGGACACGGCACACTGCGTGAGCCGAACGACATCGCGTCGTACTCTGCGCTGGCGTGCATAGCGATCCAGTCCAACCAAAATGACCAGCACGGCGGTCAGAGCATAGTCAACTTCGACTATGGTATGGCGGAAGGCGTCAGAAAGACCTACATCCGCCTCTACAGGCAGAACCTCGCAAAGGCGCTGATGCTCATGTATGACCTTGATGATCCCGAAGACGACATCAAGGCGATGATAGCAGACATAAAGGAAAAGACGGGCCTTTACCCGCGCCTTGAGCATGATGCAGAGTATCAGGAAGTAGAGCTTCCGATACTGGTCGAGAAATACGGCGATGAGGAAGGCATGAAAAAAGCGCAGCGCCTTGCTTCCCATTATGCCGAGAAGGATACTGACAGAGCTACCTTCCAGGCGATGGAAGCCTTCATCCACAATCTCAACACTATGCATTCGCGCGCCGGTGCGCAGACACCGTTCTCCTCCATCAACTACGGCATGGACACGACTCCCGAGGGACGCATGGTCATGAAGAACGTCATGCTGACGACCGAGGATGGCCTAGGACACGGAGAGACGCCCATATTCCCGATACAGATATTCAGAGTAAAGGACGGCGTCAACCTGAATCCGGGCGAGCCCAACTACGATCTCTTCAAGCTCGCCTGCCGCTGCTCCGCGAAACGTCTGTTCCCGAACTTCTCGTTCATCGACGCACCGTATAACCTTCAGTACTATAAGCCCGGACATCCGGAGACGGAAATAGCCTATATGGGCTGCCGCACGAGAGTTATCGGCAATACATACGATCCCACGCGCGAGATATGCAACGGCCGAGGCAACCTGTCGTTCACCTCGATAAACCTGCCTCGCATAGCGATCAAAGCACGCGGAGATATCAACAGATTCTTTGAGGATCTTGACCATAAAATGGACCTCGTAGTCGATCAGCTCCTTGAGCGCTTTGAGATCCAGTGCCGCAAACATGTTTACAACTATCCGTTCCTGATGGGTCAGGGAGTATGGATCGACAGCGATAAGCTCTCGTGGAACGATGAGGTCAGGGAGGTGCTGAAGCACGGTACGCTTTCCATCGGATTCATCGGTCTCGCAGAGACGCTAAAGTGCCTCATCGGAACGCATCACGGCGAGGATGAGCGCGCGCAGAACCTCGGCCTCGATATAATAAGCCACATGCGTGCCCGCTGCGATGAGGAGAGCAAGAAACGCAATCTCAATTTCTCGCTTCTCGCAACGCCGGCGGAAGGCCTGTCCGGCCGTTTCGTAAAGATGGACAAGGCACGTTTCGGCGTGATCCCCGGGGTTACCGACAGAGATTACTATACCAACAGCTTCCATGTTCCCGTTTATTATCCGATCAGCGCTTTCGATAAGATACGCATAGAAGCCCCTTACCATGCGCTCACTAACGCCGGACACATAAGCTATATCGAGATGGACGGCGACCCACTGGATAACCTCGAAGCTTTCGAAAAGATCATCCGCTACATGCAGAAGTGCGGTATCGGTTACGGCTCCGTCAACCATCCGGTAGACCGTGACCCTGTCTGCGGATATACCGGAATAATCAAGGACGAATGTCCTCATTGCGGCCGCAAAGAGAAAGACGCAGAGATAGGTTTTGAACGCATCAGGCGTATAACAGGCTACCTCGTAGGGACGCTGGACCGTTTTAACAACGCAAAGCGCGCCGAGGAGCATGACCGCGTCAAACACAACATCTGAGGACGCGGCTGAATACCTTTTTGACACGGGGCGGGCGGCAGCCTGCCCCGTGAGTGATTGAGGGAGGGACATATATGCGCATAGCAGGTATGATACAGGATTCTATAGTCGACGGGCCGGGGTTCCGATTTACGCTTTTCACACAGGGCTGTCCGCACCACTGCGAAGGCTGCCATAACCCTGAAACTCATGACTTCAGCGGCGGCAGCGAGGTGGGCACAGATGAAATAATCAAAAAACTGCTGTCGAATCCTTTGACTGACGGGATTACTTTTTCTGGCGGCGAACCGTTTGAACAGGCAGAGGACTGCGCAGTTATTGCACGTGCAGCGCGGGATAACGGTCTCAATGTCTGGGCATATTCTGGTTACACCTTTGAGGAACTGATTCAAAAGACAGAGCAGCAGCCAGAGGTGAGGAGATTCCTTGAACTAACGGATGTTCTAGTGGACGGCAGATTCGTGTTGGCGCAGAGGAGTTTGAATATCAAATGGCGAGGCAGCACGAATCAACGTCTGATTGACGTTGTGAAGAGTCTCGAGGCAGGGACCCCAATACTGTATGCGGATTGACTTAAATGAGTGTCCGAACGGGCTGAAAACGACCCCTACATGCAGCACCGCAGCGATGTGAATGCATCGCAGCGGTGCTGTTTTGATTGCATCAAAGAAGACCACGGCTAAGCCTGAGAAACGGAGAGGTTCCAGCGAGGGAAGAAGTGGGCAAGAAAAAAGCTCCCTGCCCAGGGTAGAAGTGGTTTGCCGACCACACAACTACAATAACAGGGAGGTCTTATCGTTAAAGATAAGGACATAGGTAGTTTAGAGCACACCTCGTGGAGATGTCAATATCACATGGTATTTGCCCCGAAGTACAGGAGACGGGCAATATACAGAGAGATAACGGTGGTCAAGCATACTTGTTGCACGACAGAATAAAACCTATGCACAGCGGCATCTAATTATGAAAGATGTGGGATTTCTAATCATGTTCTGTTAGCAAAGCCAGGCTTGCACGATTTGTCCGGTCAGGACAGAACGCAACCAAAGTGTTATTTACAGTGTGGAGCAAAGCTTGCAAATAAACAATGGATTTGATAGACTTATCTAGCACAATGATTATTACATAAAACTGCGGACCGACAGGCAAACCTACGCATTTTCGGACAGGAGTGATAGCATGAAAGAGTGTCTCAAACGGAATCGCATAATCGCGGTATTGATACTGCTGGGCATTTTGGCAGCGCTGATTCCGATTGTTTCACGAGTACGTGCGGAAGAGGAGAACAAGAGCTACGATCTGATCCTCAGCTACAACAGTCTGCAGTCGATGGTACAGCAGTCGGAATACGACATGGACGAATGGCTGGATATGTTCCGGGGCTGGGGCGTTGACAAGCTTGTGCTTGGCGAACTCTCAGTACGAAAAATGTCGTCCAATGCGATGATACCTGTGTTTGGCGGAACTGTTTCGGAGATTCGGAATTCCCACGCATGGCAATTGCGCTATCCGGATGAAGTCTCCAGATGGATTGAGATGACAGATAATCTATTTGACGCACTGGTGATTGTCGAGGACACGTCATCTGCAGAGTGGGTGTGCAATGCCTTTGATGAACGGATTCCGGGCATCAGCTATCGCAAATATGAAGAGAACGGCGTGACCTATGTTTTTTTCCAGAGGCAGAGCAATGGTCTGCAAGGCGTGGATGTACTGGATCTGCCGATCGGCATATGGCCGGAGATGCTGGAACAAGCGCAGGAGCATGGCATGCAGGTGATTCCGCGCACTGAGGCGGTAGACAAACTGAACGGAGAGGCCTTTGCCCGTAGTTTTTTACGCATTCTGGATGAATCTGGTTCTCCGTATTTTCTCAACATGGGCGATTCGCTCCTTGGTAATGACGACCCGGAGGGCAAGAAACTGCTGCTGGAATATCTCCGAACTTCTGACATAAGTATCGGTGCCTTTGAGGAGAACGATCAGAGCGGTAATCTGGTCTGGGATGGATATGTTGCGTTGCTTGAGGATACCGGTTATCGCGGCGTCCGTTTGTTCAACGAGTGGCCATATATCCAGAACCGTTATGCCTACTGCGGCTATGAGGGACCGGAGGAGATCACTAACTCTTTTTTCCGCGCCATTGCAGAGCGCAACTGCCGCATTATTTATTTGAATATGATCCTTGAGCCGGATAACGACGTACACGTCGATGCCGATGAGAGCAAATGGACATATATCACCGATCCCGCCGAATATGAGAAGATGCTGGGCGATCTGGACGTGCGCCTTTCGCAGCTGGGCTATACACATCGCACGGTGCAGGCAATGACGCTGGAAACACCGAATCGTATATGGCATATCATTGAAGGCATTGGCGTGGTTGCTGCTGCCGTGCTGCTGCTCGATTCTCTGTTTGTGCTTCCGCGTCGCGCACGCATCGTTTTATCGGCGCTGGGGATCGTGTGCGTGTTGGTGCTGGCCGTTTTAAAGCCGCATGCTTACCAGCTGATACTGAGTATGGGTGGCGGTATGGTCATGCCGGCACTGGCGGCGGTGTGGCTGTGCCGCCATACCGCAAAACGCAGACGGGAAGAGCCAAAAGCCAGATTTGGCCGGCTGCTCGCTGAAGCGCTTGGCACGCTGCTCATAGCTGCCGTACTCTGCCTGTGCGGTGCAGTCTTATCCTCATCGGCATTGTCACAGATGTCCTATCTGTTGGAGCTCGATCTTTACCGCGGCGTCAAGCTGATGCAGCTTATTCCAATCGCTGTTTTCGTTTTTGCATACCTACTGGTATACGCATATGAGGAGAGTGGCGCCAAAGCAGCCGTCCTAAAGCGCATAGGCAAGCGCGGAGAGAAGGGAAGAGCGCCCCGTTTTTATGCCTATTGGTCAGAGCTGATGAATCAGCCAGTAAAACTGGGCTGGCTGACTGGTATTTTCGTGGTGGCTGTCGTACTGCTGTTTGTTTTTGGAGCGGGCGTCTACTATATTTACCGCACAGGCAACGCCACCAATGTTTCCGCCGGGGAACTGAGGTTACGCAGTATGCTGGAAAACCTGCTGATCGCTCGGCCGCGTACAAAGGAGATGCTCATCGGCTGGCCGTGTGCAATGCTGTTTATTTGGTCGCTGCGTCGACACATGAACTTCCTGCCGATACTTTTCGGCGGCGGAATGAGCATCGGACTTGTAAGCGTGGTCAATACATTCCTGCACATTCGTACGCCGTTTTTGCTTAGTCTGCTGCGTACAGGATGGGGATTGCTGTTTGGTTTGCTTATCGGTGTGGTTTTGACGGTGGTGGCCGAACTGTTGCTGCATCTGCTTCGACGCTGGTGGGCGCAGGCCGGCAGGTCGTGACGGAGGAACTATGTACAACATATTGATTTCAGGCTATTACGGTTTTGACAATATCGGCGACGAGTCCATCCTGCGAGCCGTTATCAACAGCGTCCGCACGCGTTTGCCGGATTGCTCGCTGACTGTACTGTCTCACGATCCGGAGGGAACCAGAGAGAAATACGGCGTTGAGGCGGTGGACCGTATGGCGCCGCTGAAAATTTTGAGCGCGCTCCGTCGCTGCGACATGCTGATCTCTGGCGGCGGCAGCCTTTTGCAGGACACGACAAGCAGTAAGAGCCTGTTATACTATCTTTTCATTATTCGTCTTGCCAAACATTTCGGTAAGAAGGTATTCATCTATTCGCAAGGTATCGGACCGATCAATCGCGTGTCTAACCGTCGCATCACTGCTCGCGTACTGCGCAAGGTGGACGGCATTGTCGTGCGCGACGAACGTTCGGCGAACTTGTTGGAAGAGATCGGCATCTCTCGGGAAAAAGTCATTATTACAGCCGACCCGGTACTTAGAACACCGCGCGTAGACACGGAGCGCGGCGCAGAGGTGTTGCGCAGGGCGGGAGCAGAGCGGCGCCCGTTGACCGTGGGGTGGGCAATCCGCGAAAAAGATCCAGACAGTGCATTCGTTAGTGAGATAACGAAGAGCATCCACTGGCTGAAGGAAACATACGACGCTGAATCTGTGCTTATTCCTTTATATTATGAGGAGTATCTGGCTGTCTGCAATGAAATAGCGGCACGACTGGACGGAGAGGCTGTCTGTCTGCGCGAAAAGTGCCTTTCTGAAGATATGCTCTCTGTCATTGGCAATATGGATATCCTTGTTGGCGTGCGGCTTCACTCGCTTATTTACGCAGCTATAATGGGAGTTCCCATGATAGGCGTCTCTTATGATCCGAAGTGTACTGCATTCCTGCGTTCTGTCGGGCAGGAACCGCTGGCTACTCAAGAGAGTTTCACTGCAGAAAGCTTCAAGGCAGGTTTCGCACAGACGCTGAACCAGGGAACTCAGCAGACGGAAATAGTATCCCGGCATGTAGCAGAATTGCAGAGCAAGTTAACTGCGAACGAAGATATGATCTGCACGCTGCTGGAAGAGAGCACTAAGACTTCAGATGCAAAGTCGCAGATGAATACTTCTGCTGATGCAAGAAGCGGAGTTCGCACTGCTGGAGCCATAGGCATCGTGTTTTTGCTGACGTTGGCAGCAAAGATGACCGGAATAGTGCGCGAGATGCTTCAGGCGCACTATTTTGGTACCGGCGTTGACGCGGACCTATACACGGCATCATATAATTCAACTATCTATCTGTTCACCACGGTGTGCTATGCGCTGTGCATCGCAGCGGTGCCTATACTGACCAAGGAATTTGCCAAAGACCGGAAACGCGGTTTTCATGCAGCGAACAATCTGGTTACGCTGACGATAATTCTTTCTCTCGTCTTGTTGGGATTATGGCAGTTGTTGGCGTCTACGCCGCTGGTCGGTGCGATCTGGAAAGATGCGGCAGCTATGGATTTGCCCCGCCTCGTTCTGTATATCCGTGTGATGGCGCTATCACTTCCGGTAGTGGCAGTCGCGTATCTGATGGTGGCAATGTTTCAAGCTATGGATCACTACACGCTGCAGGGAAGCATGAGCCTGCCGTACAACGTATTCCTCTCGCTCTTCATGCTGCTTGTGGGTGCGCGTTTCGGCATTGGCGGCATTGTCGTTGCCTGCACCGCGGCGTGGTTGCTGCAACTCGGCATGAGCATTCCCTATGCAGTGAAGGAGCATTATCGCTATCGCCCGACACTTGACCTGAGCGTTGACTACATCGGACTGTATTTCAAGACCGCAGCAGTCACTGTACTGACGACTTCAGTGTTTCTGTTCTGTTACCTGATCGACACCTCGCGCGCCGCATCCTTTGACAGCGGGGCAGTCAGTGCGTTCTATTACGCCGACAAGCTGTACACGCCTCTGACCACGACTGTACTCTACAGCATCAGCGCCGTTGTATTTCCCCGTTTTAACCGAGAAGTGGCCAGCAAAGACAATCGCAGTTATCTCGGTTATTTCTGGGACGTAATAGAGAGCACGTTGCTGTTCATGTTACCGGTCTGCGCGATGGTGTGTGCTTTTGGTTCTGACATAATCCGTGTGCTGTTTGAGAGCGGCAGCTTTACCGGAGAATCTACCGCTGTCACCGGCAGCATCTTCATGATGTATGCTGTCGGCATGTGCGGTTTCTCAGCGTTAGATCTGCTGAATAAAGCGCACTACGCAATGAAAAAGACATTAGTTCCATTGCTTATCAACATTGGAATACTTCTTGTTAATCTGTTCCTCAACCGATTGTTCCATACTGGTGCAAGTGTCGCCTTGGCGACATCCATTGCCATAACTCTCGGAGCGATTATTATGGCGGCGGAGCTCTTCCATGGATCTGGTGTATTGCGTCTGGCTCCCATAATAAAGGGCATAGCGGCAACGGCCATAATGTACGCTGTGCTCTGGGGCGGACGGACGATGATATTAAACGGCCATGAGGGCAAGATCATGCTGATGCTTAAGTGTATACTTGTAGGCGTTATCGGCTGCATAGTGTATTTTGGCTTGAGTATTGCATTTCGGCAAAAGCAGGTGATCAACGTAATGAGCCTGTTATTACAGCGCAAAAAGGAGAAGTAAATAATTCGGCTCAATCTTTCTCAAAATTAAAAGGTGCTTGCACACAGATGTATGCAAGCACCTTTTAATTTCACATTAACTTCCGATACCTTTTGCCTGATTCATAAAACAAATATCCATGACTAGACCAGATACTTCTTCACTACGGGGATCTGGTTCAATAGTGCAGATATGCCAAAAGAAACGATAAAGACAAATACGCCGATGCAAATGACCGAAAACGCGGGATTAAATGAAAGCGTATTCAGACCCAAATGCTTATCCAGCTGTTCAATAATAAGAGGGTGAATGAGGTATGCACCAAAACTGTATTTTGCAAGTTTCTGGAAAAAACGATTCAATCTGTTGCGTTTATAATCCCGGTACTTGAACCAGGTATACACAGCAATCACTTCAAGCAGTACATTTACAGTGAAAGGGCTATAGTATTGTGAACAATAATCCTGCGTTTTTATTGAAACGATCGAGCTTAAACCTATGGTAGATAAAAAGCCGAAGAGGCCCAATACATAAATAACGATTCGGAATTTTCTTTCCAATGTAATATTATTGAGATAGTATCCCAGAACAAAATAGCCGGCATATCCGATCACGAGATTCATCTTCATATAAGCAACGCTTTTATTTGCCGCATTTACTATTTGTTTAACAGTCTCGCTTCCAAAATCCCCAACTAACAGCACAACTTCTGGGATGAGAAACGCAAATATAAGCCACAGCAGCAGATAATACCGGATTCTATTGTTATTCTGTGTGAAGAGGCTAATAAAAGGCAGACATATATACAGACCAATGATCATAAGTATAAACCACATATGGTAATGGCCTTGGACGATCAGTACTATTCTGTTTACGATCGGCCCTTTTTCAAATAACGAATATATAAAGGACCAGACAAGAAAAGCTATCACCAGTCTTAATACATACTTGGAATAGATCTTATTCAAAGGGATATTCCTGCTGAGAAAGAGTGCTCCGCTAATCATAACAAAATTCGAAGAGCCCCATCTCAGCAAGCCGTCGTAGCAATTGAAAACCTGCCATTTCAGCGAGTTTACATCGACAGCGTTCCAGTTTTGTGCGGAAACATGTAACATTATTATTGCAAAAATAGCTGCGACCCTGAGATAATCGAAGTAAATGATCCGATCAGTTTTGTTAATAGTCGGTTCCGGACCCATATGGAACTCCTCTCACTTACTATTCTGCATTGGAAATCATATTAAATAAATAATACTACTTTTTCAATTTATATGCAAATCACTCCATGAAAGTCGTAGTTCTGCCCTAAACCATGTCGTTGTTGAAATAGCTGTGTTTTACTGGTATAATCGCCATATGCAGGCCTCCTGCGCCAAAGCTTTCTTCATTAACCGGAGGAAACAGAATGTTTGTTGACAAAGCCACAATAAAAGTAAAAGCCGGGAACGGAGGAAACGGTGCAGTTGCTTTCCATAGGGAGAAATACGTCGCCGCGGGAGGCCCCGACGGTGGTGACGGAGGGCGGGGAGGAAACGTTATCCTCCAGACGGACCCGAATATGTCCACGCTGATGGATTTCAGGTACAAACGCAAGTACGTTGCTGAAAACGGCACCGACGGCGGCGGAAAACGCTGCTCCGGGAAAGACGGCGAAGACCTTGTCATCAATGTCCCCAACGGAACGATAGTGCGCGACAGGGAGTCCGGCGCGATCATCAAGGACATGTCCGGAAGCGAACCGTTCGTGCTTGCGCGCGGCGGCAGCGGAGGCTGGGACAACAAGCACTTCGCAACGCCGACCCGACAGGCTCCGCGTTTTGCGAAGAGCGGTCTGGCAGGAGAAGAGCGGGAGGTGGTCCTCGAGCTCAAGCTGCTGGCGGATGTAGGGCTCGTAGGCTTCCCGAACGTCGGCAAGTCGACGCTCCTGTCAGTGGTATCGAAAGCACATCCGAAAATAGCCAATTATCATTTCACGACGCTCTATCCGAATCTGGGCGTCGTTTACGCCGGGGAGGGATCCTCTTTCGTCATGGCGGATATCCCCGGTATCATCGAGGGAGCGTCGGAAGGCGCGGGACTCGGGCATGATTTTCTTCGCCACATAGACAGATGCAGGCTCATTATCCATGTCGTTGACGTATCAGGGAGCGAGGGTCGCGACCCAATTGCGGATTTCGAGGCGATAAACGCCGAACTGGAGAACTACAGCGCTGAACTGGCATCCAGACCGCAGATAGTAGCCGCGAACAAGTGCGACATCGTATCCGATGAGGAAACGCTGAAATCGTTCCGAGATTACATAGCAGAAAAAGGCATACCGATGTTCGAGATATCTGCAGCAGCCCATACAGGCATTCGTGAACTCATCATGGGAGCGGCTGATATGCTCAAGTGCCTGCCGCCGATAGCGGTATATGAACCTGAGTATGTCGAGTCGATACCGGATACCTGCGCACCTGAGGATCTTAAGATCCGGCACTGTGACGACGTGTGGATCCTCGAGGGGCCGTGGCTCGAAAAGCTGGTGCGGAACGTGAACTTTTCCGACTATGAATCGAGGATGTTCTTTGACAGGATGCTCCGCAATTCCGGCGTTTATGACAGGCTGGAGGAACTCGGTATCAACGAGGGGGATACGGTCAGCATTTTCGATCTGGAGTTCGAATACGCACGCTGACGGCGTCCGCGAGAAATACAGATCCTGGATCAGGCAGTAATTCCTAAAAAAGTATTTGACAACAGGAAACGCATAGATTATAATGTTCAAGCAATTGTGCGAGGTGTACCATGCGTCTTGACCTGCGAGATATCATCCAGATACCTGGCGAATCGGTCGGATTCGATTATGAGACCGACCTTTCCGACTGCGCGGATCCTCCGATCAAAGAGGTCGTGGGACCTGCAAAAGTGTCAGGAAACATAAGGAATATTGCCGGAGTTCTCACTCTGACGGCAACGCTCGATCTGGACGCCGTTTTCGTCTGCGACCGGTGCCTAAGGGAGGAGACGAGACGCATACACCGCGACATCAAAGCAACACTGGCCGACAACGCGCAGGACAGCGAGGACCCGGAGATGTTTCCGCTGTACGGAAACTTCGCCGATATCGACGAGATAGTCGTCACGGCTTTTCTGCTTGGCGCGGAAGAGAGCTGGCTCTGCAGGGCTGATTGCAAAGGACTATGCCCGCAGTGCGGTGCCGATCTTAACGACGGCCCTTGTTCATGCACTAAGGAAATCGACCCCAGGCTGGCTGTCTTAGGACAGTTCCTGGAAAAATAAGCACAGGAGGTGTCATCATGGCGGTTCCGAAGGGGAAAGTATCGAAGGCGAGAAGAGATAAGAGACGTTCTGCCAACTGGAAGCTCACCGCTCCGCATCTTGTGGCTTGTCCCAAGTGCGGAGAGCTCGGTGTGTCTCACAGGGTTTGCAAATCCTGCGGCACATACAACGGGCGCGAAGTCCTCAAGGTCGAGGAGTAACAATCGCTCATGCAAAGGCGGGGATGCATCCCCGCCTTTTGTACTAATAAGGCTGAATGAAAGGCTGTGCCGCAGTGAACAACACCATAAAGTCTGTCGACCGGGGAAGCCCGGCCGAAAAGGCCGGGATCTCTGCAGGAGACAGGCTTTTGACTATAAACGGGCATAAGATACACGACGTGCTCGACTATAAGTACTACTCATACGACGCGCGCCTTGCCGTGGAGCTTCTGTCAGCAAACGGACAGAAGAAGCATGCAGTGATCCGGAAGCCGGACGGCGACGACGCGGGAATAGAGTTCGAGTCATATCTTATCGACACTGCGCGCGCCTGCGCGAACAGATGTGTATTTTGTTTCGTGGACCAGCTTCCCCGAGGCATGCGCAGTACTCTCTATTTCAAGGATGACGACCATCGCCTCAGTTTCCTGCAGGGCAATTACATTACTCTGACGAATCTGTCTGAGCGGGAGATACGCAGGATCATGGACCTCCGCATTAGCCCGATTAACGTATCGGTCCATTCGACAGAGCCGGAACTGAGGTCCATGCTGCTGGGCAATAAAAACGGCGGCCGGGGTATAGAGATAATGAGGAAATTTGCCGGCGCCGGTATAACGATGAACTGTCAGATAGTCTGCTGTCCCGGACTCAACGACGGAGAGCATCTTATCAGGAGCATGTCCGATCTGTCGGAGATGTATCCCGGGGTAGCGAGCGTATCGGTGGTCCCCGTCGGCCTCACCAAACACCGCGACGGGCTCTATCCGCTCCGCCCGTTCGACAGAGAACTGGCGATGGAGACGGTAAAGGCTGTGGATTCCTACGGCGATAAATGTGTCGAGAGGTTCGGTACGCGCATCTTCTTCTGCGCAGACGAGCTTTATCTGAAGGCAGGGCTGGAACTGCCGCCCGACGAATACTATGAGGAATACCCGCAGTTAGAGAACGGCGTGGGAATGCTTCGGCTTTTCATGACGGAGTTTTACGCGGCGATGAGGGACATGCCTGAAGAACCGGACAAAAAGCCCTTTTCAGCAGTATCCGGATGCTCGGCTGCTCCGTTCATGAGGGCTATGATAGAAGACGCGGCGGCCAGGTACAGCGGTATCGACGGTCGCGTGTACGCCGTGGAAAACGATTTTCTCGGTCATACGATCGATGTGGCAGGGCTCGTTACGGGAGGGGACATCGCGAAACAGCTTCGCGGATGCCCGCTTGGTGAAAGACTTCTGCTGCCGAGGAACATGCTTCGCCACGGCGAGACGATGTTCCTCGACGATATGACGGTGGAGGAGCTGTCCGGTCTGCTCGGTGTTCCGATCAGGGTCGTCGAGCAGGACGGTTTCGACTTCGCCGATGCCATATTTGGAAACTGAAAGGAGGGGGGTTGACTGATGTCAAGACCGCTCATTGCCATAGTCGGCAGGCCTAACGTGGGAAAGTCGCGGCTTTTCAACAGGCTCGCAGGCCAGCGCCTCGCGATAGTTGAGGATACGCCCGGCGTCACTCGCGACAGGCTGTACGCATCCTCGGACTGGAACGGTAGATCATTCGATATCGTGGATACCGGAGGTATCGAGCCCCGGACTGATAACGAGATACTGCTCTTCATGCGCGAGCAGGCGCTGCTTGCGATAGATCACGCCGACGTCATCATTTTCGTAACGGATATAACGACGGGCGTCACAGCGGCCGACCACGAGGTCGCGAACATGCTGCTCAGATCCGGGAAACCTGTCGTGCTCGCAGTAAACAAGATGGACTCGATAGGGCCGGTAAACCCGGATATCTACGAGTTCTACACTCTCGGGCTGGGAGATCCGATAGCACTTTCAGCAGCACATGGTCACGGAACAGACGAACTGCTGGACGCCTGCGTCGCCGCGCTGCCTCCGGAGGACGGAAGCGAAACGGAAGACGGAGCCGTAAAAGTCGCCGTCATAGGAAAGCCGAACGTCGGCAAGTCTTCGCTTGTCAACCGGATACTCGGCGAGAACCGCGTGATTGTGAGCGATATGGCAGGAACGACGCGGGACGCGGTGGACAGCAGGTTTGAAAATGAATTCGGAAGCTATGTCTTCATAGATACGGCGGGAATAAGACGCAAATCTAAAGTAGACGACAGGATAGAAAAGTACAGCGTCATGAGGGCGCAGCTGGCTATAGAACGCTCCGACGTGTGCATAATCATGATCGACGCCAGGGAAGGCGTCACGGAGCAGGATACGAAGGTCGCCGGTCTGGCTCATGAAGCGGGCAAGGCGAGCATTATCGTCATAAACAAATGGGATCTTGTTGAAAAAGACGGGAAGACGATGGACAAGATGCGCGCAGACGTGTACCGCGACCTTGCGTTCATGACTTACGCTCCCACACTGTTCATATCCGCTCTCACCGGCCAGCGTGTCGACCGCCTGTTCGAACTCATTAACTACGTGAACGACCAGTCGGCTATGCGAATAACTACGGGGATGCTGAACAATGTCCTGGCCGACGCTACGGCCCGTGTGCAGCCGCCCACGGATAAAGGTCGCAGGCTTAAGATCTACTATATGACCCAGACAGGCGTCCGTCCGCCCACGTTCGTAGCTTTCTGCAACAGCGCGGAGCTGTTCCATTTTTCGTATCAGCGTTATCTGGAAAACCAGATACGCGGTACCTTCGGACTCGAGGGGACGCCGGTGCGCATGATAATAAGGCAAAAGGGCGACAAAGAACCCTGATGCCGTATATGACCTGACAAAAACAGATATCCCCGATGCTTTCGCATCGGGGATATCTTTGTATCCTCAGTGTTTTAAGCGGTCAAGCCATCTTTTCGTACGCGAGGCGCACTGCATCCGATACAGCTCCCGGAACTCCGACGTTATCCATGCGCATAACGCCGCGTTCAGTCGCACCGCCCTTCGTCGCCACCTCGGCCACGATCGTATCGAAATCGCCGCGCCGCAGGGCAGTAGTGAAGAGTATATCTGTTATCTTAGCGCATTCGTCTTCCCTAAAGCCGAGATCACGTCCCGCCTTCATGTAAGCGCTGAGGAGATAAGCCGCAAAGCCGAGACCGCTAGCGGCGTATGCGGCGCTCCTGACGGCGCCGTCGTAGGTCGTCTCGAACGAATAGCCGAGACGCTTAAAAAGCTGACTTACGTTTTCGGGAGCCTTCGTATGGGCGATTATGCCGGTGCAGTCCGCTATGGATACCGTCGGCATTGCGACAACGATCTCCGCACCGGGGCAGGCGGATTCCAGTTTTTCGGGACGAACGCCCGCCATGAAACTAACCACGGTCTTGCCGGCGTAGGCTTTACTCGGTATGCTCTCCGAGAGCTCTTCCAAAGCGGCGCCTTTCGTCACAAAGAATATGACGTCGGATGTCTCTGCGACGTATCCGGGGTCGCCTGTGGCGTCTATGCCGAACTTCTCACACACGGCGTCGCATACGGAGGCGGTGCGGTTGTACGCGGTTATTTCATCCGGCGCTATACCGGAGCAGAGGAGTCCCTGCAGAAGCGAGCGGCCGAGATGGCCGAGGCCGATTATACCTATTTTCATATCATCATCCTCCGTATAAAGTGCCGGGCCAGTTAAAGACACCGGGCGGCCTTAAAACAAATTATGCTCACAGCGGTAAGCTGTGAGCATAAAAATCAGACGGTCTGTCAGTTAGCGCGGGTCACCTTGCCGCTGCGAAGGCAACGGGAACAGACATATACGTGGCAGGGAGAGCCGTCAACGATAGCCTTTACTCGCTTTACGTTGGGCTTCCAAGTCCTGTTGCTGCGCCTGTGGGAGTGGCTGACCTTGATGCCGAACGTAACACCCTTGCCGCAAAAATCACACTTGGCCATCTGCTGCACCTCCTTGCATAACATATGTGATCAAATAGCTTGATTATAATAACAGAATCAAAAACAAAATGCAAGCATTATTTTTTATTAAAGAGTTTAAATCATAACAAACGGTGAAAGTCTTGCAAAACAAGGCACTTTTAGATAAAATTACTATGTATAATGATATATAAAGCATGGTTCCATGATTAATTTTTTCGGAGGCGGAGCATATGGATGACTACAAGACCGTGAAACTGAGCTATCTCGTAGACGAGATGAAGCTCAAAATCCTGTACCGGTCCACGGATTACGAAACGAAACGCCTGAAGAACGCCGATGTGCACAGACCCGGTCTGCAGCTCACCGGCTACTACAACTACTTTTTTGCGGACCGCATCCAGATAATAGGAGGCATAGAGTTTGCCTACATGCTTTCCTTCCCGTACGAGGTCAGAAAACAGAAGTGGGACGAACTGTTCTCGAAAGGCATCCCTGTGATCATTATCTGCCACGGCAGAGATCCCGGACCGGAACTAATCTCCGCTGCGGAGAAGTACGACGTCACCGTTCTGAGCGATACCCGTGACCCGCAGCAGGTCATTGCGGAGGCAATAAGGCTCCTCACGGTCGCCATGGCGCCCCGTATAACCAGGCACGGTGTTCTGGTGGAAGTCTACGGCACCGGTGTTTTCATCCTCGGTGAGAGCGGCATAGGCAAGAGCGAGACGGCCATAGAACTCCTCAAGCGGGGCCATAGGCTCATAGCGGACGACGCGGTAGAAATAAAGCGCGTTGACGTGGACAAACTGGAAGGCTCGGCTCCGGATCTCATAAAATACTATGTGGAGCTCCGAGGAATCGGAGTCATAGACGTACGCCGTACGTTCGGCATAGGCGCCGTCAAGATGTCGCAGGATATAGATCTCATAGTAAAACTCGAAAACTGGGAGGAGGGCGTCGTTTTCGATCGCCTCGGAATAAACGAGAGTTATGAGAACATCCTCGGCGTCGATGTGGTATCTTATACCGTGCCTGTAAGGCCCGGCAGAAACATAGCCATCATCATCGAAGTTGCCGCCATGAACTACAGACAGAAGATGATGGGATTCAACGCTGCTCAGGAGCTGGCGGACCAGATCAACAACCACTTTGAAGAGCCGGAGGATAAGGATCAGTAAATGAGAGGATTTGGTTCTCTTATCAGTGATATCCGCAGGCGTGTTCCCGATGCCCGCGTGCTCGAGGGCGTTCCCATGAAGGAACACACCTCGTTCCGTATCGGCGGTGAAGCGCCCGTCATGTTCGTCCCCGAGAGACCGGAGACGCTGGCGGAGCTCTGCGCCGCGCTAAGCGACTTGGGCGTGCGGCCGCTGGTCACGGGCAACGGCACGAATCTGCTCATAGAGGACGGAGAATTGGAGTTTCCCGTTATAAAGACGATGTGCGGGGACGACAACGCTCATCTGTCGGGCGATGCGGAGATAACTGCGCCCGCCGGGATCCTCCTCTCGCGTCTTGCGGTATTCGCCCTGCAGAACGGGCTTACGGGCTTTGAATTCGCCCACGGTATACCGGGAACCCTGGGCGGAGCCGTATCCATGGACGCGGGAGCATACGGCGGAGAGATGAAGGACGTCGTCACGTCGACGCTTGCCTTCGACCCGGAACGGGGCGTGTATGAGGTCAGGAAAGAAGAACATGACTTCTCATACAGACACAGCGTGTTTTCAGATACTGATTCAGTGATACTTTCTTCAGTAATAAGTCTTGAACGGGGCGACGCAGACGCGGTAAAGGCGCGGATGGATGAGCTCTCGGAAAAACGCAGAGCAAGTCAGCCGCTGGATATGCCCAGCGCAGGCAGCACTTTCAAGCGGCCCAAGGGCGGGTATGCCGCTGCCATGATCGACGGTGCGGGACTGAAAGGGTGTTCGGTAGGCGGCGCCCAGGTGTCTCCCAAACACGCCGGATTCATAGTGAACAAAGGCGGCGCGTCGTTCGACGATGTGATGCGCCTTATAGAGATAGTTCAGGAGCGTGTTTTCAGGGAATACGGCGCAGAACTGGAACCAGAGGTTAAGATCATCCGGCGCAGATGGGGCACCGAATGACCGGAAGGGGACGGTATTGATGGACATACTGATCATTTCGGGACTGTCAGGCGCGGGAAAGAGCCGGGTCGCGGGCATACTCGAGGATCTGGACTATTACTGCGTGGATAACATGCCTGTTGCGCTTATGCCTAAATTTGCCGAACTGTGTATCGCTTCCCGAGGACGCTACGAGCATGTGGCACTGGTGACGGATATCCGCACGATCAAGGATTTCGGTGAACTGTTCAAGGTATGCGACGATCTTGGCCAGATGGGCTGCGCGCCGCGTATACTGTTCGTGGAGGCCAGTGTTGAGACGATCGTCAAGCGGTATAAAGAGACGAGACGCCGGCATCCGCTGTCCGCTGAGGGGGCCGATCTTGCCGGGACCGTAGAACGGGAAATCGCTATGATGGCGCCGGTAAAACAGCGCGCCGACTATATTGTTGATACCAGCGACCTTACGCTCGGACAGCTGCAGAGACGTATATACAAGCTGTTTTCAGACAGGCATGACAAACAGCCGATAACGGTCAATATAGTTTCTTTTGGATACAAATACGGTATTCCGATCGATGCAGACATAGTACTGGACGCACGCTTTTTGCCGAATCCGTATTATGTGCCGGAACTTAAGGAAGGAACGGGTCAAGACGCCGCCGTCCGCGATTACGTGTTCTCATCCGGACAGGCAGACACGTTTCTTGATAAACTTGCCCCTCTGATTGCGTTTTTGCTGCCGGGATATGTCGAGGAGGGAAAGCGGTGCCTCGTTATAGCCGTCGGATGTACGGGCGGACGTCACCGGTCTGTGGCAATTGCCGAGGCTGTGAAGACTATCGCGGACGAACTCGGATACCCTGCGGAATGTTTTCACAGGGATATAGATAAGTGATCATTGGAACGGCGCCGGGAGGAGGTGTTTCGGCGTGTCGTTTTCATCCAGTGTAAAAGAGGAGATCTGCAGAGAGCTTACCAACAGGAAGTGCTGCAGCGTGGCCATGTGCTACGGAATACTGCTTTACTGCAATACTTTTTCCTCTAAGGAGATCAGGATAATCACAGAGAGCCGTGAATTTGCCGGAGCACTGCCGAGATTGTTCAGACGCGCATTTGGGATCACCTTTGACATTCTGCCCGACGTATCGGAACAACGTGGCAAGGTCACGTTCGCGATGAATGATCCGGAGAAACTGGCGCGCGTTTTCGACACCTACGGATATGGAGGGTCGAGTCTTGTGGCGCACCATATAAACCTCAGCGTCCTGGAAGAGGATTGCTGCAGGGTGAGCTTTATCAAAGGGGCGTTCCTTGCCGGCGGCTCTGTGACCGATCCCATGAAAAGGTATCATCTGGAACTCGTGACCGACCACTATAATGTCAGCCGCGAGATATTTCCGATGCTGCTCGACATGGGGTTTGAGCCCAAAAGCACATCCCGCGGAGGAAACTATATAGTCTACTTCAAACAGAGCGAAGCCATTGCGGATATGCTCACGACTCTCGGAGCGCCTGTGTCCGCAATGAACGTTATGTCCGCAAAGATAGAGAAGGAAATGACAAACAGCGTGAACCGGAAGGTCAACTGCGACACTGCGAACGTACTGAAAAGCGTCGATGCGGCCCAGAGGCAGCTGGAAGCCATACGGAAGATCGGACAGAACAGCGGTATCGAGAGCCTGCCTGAACGTCTGAGGGAGACGGCAATGCTGCGTCTGGAGAATCCCGAGTACAGCATGTCGGAACTCGCAGCGGCGCATACGCCGCCCATAACGAAATCCTGTCTAAATCACAGGATCCGCAAACTGACCGAAATCGCCGAAAACATCGGCTGAGACCGGACATAAGGATACAGAAACCGGGAAGCACAATTGCTTCCCGGTTGGTTTCTTTATGGCGTGCTCCTGTCTTGAGCGTCCGTTATTTAGTAAAGAAGAGAATGCCCAGGCAGACCGTACCGCAGTGGTTGGATATAGTGCAGCCGGCGTACGATTCGCAGATTTCATCGAACTTTTGGCATGCGTTTATCTCGTCGCGCACCGCTTTGATGATGTCTTTGGACACATGCGTCGTATTGGTGATGAAGATCCTTCGGGGGTCGATATCCGTCCTGCCGGCGAGCCGGTCGTGAACGTACTGTATGATCACCTTATCGAAGTTTCCGCGGTATTTTTTGCCCACGCCCATAGCGCCGTCTTTGACCTCGATGCAGGGCTTGAGTTTCAGAACATTTGCGCCGAGAGCTGCCAGGGCCGAGCATCGGCCGCCCTTGCGGAGGTACTTAAGCGTATCGATTACAAAACTGACTTCCAGCTTCTTTGCGTTTTCGTTCAGACGGTCATAGATATCCTTCGGATCCATCCCAGCCTCAGCCATCTGCGCTGCGTCGATGGCAAGATGCCCGCTGCCGGTCGAGAGGTTGTAGGAGTTCACCACATATACGTTTTCGAAATCCTCCGCAGCTGCAAGCGCGTTCTGGTTGCATACAGAGAACTTGCTGCTGATATTTATGTGTATGACGGCGTCATACTCTTTCAGGTACTCGGAAAAGCAGTCGTGGTAATCGGATATATTGACGGCAGAAGTGCTGCAGATACCGGCGCCGCTGTCGACGTACTGGAAGATCTCATCCGGGGTTATCTCCAGCCCATCCTTGTATGCCTGACCGTCCTTGATTATATACAGCGGGATGATGCTTATATTATATCTTTCAATGATCTCGGAAGGGAGATCGCATGTGCTGTCGGCAGATATCTTGATCTTCATGTGCGGGTTCCTTTCTCTGCGGATAGACTAACAGTATTGATATTAAACAATTTATTACATTTTATCACTGTTTTGCAGGCATTACAAGAAAAATCGGTGCTCCGTCAAAGAGCACCGATTCTTCTTGTTTTGTGATTATCAGACTTTGCCGATCATTCTGGCTGCCGTGAAACCTGCCATCGTTGCACACTGGATATTCTTCGCCGCGACGCAGTCGCCGATCTGATGGAAATCGGGAGCGCAGTCATAAAAGGCGTTAGCTTCTTCGAAACGGGGCTTCAGACCGACAGCGTAGATGACGGTGTCAGCTTCATAGAAGATCTCGCCGTCCGGGTTTTCGGCACGCAGTCCCTTGTCCGTGATCTCGAGAGCTTTAGTATTGCAGTCAAGCTTCGCGCCGAGACGCTGCATTTCGACCTGAACGGCATTCTGCTGGCCTGCGTTGCCACCGTCGTTCATCTGGGGAAGCATCTCGATGACGGTAGCTTTCTTTCCGAGCATGGAGAGATAGATGCTGAGTTCTGTGCCGACGAGGCCGCCGCCAAGTATGACGACATTCTCTCCGACTTCTTCAGGGTGTACATAGGCGTAGTCGGAACTGAGGACGTTCTTGCCATCGATACCCGGGATAGGGGGCTTTATCGGAGTCGCGCCAAGAGCTGCAACTATGGCGTCTGCGCCGATCGTCTTAGCATATTCAGGAGTTACCGTGACGTTCTTGCGGATCTCTACACCGGCGCGGTTAAGAAGCAGTTCCTGACGGTCCATATAAGCGGCGAGACGCTTTTTGAACGGTACCTTGTCTTCGCAGCGGAGGATACCGCCGAGCTGTGCTTCTTTCTCACAGAGGATGACCTCATGACCGCGCTGCGCGCAGGTGAGAGCCGCCTGCATTCCGCCCATACCGCCTCCGATAACGAGCACACGGCATTTGCGCTTAGGGGGAGCGTCGTTCTTGAGATCGAACTCAAATCCGAGCTCGGGGTTTATCGTACAGGATCTCTGACGGTAGACGAAACCATAGCTGTTGCAGTTGTTGCAGCGGAGACAGAGATTGATCTCGTCCTCCTTGCCGAGACGTGCCTTGAGGGGCATGTCCGGGTCTGCGAGCGACTGGTGACCGATCTGTACGATATCCGCTTTGCCGCTCGCGATGATCTCTTCCAGCATTTCGGGCTCACAGAGACCGCCGACCGTGGAGACGGGTGTATTTACGAACTGCTTTATCTCCGTCGCCAGATGTACGTTCACGCCATCCGGGACGAACATAGTCGGGAATGCGCGGCATGCCGACTCGCGGCTCTCATGGTCGCCGCAGGAGACGTTTATTAAATCGACCTTGCCGTCGAGCATCTTGGCGATCTCTATGCCTGTGGAGATGTCGTAGCCATCAGGCGGCATGTATTCGTCGGCGCTCATACGGACCTCGATGACGAGCTTCTTGCCGCAACGCTTGCGAATCTCCTCGATGACGGCCAGAAGGAGCCTCATGCGGTTTTCAAGGCTGCCGCCCCAACGGTCGGTGCGCTTGTTGAAACGCGGCGAGAGGAACTGCGCAATGCCCCAGCCGTGTCCCGCATGTACCATGACGGAACCGCAGCCGCATTGCTGGGCGAAGGCAGCAGCCTTTGCGAACTTGTCGATCATACGGTAGATGTCCTCTTCGGTCATCTCATATACGTGTCGCAGCCCGTCCTCCGGATGGAAGACCTCGTCGCCGTCGCTGTTTACGCGATGCTCGTCGGGAATGAAGAGCTCTGACGGTCCAAGCAGCTTTCCGCCGTGTTCATATATGTAGTGTGAGAATATGCCGCAGTGCTGAAGCTGTACAGACGGCACCGCGCCGTGACGCTCTATTGCGCGGGTATAAGCGCCGAAGCGTGAGTAGGCGAGCGGGTTGTCGAGCTGGAACTGATGCGGGTGGGCAAGTCCGCGCTCGGAATCGACGCAGCACTCGCCTATGGTGACCTGCGCGAATCCACCGATGGCTTTGCGTTCAAAGAAGGCGATCTCCTCCGGCGTCGGGGCGCGGTCGCTGGTCAGATGGTGGAACCCGTTGGGGGCGGCGAAAAGACGGTTTTTGTAGTAGATGCCGCCGAGTTTTATGGGAGAGAAAAGATGCGGATATTTGAGAGTGTACATTTGAAATGCTCCTTTAAAAAACCCGTCCGGGCTACTGATGAGCCCGGACGGATCGATAGTGATTACGCTTACAGTCTGCCGATCATTCTTGCGGCTGTAAAGCCTGCCATCGTTGCGCACTGTACGTTCTTTGCAGCGACGCAGTCGCCGATCTGGTGGAAGTCCGGAGCACAGTCATAGAAGGCGTTGGCCTCTTCGAAGCGGGGCTTCAGACCGACGGCGTAGATGACGGTGTCAGCATCATAGAAAATCTCGCCGTCGGGATTCTCGCAGCGGACGCCCTTGTCGGTGATCTCAAGAGCCTTCGTGTTGCAGTCAAGGGTGACACCGCGATGTCTCATCTCGACCTCGATGGCGTTCTGCTGACCGGCGTTGCCGCCGTTGTTCATCTGGGGCATCATCTCTATGACCTTCGGCTTCTTGTCGAGCATGGCAAGGTAGATGCCGAGCTCGGTCCCGACGAGACCGCCGCCGAGGATGACGACGTTTTCACCGACTTCTTCAGGATGTACATAAGCGTATTCAGCGCTCATTACATTCTTGCCGTCGATGCCCGGGATAGGGGGCTTTATCGGAGTCGCGCCGAGAGCGACTACTATTGCATCAGCGCCGATTATTTTGGCGTATTCGGGCGTTACAGTGACGTTCTTGCGGATCTCGACGCCGGCACGGTTCAGAAGGAGCTCCTGACGGTCCATATAAGCGGCAAGACGCTTCTTGAACGGGACCTTGTCTTCGCAGCGTAGGATGCCGCCGAGCTGTGCTTCCTTCTCGCAGAGGATAACTTCGTGGCCGCGCTGAGCGCAGGTAAGAGCAGCCTGCATACCGCCCATGCCGCCGCCGATGACGAGGACCTTCTTCTTGAACTTCGGGGGTGCATCATTCTTGAGGTCGAACTCAAAGCCGAGTTCGGGGTTGATGGTGCAGGATCTCTGACGGTACAGGAAACCGTAGCTGTTGCAGTTGTTGCAGCGCAGGCAGAGATTGATCTCGTCTTCCTTGCCGAGACGGGCCTTGATCGGAAGGTCGGGGTCAGCAAGAGACTGATGACCGATCTGAACGACGTCGGCCTTCTTAGTGGCGATGATCTCTTCGAGCATCTCGGGCTCGCAGAGACCGCCGACGCAGGAGACGGGGGTTTCGACGTACTTCTTGACCTCTGTGGCGAGCCATACGTTCACACCGTCAGGAACGAACATTGTCGGGTGAGTGTGGACATTGGCTTCCTGGCTCTCGTGGTCGCCGCAGGAGACGTTGAGAAGGTCTACCTTTCCGTCGAGCAGCTTTGCGATCTCGATGCCCTCATCCATGCCGTAACCGTCCGGGAGATACTCGTTGACGCTCATGCGGTACTCGATGACGAACTTCTTGCCGCAGCGCTTGCGGATCTCGTCGCAGATGGCGATAGGCAGTCTCATGCGGTTCTCGAGGCTTCCGCCCCAGCGGTCGGTACGCTTGTTCCAGCGGGGAGAGATGAACTGGGAAACGCCCCAGCCATGGCCGCCGTGGATCATGACGGAGCCGCAGCCGCAGCGCTGCGAGAACGCAGCCGCTTTCGCGAATTTGTCGATCATGCGGTAGATGTCCTCTTCGGTCATCTCATAGATGTGGCGCATACCGTCTTCAGAGTGATAGACGTCGCCACCGTCGTTGTTGATCTTGTGTTCATCGGGGATGAACATTTCAGAAGGACCGTAGAGTTTTCTGCCGGTCTCATAGATGTAGTGGGCAAAGATACCGCAGTGCTGGAGTTCGACGGACGGCACGGCGCCGTGACGCTCTATGGCGCGGGTATAAGCGCCGAACCGGGAGTAGGCGAGGGGGTTGTCGAGCTGGAACATGTGCGGATGAGCAAGTCCGCGTTCAGAGTCGACGCAGCACTCGCCGATGGTGACGGAAGCGAAGCCGCCGATGGCCTTGCGCTCAAAGAAGGCGATCTCTTCCGGAGTGGGTGCGCGGTCGCTGGTCAGGTGGTGGAAGCCGTTGGGCGCCGCGAAGATACGGTTCTTGTAATAGATGCCGCCGAGTTTGATCGGCGAGAACACATGAGGATATTTCATACGCAAATCAGCCGGCAGCAGGGATCGTTATTCTGCTGCCGGCTTCTCCTTTCAAAATCAGAGTCATTAAGTTGGCAGATTAGTACTTATGCTGCGGTCAGCCCATTACAAGGGACGGCAGCCATGTGGCTATCTGCGGGAAGAGTGCGAGCAGGATGCACATCACGACGAAGCCTATGTCGAACGGTATGGCACCCTTGAAGATCTTCGTTACCGCCACCTCCCGTACGATGCCTGCGCAGGTATAGCAGGCCATGCCGACAGGGGGAGTGACTGAGCCGAGGCTGATGACGACAACGACATAGCAGCCGAACCAGATGGCATCGAAACCGGCCATCTCTACGACGGGAAGGAAGATCGGGGTCATGAGGAGCACGAGCGGAACGGAGTCGATGAAGCAGCCGAGTATCAGATAGACGAGAGTGATCATCATAACGATACCGAAGCTGGACAGATGCGCGCTCGCTGCCAGGTTTCCGATAGCCGTCGGTATGCCGGAGATGGTGAACAGCTTGCCGAAGCAGGTCGCGCCGACCATCATGACGTACATCATGCCAGACATGACAAGGGTATCGAGAACCGCGTTCCACAGCACCTTGAAGCTGAAACGCTTGAATATGAGCGAAACTATGAACATGCCCGCAACGCCGACGACGCCGGCTTCGGTGGGAGTGAACCAGCCAGCGAACATGCCGCCCATTGAAAGAGCAAAGACGATGAATATCTCTATGATGCCGCCCTGCCTGATAGCGCGCCAGCGTTCTTTGCCGGTGCATTTGCGGCTTGCCGGTGCGACATGAGGATCAATGATCGTCCAGATCTTTACGACGATTATAAAGACGATCATCAGAACGACGCCGGTGAGGATGCCGCCCATGAGCAACTTGCTTATGGACGCCTCAGCCGTCAGACCGTACATGATAAGGGACATGCTGGGCGGAATAAGTATGGAGAGTGCCGAGCCGGCGGAAATGCCGCCGCAGGACAGGGTCTCCTTATAGTTGTATTTTTTCATCTGCGGATAAGCGACGCGGGACATAAGAGCAGTCGTCGCGGCAGCGGAGCCGCAGATGGCTCCGAACACAGCGCATGCGACCATGGTCGCGCTGGCGAGGCCGCCTCTCCTGTGGCCTATGACGGCGGCAAAGCAGTCAAACAGGTCATCGCCGAGCCGGGACTCGGCTGCAAGGCTTCCCATCAGCAGGAACATCGGCATGACGGAAGTGGTATAACTGGTGAACGAGCTGAAGAATGCTTCGCTCAGGAAAGTAATAGCGGATTTCGGAGTCCTTACGAGGAAAATCGAGAAAACGACGCCGCAAATCATCATTCCCACATGAACGGGAACGTCCAAGAAAAGAAGTATCAGAAATACGACGATAGAGAGGATGCCTACGGTCAAGCCTGTCATAGCGTGTTTCCCCCTTTCAATTCTTTAAAACCAGACATGATCATGCACCCTCCGTGACGTCGGCGGTCTCGGCAGCCACAGGCTTGGGATCGGCTTTGTCAAAATTAACAAAGATCCCGATGAGGTATATGATCGTCTGCCAAAGGAAGACGACCGCCGAAATGGCAAGGAGCACGAGGAATATCCAATAGATATACTGATAGGGGATATGATACAGGTCGGTTACCTTGAAGTATTTCGTAGCGTCGTTGATCTTGGCTATAAAAAGATAAGCTGCAAATCCGTAAGTAACGGTACATAGTATCCTTCCAAGGAACAGGATGAATGATTTGAGACGCCAGCCGAAATGGTTGGTGATGAGGTCGACATGGATGTGGAAATCGCGCTCGAGGACATCGCCTTCGTGCTT
>CAMZHU010000002.1 GCA_947306975.1 uncultured Clostridia bacterium | reverse complement strand
ATACGGGCTCATCGTGCCCGGGTCGACGTTGATGTACGGATCGAGCTTCTGCGCGGCGACTTTGAGGCCCCGCGCCTTGAGGAGCCTTCCGAGCGACGCCGCTGTAATCCCTTTGCCGAGTCCGGATACGACGCCGCCTGTCACAAAGATGTACTTCGTCATGTTCTTTCCCCCTCACTCCCACTCCACCGTTGCCGGAGGCTTGGATGAAATATCATAAACGACACGTGAAACTCCGTGTACTTCGTTCGTGATCCTGCCGCTGGCGCGTTCAAGCACCTCCAACGGAAGTTTGGTCCATTCAGCCGTCATGAAATCGTCGGTGGTGACGGCTCGGAGAGCGACCACATAACCGTATGTCCTGGCGTCGCCCATGACGCCTACGCTTCGGGTGTCTGTAAGTACCGCGAAATACTGGTCAGGAGCGTTTTCAAGTCCCAGCTTCCCTACCTCTTCGCGGAATATGGCGTCCGCTTCCCTGAGGACGGAGAGCTTTTCGGCGGTGACTTCCCCCATCACCCGGACCGCAAGTCCGGGCCCCGGGAACGGCTGTCTCCACACGAGCTCGTGCGGGATTCCCAGCATCGTGCCGACTTTCCTGACCTCATCCTTGAACAGGTCCCTGAGAGGCTCCGCTATGGATTCGAAGGAGATGACGTCCGGCAGGCCTCCCACGTTGTGATGGCTCTTTATAATAGCGGAGTCTCCCTTTCCGCTCTCGATGACATCGGGATAGATCGTACCCTGTGCGAGCACGTCGATGCGACCGAGTTTTTTCGCCTCATCCTCGAATACGCGTATGAACTCCTCCCCGATGATCTTTCTCTTTTTCTCGGGCTCGGTGACGCCCGCCAGCTTCGAGATGAACCTCTCCTGAGCGTTCACGCGCACGAAGTTGAGACCGTAACCGCTCCCGAACGTTCTCTCGACCATGTCTCCCTCGTCCTTGCGGAGCAGTCCGTGATCGACAAAAACGCAGGTGAGGTCGCTGCCTATCGCGCGGCTGAGGAGAGCCGCGGCGACGGAAGAATCCACGCCGCCCGAAAGAGCCAGCAGCACCTTTTTGCCGCTTAGCTTAACTCTGTATTCCTCTATCGTCCTTTCTGCGTAATCCTCAACGCTCCAGTCTCCGGTGCATCCGCAGATACCGTAGAGGAAATTCCGGAGTATCTGCGTCCCGTACTCGGTGTGGGTCACCTCCGGATGGAACTGGACACCGTACAGCTTCCGCCCTTCGTCGCACATAGCCGCGCAGGGGCAGCTGGCAGTGCGCGCTGTCGTTCTGAAATCGCGAGGTGTGGCGCTGATGTAATCCGTATGGCTCATCCAGCAGACGCTCTCTTCCGGCACCCCGGCGAAAAGTGCATCCCCGGTGACGTTCACGACCGTCTTTCCGTACTCGCTGGAGTCCTCGGCGGACGATACTGTCCCGCCCGCCATATACGCCATGAGCTGATCTCCGTAGCATATGCCAAGTATCGGGATGCCCGCGTCAAGTATCGCCGGGTCGTAATGGGGAGAATCGCTGTCGTATACGCTGTTGGGACCTCCCGTGAAGATGATCCCGGCATATCCTGCGTCCTTTATTTCAGGCAGAGATATGGCGCTGTACGGCTTTATCTCAGCGTAAATATGCTGGTCTCTTACTCTGCGGGCTATGAGCTGGTCATACTGCCCGCCGAAATCCAGCACCAGGATCTTTTCCATGACTCAGCCCCCTACAGATTGATCTCAGCCGGCTCCGTATCGGCCCCCGCGAGGAGCGGCCGGACTTTCTCCAGGAACCTGTCGACCTGTTCGGGGCATCTGCCTATATACAGCTTAGGGTCGAGGATATCTTTCATCTCCGACTCCGACAGCCCGAAGCCCGGCTCTGCCGACAGGCGCGCGAGAAGGTCGCATTCCCCGCCCTCTTTCATGACGGCGGCCGCCTCCATGGAGCACCGCCTGATGATCTCGTGGAGCTGCTGTCTGTCTCCGCCGCGTTTCACCGCTTCCATAAGAAGATTCTCGGTCGCGATAAAGGGCAGATACTCTCGAAGGGTCCTGTCGATGATCTTCTCGTTAACATGAAGGCCGTCCGTTATGTTCCGGGCGAGACGCAGTATCGCGTCTGCGCAGAGGAATCCTTCCGGAAGTGATATCCTGCGGTTGGCGGAGTCGTCGAGCGTGCGTTCTAGCCACTGGACGGAAGCCGTCATCGGGGCGTTGGCAGCGTCGGCCATCAGATATCTCGAAAGGGAGCATATCCTCTCGCAGCGCATCGGATTGCGTTTGTATGCCATCGCGGAAGAACCGATCTGATTCTTCTCGAAAGGTTCCTCTATCTGCCTGTCGTGCTGCATTAGACGTATATCGTTGGCCATCCTGTAAAGGCTCTGAGCTATCGAGGACAGAGCGTTCAGTATACGGCTGTCCACCTTTCTCGGATAAGTCTGTCCGCAGACGTCGAAGCACTCGGAAAAGCCGAATTCTTCGGCGATCATCCTGTTCATCTCATCGATCTTCGAGACGTCTCCGTCGAAAAGTTCCACAAAACTCGCCTCGGTGCCTGTCGTTCCGCGGCATCCCAGGAATTTTATGTTAGCTGCGGCAAAATCCAGCTCCCCAAGGTCGGAGAGCAGGTCCTGCATCCACAGCGAAGCGCGTTTTCCCACCGTGACGGGCTGCGCCGGCTGATAGTGTGTGTATCCTAGAGTCGGCGTTGCTTTGTATCTTTCGGCAAACTCCGTGAGGTTTGCAAGCACTGAGAGCAGTTCTCCCCTGATATGGGCAAGAGCGTCTCTGTAGATTATGAGGTCGGCGTTGTCGGTCACATAACAGCTCGTAGCGCCGAGATGGATGATGCCTGCCGCTGAAGGCGCCGCCTTCCCGTAGGCGTAGACGTGCGCCATTACGTCATGGCGTACCTCCTTCTCTCTTTCACGCACGAGATCGTAGTCGATATCCGTGATATGCGCTCCCAGTTCATCCACCTGCTGCTGCGTTACAGGCAGCCCGAGCTCCATTTCCGCACGGGCAAGGGCCGTCCACAGTCTTCGCCATGTGCGGAACCTGGTGTCGGATGAGAACAGCCCGAGCATATAATCTGATGCGTACCGCGAAGAGAGCGGTGATTCATATCTGTTCGTCATCTGTTTATCTCCTTATGACCTTTTCTCGCTCCGGACCTACAGAAACGTAGGCTACCGGGCAGCCGATCGTTTTTTCAACAAAAGTTACGTATTCCTTCGCAGCTACGGGCAGATCCTCCCAACGCCGCGCACCGGAGATGTCGCAGTTCCAGCCGTTGAGATACTCGACAACCGGCTCTGCGCTGTCGAGCTCCGTCGGGAACGGGAAGCTGTCCGTTTCCCTGCCGCCGATGCGGTAGCGGACGCAAACGGGTATCTTTTCCATATAGCTCAGCACGTCCAGTTTCGTGAGTGCGATCCGGGTGGCTCCCTGTACTTCAACGCCGTATCTGGTCGCAACTATATCTATAGGTCCGACCCTGCGCGGTCTTCCCGTCTTTGCGCCGTATTCCGAACCCGCCTCGCGGAGCCTGTCCGCCTCGGGTCCGGACATCTCGCAGACGAACGGGCCCTCTCCGACACATGTGGAGTATGCCTTGACGACACCGACGACGTCGTCGATCCTCAGGGAGGGCAGTCCGGCGCCTATAGGTGCATATGCTGCCGTCGTGTTGGAAGACGTGGTGTAAGGATATATTCCGTAGTCAAGATCTCGGAGTGCGCCCAGCTGAGCCTCCAGAAGGATGCTCTTATTGTCCTTCTGCGCTTCTTTAAGGAACGTACCGGTATCGCATACGAACGGCAGTATCATGTCGCAGTAATCACGTAGCCACTGCTCCAGTTTCTGCATGGTGTACGGTTCAGCTCCGTAGACCTTCGTCAGAGTGAGGTTCTTCCATTCCAGTAAACCTTTCAGGCGCTCTCTTACAGCATTTCCGTCGCGGAGTTCCCCTGCCAGGACCGTCTTCTTCTGGTATTTGTCGGAATAAAAAGGCGCTATGCCCTGCTTCGTCGATCCGTACTTCTTGTCCGCAAGACGAAGCTCCTCGAGTTCGTCAAGATCCCTGTGCCATGGCATGAGCAGAGAAGCCCTGTCGCTGATCTTCAGGTTCTCCGGCGTGACGGATACGCCTTTGGATGAGACTTCCTGAATCTCCTTCCAGAGATTCTCGGGATCAAGAGCGACGCCGTTTCCGAGTATGTTCACAACGCCATCCCTGAATATGCCGGAGGGGAGCAGATGCAGTGCGAATCTGCCCCTCTCGTTTATAACGGTATGACCTGCGTTGCCGCCCCCCTGATACCGGACGACGACGTCGTAGCTCTCGGTGAGCAGATCGACCATACGGCCTTTGCCCTCGTCGCCCCAGTTGATGCCGACGATAGCGCTGTTCATCACGATCTACCCCCTTTATATGTTGGCCTTCAGCCGCTGCATGATCTCCTGATAGGCGTCCTCGACGCCGCCCAGATCACGGCGGAAGCGGTCCTTGTCGAGCTTCTTGCCCGTGGCGCTGTCCCATAGCCGGCATGTATCCGGGCTGATCTCATCAGCCAGGACGATGGTCCCGTCGGGGAGCCTTCCGAACTCGAGTTTGAAGTCGACCAGCGTAACGCCGCAGCCGCTCCAGAAGCACTTCAGCTCGTCGTTTATGCGGAAAGAGTATTCTTTTATGGTCTCGAGCTCCTTCTCGCTCGCCAGCTTAAGCGCCAGGGCATGGTAATGGTTCAGCAGCGGATCTCCCAGTTCATCGTTCTTGTACGATATCTCAATGGTAGGGGCCTCGAAGACTATTCCCTCTTCCACGCCGTAACGTTTTGAGAACGAGCCGGCTGAGATGTTTCTGACGATCACTTCAAGCGGCACGATCGATACTCTCTTTACGAGGGTGTCGCGCTCGCTTAATTCTTCAACCAGATGGGTCGGGATGCCCTTCTCCTCCAGCCGTTTCATGAGCAGATTGCTCATCCTGTTATTGATCACGCCTTTCCCCTGGATCGTCCCGCGCTTGAGACCGTTGAAGGCCGTTGCGTCGTCCTTGTAAGAAACGATGAGAAGGCCGGGGTCGTCAGTCATATAGACCTTCTTAGCCTTCCCCTCATAAAGGAGCTCGCCTTTGTTCATGTCTGTACCTTATATACCTTTATTGCGAATATGTACATATTTATTCAACAGTGACCGACTTCGCCAGATTTTTGGGCTTGTCGATATCGCAGCCGTTCTCCTTCGCCACGAAGTAGGCGAGGATCTGGAGCGGAATTATCTCCACTGCGGCGGAGAAGAGCGCGTCGACCTTCGGTATGAACAGCAAGTCGTCGGCGACAGAGAGTATCTTCTGGTTGTCCCTGAATGTCAGCGCCAGGACCTCCGCTCCCCTTGCCTTCACCTCGACTATGTTGCTCAGCGTCTTCTCCATTATCGCCGGGTTGCAGCACAGCGCGACGACCGGAGTGTGTTCCTCTATGAGGGCGATCGTACCGTGCTTCAGTTCGCCGGCAGCGTACGCCTCGGCGTGAAGGTACGATATCTCCTTCATCTTCAGCGCCCCTTCCAGCGCCACAGCGTAATCGGTATTGCGGCCTATGAAGAACAGGGACCTGCTCGAATGATACTTCTTCGCCAGCTGTGCAACGCCGGGGTTCATATCTATCGCCTGCTGTATGAGCCTCGGCAGCGCGCGCAGAGAAGAAACGTATTTGGAACAGTCACCGATATACCCCAGTTTATCCGCGAAATACACAGAAAGGAGATACAGGACCGCAAGCTGGGTCGTGTATCCCTTAGTAGTGGCCACGGCTATCTCAGGCCCGGCCCATGTGTATGCGGTCCAGTCCGCGAGTTTGGCTATCGTGCTCCCCACGACGTTCACGATCGCGAGAGCCTTAGCGCCCCGGGCTTTGCACTCCTTCATCGCCGCTATCGTGTCCGCCGTCTCTCCGGACTGGGATATGACGATCAGAAGCGTATGCCCGTCGATCAGCGGGTTGTTGTATCGCAGCTCGCTGGCCAGCTCCACCTCCACCGGTATCCTGCAGAGTTTTTCAATCGCGTATCTTCCCGAGCATCCCGCGTAATACGCTGAGCCGCAGGCAGTTATAACGATCTTTCTTATATCCCTGAGCTGCTCCGCGCTTATATCCATCTCCTCGAAAAAGACTTTACCGTTTTTTATCCTTGGAGCCGTGGCGGCCTTTATGGCGGCGGGCTGTTCCATGATCTCCTTGAGCATAAAATGCTCGTAGCCGCCCTTTTCGGCGGCCTGAACGTCCCATGTGACGCGGACGACGTCTTTTGCGATCTCCTGGCCTGTGCAGTCGAAGATCTTCACGGAATCTCTCGACAGTTCCGCGTACTCTCCGTCGTCCATGTAAATGCAGTTCCTCGTATAGGGGACCAGGGCCGTGACGTCAGAGGCGAAGTAGTTCTCACCGACTCCGACGCCGAGGATGAGCGGGCTTGCCTCCCGGACCGCGAACAGTTTCCCCGGCTCGTCCGCACAGATCACGCCGAGCGCGTATGATCCCCGCAGACGGTTCGTAGTCTTGATCAGGGCGTCCCTGACGCTGCCGGAGTAGTACATCTCTACAAGATGGACGATGACTTCAGTATCTGTTTCGCTCTCGAAACGGTAACCGTCCCTGATGAGCTCCTCCCGGAGTGCGATGTAGTTCTCAATGATCCCGTTGTGTACTACGGCGAACCGTCCGTCGTTGCTCAGATGGGGGTGCGCGTTTTCTTCGGTAGGCGCCCCGTGGGTTGCCCATCTCGTGTGCCCCACCCCGGCGGCGCCGGGCACTTCCGCACCGTCCCTTGTCTTCTCGCAAAGGTTGGCGATGCGTCCCGTGACCTTGCTGACCGATATCACGCCGTCCGACATCACTGCTATCCCCGCAGAGTCGTAGCCCCTGTATTCAAGTTTCTTAAGTCCTTCCAGAAGGACCGGCGCAGCGGGCTGTGTACCCGTAAATCCGACTATACCGCACATTACTTATTCCTCCGTATACTGTTGACTCTTATTCTCCGCTGGCTCCGTAGTTCGACAGGACCCTCGCGGACGGATCGTCCACGTCGCAGCCCTCCCACGAACGGTTCGGCATCCAGAAATCCGCCACCATCTCCGCCTGTCCCGGATAGTATCTCTCGAATATCTCCCGGTACAGAAGCGACTCCTTAGTAAAGGGGCGGGCGTGTGTGTACTTCATCTTGAGCTTCTCGAACTCTTCGTCAGTGTACCTGGTCTCAGCGAAAGCCTTAAGGTCGTCCACCATGGAATGCCCGACTGCGTCGGAGAATGCCGCCTTTTCGCGCCAGAGTATCTCGTCGGGCAGGATCCCCGTGCCTTCAAACGCGTGGCGCAGCAGGTACTTGCCCTTTCCGTAACTGTTCATCTTCATAGCCGGATCAATGCTCATGACGTACTTCACGAAATCCAGGTCTCCGAAAGGGACCCGGGCTTCGAGGGAGTTTACGGATATACAGCGGTCCGCACGCAGCACATCGTACATGTGGAGCTCGCTGACGCGTTTTACAGCCTCCTTCTGGAAGGCTTCAGCCGAAGGTGCGAAGTCGGTGTATTTGTAACCGAACAGCTCGTCGGAGATCTCGCCTGTGAGCAGCACCCGGATATCCGTCCGCTCGTGTATCGCCTTACATACAAGGTACATGCCCATACTTGCGCGGATCGTGGTGATGTCGTAAGTGCCCAGAAGATGGATGACATCCTCAAGAGATGATACGACCTCTTCCGGCGTCATGAACACTTCAGTGTGGTGGCTCCCGATGAAATCGGCTACCTGCCGGGCGTATTTGAGGTCGATAGCGTCCTTTTCCATACCTATTGCAAAGGTCTCTATCGGTCTGTCGATCTCTTTGGCCGCTATGGCGCATACCAGAGAGGAATCGAGCCCGCCGGAGAGCAGAAATCCTACCTTTGCGTCGGATATGAGGCGTTTCTTCACGCCCTCCGTGAGCTTTTCCCGGATCTTTGCGCACGCCGTCTCTATGTCGTCGCCGGATACCGCGTCGACCGCGGTTATATCGCAGTATCGCTCGAATCTGCCGTCTTTGTAAAAATATCCCGGCGGAAACGGCATGATCCTGTCTGCTATGCCCACAAGGTTCTTGGCCTCACTGGCGAACACGATAGTCCCTTTTCCATCGTACCCGTAATAGAGCGGGCGGATTCCGATCGGGTCGCGGGCAGCAACAAAACCCCCGGTCTCCCCGTCGTAGATGATGCAGGCAAACTCTGCGTCCAGCATTGCGAACATATCCGTGCCGTACTCCCTGTACAGTGGCAGCAGTATCTCGCAGTCGCTGTCGCTCTTGAAGGTATATCCCTTCTTTATGAGTTCGTCCCTCTCCTTCTCGAATCCGTAAAGCTCGCCGTTGCATACGGCCCAGCTCCCGTCAAGCTCAAAGGGCTGCATGCCTGACGGCGTCAGCCCCATGATCGAAAGCCGGTGGAAGCCGAGGATGCCTCTCCCGGTATCTATTACGCGGCTGTCATCGGGGCCGCGGGACTTCGTGCGGGCAAAGCCCGCATCGAAAGCCCCCGCGTCAGCGACGGTGCCGCAGTATCCGATAATTGAACACATGTCATATCACCTTATCACTCAACATCCTGCAGGGCCGCATAGCCCTCCTCGCCGGTACGCACCTTAATGACGTTCTCCACATCGTATACGAATATCTTTCCGTCTCCGATATGACCGGTATACAGGACTCTTTTAGCTGTTTCTATGACGTCCCTGACCGGGATCGCCGTAACTACGATATCCACCTGTACCTTCGGGCGGAGGTCGGTCTCAACAGCGACGCCGCGGTAGAACTCAGTATGCCCCTTCTGCATCCCGTAGCCCATGACATGGGAAACGGTCATGCCGGTGATGCCAAGTTTTGACATGGCGTCCTTGAGCGCGTAGAGCTTTTCCTCCTTGAAGATTATCTCGATCTTCGTGAATTTATGCTCGCCGAAGGTCGGTTCTCTCTTTACGGGAACAGCCTCAGCAACGGGCGTCGTTCCTGTCACAGCAACTATATGATCGCCGGATCCGAATTCCGCGTACTTGTCGACTGAAGGCATGAAGTCCGCGTATGCGCTGGGCAGGCCGTGCTCGCTTATATCCAGACCTGAGAGCTCGTCAGCCGCATCTGCTCTGAGGAAATCGATCTTCTTCAGTATCTTGAAGAAGCAGAACATCGTTATCCCGCTCCAAGCGGCAACAGTAACGAAACCGATTAGCTGCAGTCCCAGCTGTCTGAAATCGCCCGTATAGAACAGGCCGCTGAGTCCCGCCGGCGCATTCGGGTTTGCCAGAAGGCCGACCGCTATAGTTCCCCATACGCCGTTCGCGCAGTGGACGCCCACAGCTCCGACCGGGTCATCTATATGTAGCTTCAGGTCGAGCACTTCGACTACAACGACTACCAGTATGCCGGAAACTATACCTACGACGACGGATCCGAAAGCATCGAGAGCGTCACACCCGGCGGTTATACCGACGAGTCCTGCAAGCGATGCGTTGAGGCACATGGAGACATCGGGCTTGCCGTTCTTTATCCAAGTGAAGATCATCGTGGTGCAGGTGGCCACGGCGGGAGCTATCGTCGTCGTGAGGAATATGCTGGAGAGCTCAGACGCTGAAGTCGCCGCAGCACCGTTGAATCCATACCATCCGAGCCACAGGATGAACACGCCCAGGGCTCCCAGCGGGAGCGAATGTCCGGGTATCGCGTTTACCTTGACGATCTTTCCGGCGCTGTCTGTCTTGTACTTACCGATGCGCGGACCCAGTACAGCGGCGCCGATCAAGGCGGCGATGCCGCCGACCATGTGTATGGCGCATGAGCCGGCATAGTCGTGGAAACCGAGCTGGCTGAGCCAGCCTCCGCCCCAGATCCAGTGAGCCTCGATCGGGTAGATAACGAGGGATATGACCGCTGAGTATACGCAGTATGCGGAAAACTTTGTCCGCTCCGCCATAGACCCGGATACGATAGTCGCCGTAGTAGCGCAGAATACGAGGTTGAATACGAAATAGCTCGAACCTGCGAACCCCTCGGCCGGCGACGCTATGAATTCCTTGAAATGTGTGAAAAGGTCGAGATTAGGTTTCCCCAGGAGCCCGAAGAAGATATCTTCGCCCATCATGAGCCCGTAGCCCAGAATCGAAAAGACCACAGTCCCGATGCAGAAATCCATGAGATTCTTCATGATGATGTTGCCGGCGTTCTTTGCACGTGTAAAACCCGTCTCGACCATCGCAAAGCCTGCCTGCATCCAAAACACCAGCGCTGCGCCGATCAGAAACCAAAATTCAACTGTCATTTATCCCGACCTCCTGTCGTCATTTAACACCGAAGAGCAGATCCGCATACGTCGGGAACGGCCAGTAGCTCTTCGCGGTCAGCACTTCCGCTTTGTCGCATGGCAGGCGCAGCTCGCTCATTACGGGCAGTACCGTATCGCGGATCATCGCGGACTCTTCAATTATTCCGTCAGCTCCGTCGAGCGCGAGCACCGCGTCCTCGAGTTTGCCGCTCTTCTCGTCGATCTCATCGATAAGCTGTGACAGCTTTCTGACGAGGCCGGCTTCATATCCGCACGCCAGCTCAGGAGCGACCGCCTTTTTGGCGGAAGCAGTCTTAGCAATGTCGGATGCGTAAGCTTCGATGGCCGGAACGATCTGTGTCCTTGCCATGTCCGCCATGGTGTTCGCCTCGATAACTACGCTCTTGCAGTAATTCTCAAGCATGATATCGCAGCGGGATCTGAGCTCCTCCTCAGTGAAGACGCCGAGATTTATGAGCATATCCTTGTTCTTCTTGTCGAGAAGGTGCGGCATGCAGTCTGCGGTGGTGCGGTAGTTGAGAAGGCCTCTTTTCTCTGTGGCTTCCTTTATCCACGCATCGTCGTAGCCGTTGCCGTTGAAGATGATGCGTTTGTGGTCTTTTATGGTCTTCTTGATCATGTCGTGGAGCACAGTCTGGAAGTTCTCCGCTTTCTCCAGTCTGTCTGCGTAGATCCGCAGGCTCTCGGCGACCGCTGCGTTCAGCATTATATTGGCGCACGCTATACTGTTGGAAGAACCAAGCATACGGAACTCGAACTTGTTGCCCGTGAACGCGAAGGGAGACGTCCTGTTACGGTCTGTGGTGTCGCGGTTGAACTTCGGCAGAACATCGACGCCCAGCTTCATCTGCGTCTTCTTTGCTCCCTTGTACGGTTTTCCGGTCTCGATAGCCTCGAGGACCGCGTTCAGCTCGTCGCCCAGGAACATGGAAATGACGGCCGGCGGCGCCTCGTTCGCGCCGAGGCGGTGATCGTTTCCTGCGGTAGCGACCGCGATTCTGAGAAGATCCTGATAGTCGTCCACTGCCTTTATTACGGCGCATAGGAACAGCAGGAACTGTGCGTTCTCATAGGGCGTCTCTCCCGGTGACAGAAGGTTCTGCCCGCTGTCGGTCGCGATTGACCAGTTGTTATGCTTGCCGCTGCCGTTGACTCCCGCAAACGGTTTCTCATGCAGCAGACAGACGAGACCGTGTTTTGCGGCCACCTTCTGCATGATCTCCATGGTTATCTGGTTGTGATCGGTGGCCACGTTGGTAGTCGTATATATGGGAGCCAGCTCATGCTGAGCGGGAGCGACCTCGTTGTGCTCGGTCTTGGCCAGGATGCCCAGCTTCCAGAGCTCTTCGTTCAGATCCTCCATATACGCAGTCACGCCCGGCTTGATGACGCCGAAATAGTGGTCGTCCAGTTCCTGGCCCTTCGGCGGCTTGGCGCCGAACAGGGTGCGTCCTGTGAACCTCAGGTCAGGGCGCTTCTCGTACATCTCCCTGGTCACGAGGAAGTATTCCTGCTCCGGGCCGACCGAGGATACGACACGCTTGGCCGTATCGTTGCCGAAGAGGCGGAGTATGCGCAGCGCCTGCTTGCTCAAGACCTCCATGGAGCGGAGCAGCGGCGTCTTTTTATCGAGGGCCGGACCGCCGTAAGAACAGAACGCGGTGGGAATGCAAAGCGTCTTTCCTTTAATGAACGCGTAGGAAGTCGGGTCCCAGGCCGTGTAGCCTCTCGCCTCGAAGGTGGCCCGGAGGCCACCGCTTGGGAACGACGAAGCGTCGGGTTCGCCCTTTATAAGCTCCTTCCCGGAGAATTCCATTATCACGCTGCCGTCAGGGGCCGGAGTGATGAAGCTGTCGTGCTTTTCAGCGGTAATACCGGTAAGGGGCTGGAACCAGTGAGTAAAATGAGTCGCGCCCCGCTCTACCGCCCATTCCTTCATCGCTTCGGCCACGGCGTTGGCTACGCCGATGTCGAGCTCGCTGCCCTCGTCGATCGTCCTGCGGAGCGAAGCGTAGACGTCGGAAGAGAGGCTTTTGCGCATTGCGCGGTCGTCGAAGACCAGGCTGCCGAAATAATCAGATACTGTACTCATCGTTCAAAACTCCTTTTCTCCGTTGAAATAAGAAAAGGCAAAGACGCTAATGTGATCAAACACTAAAGACGCCTTTGCCTTTGCCTTTTTCAGTTTTCTGTTTGCCCGGTATCTGAAAAGAAACAGGGCGTCTCCAAGTAATCACTCAAAGACGCCCTTGCCTTTACGAATGTCAATATACACCCTCTCCATCGCTATGTCAACAGTTTTTTTGCAAGTTTTTGCACGCGGCTTGCAGATAACAGGCAAATTATAATGTAAAAAGTGTTGACAAGCCGTTTCGGACGGCATATAATGCAGGCAAATGAGCAAAGGCGTTCATTGTCGTACAGATCTTCTGCACGGTGATGAACGCCTTTTCTTTATTATCTGTCCTAAGGAGCTGAAGCCAATGTTTAAAGAGGGTCAGGTTCGCATCCCCTCAGGATGCGCGATCGCGGCTGTGATTTCCAGGGACGGGAAAAGGATGACCGGCGAGTCGATAATCAGGTCGATGGTCCCCATGCACGAGCGTTCAAACGGTCTGGGCGGCGGATTCGCAGGCTACGGCATCTATCCCGAGTACAAGGATCTCTACGCGCTGCATCTGTTCTTTGATGACCGCGCCGTGCAGAAGGAATGCGAGATATTCCTCAAAGAGCATTTCGAGATCGTCAAGTCCGAGCTCATTCCGACACGCAAGATGCCCGCCATTACAGACGAGCCTATAATCTGGCGCTATTTCGTCGCGCCGCTCAAATCCATGCTTGCGAACCTGCAGCTGGATGAAAAAGAGTTCGTAGCGCGAACGGTTATGAAGATCAACACTGAGATGGACGGCGCATATGTGTTCTCCAGCGGCAAGAACATGGGCACATTCAAGGCAGTCGGTTTTCCGGAGGACGTCGGCGTCTTCTACAGGCTGGATGAGTATGAAGGGTACTCCTGGACAGCCCACGGACGCTATCCCACCAACACCCCCGGCTGGTGGGGCGGCGCGCATCCCTTCACCCTCCTCGACTACTCCATAGTACACAACGGCGAGATATCCTCGTATGACGCGAACCGCAGGTACATCGAGATGTTCGGCTACAAATGCACGCTGCAGACAGACACCGAGGTCATTACCTATATAATGGATTATCTCATCCGCAGGCAGGGTCTGACCCTCAGGGAAGCGGCGAGCGTCATAGCCGCCCCGTTCTGGAGCACCATTGAGCAGGAGACCGATGAAGCCGCGAGAAAACAGTACGCTTTTCTGCGGAAGATGTTCCCGAGCCTCCTCGTGACTGGCCCCTTCTCTGTCGTCTTTGGGTATACCGGCGGGCTCATGGCGCTGAACGACAGGCTGAAGCTCCGTTCAATGGTAGTCGGCGAGAAGGATGACAAGGTGTTCATCGCCAGCGAGGAAGCTGCGATCCGCACTATGGAGCCCGATGCCGAGAACGTATGGGCCCCGGCCGGCGGAGAACCAGTTATAGTCAATGTGAAAGAAGGTGCTTATTGATGGGCGTCGATTTCATCTTCCCTGAATTTGAAGTCATTAGGAACGAAAACCGGTGCATCGCGTGCCGCGTCTGCGAACGCCAGTGCGCAAATGAGGTGCACATGTACAGTACGGAACGCGGAGCCATGATAAGCGACGAGACAAAATGCGTCAACTGCCAGCGCTGCGTCTCCCTCTGCCCCACCAGGGCCCTTAAGATAGTCAAATCCGACTGCAGGCTCCGTGAAAATGCCAACTGGCAGCACGATACGATCACGGAGATCTACAAACAGGCCTCCAGCGGCGGCGTGCTTCTGTCTTCAATGGGCAACCCGAAGCCGCTCCCGGTCTACTGGGACAACCTCCTTATAAATGCTTCCCAGGTCACGAACCCGTCTATCGATCCGCTTCGCGAACCCATGGAGACCCGGGTCTCTCTGGGCAAAAAGCCGGATAAGATCAGAAAAGACGAAAACGGCAGGATCGTATGCGATCTTCCCCCGCAGATAGAACTTTCGATGCCCGTCATGTTCTCGGCGATGAGCTACGGTTCCCTGAGTTATAACGCTCACGCCTCTCTTGCCCGTGCGGCCACCGAGGCCGGCGTCCTCTACAACACCGGCGAGGGCGGTCTTCACGAGGACTTCTATAAATACGGTCCCAATACGATCGTGCAGGTCGCCAGCGGCCGCTTCGGCGTACATGAAGACTATCTGGAGGCAGGTGCCGCCATCGAGATCAAGATGGGCCAGGGCGCAAAACCCGGTATCGGCGGGCATCTGCCCGGAGCAAAGATCGTCGGTGACGTTTCCCGCACAAGGATGATCCCCGAGGGGTCAGACGCCATATCCCCCGCCCCCCATCACGACATTTACTCCATAGAGGATCTACGCCAGCTCGTTCTTTCGCTCAAGGAAGCGACCGAATACCGCAAGCCGGTAATAGTAAAGGTGGCCGCAGTCCACAACATTCCCGCCATCTGCAGCGGCATAGCCAGAAGCGGAGCCGACATCATCGCTATCGACGGTTTCCGCGGCGGCACCGGAGCTGCACCGACGCGCATACGCGACAACGTCGGCATTCCGATAGAACTGGCGCTTGCAGCCGTCGATCAGCGGCTGCGGGACGAGGGCATCAGAGACAACGTCTCCCTCGTCGTCGGAGGTTCGATCAGGAGCGCAGCTGATATAGTCAAAGCGGTCGCTCTCGGAGCAGACGCCTGCTACATCGCCACAGCCGCTCTTCTGGCTCTGGGGTGTCATCTTTGCAGGACCTGCCAGACGGGCAGATGCAACTGGGGCATCGCGACCCAGCGCGCAGATCTGGTAAAGCGCCTGAACCCCGACATCGGCAGCAAGAGGCTTGTGAACCTCCTGACCGCCTGGAGGAATGAGATAATGGAGCTCATGGGCGGAATGGGGATAAACTCCATTGAGGCTCTCCGGGGCAACAGACTCATGCTGAGAGGCGTCGGACTGAACGAGAAAGAACTTCAGATACTAGGTATCTCGCACGCAGGAGAGTGATCATATGAAACGGGTATATGTTAATGAAGAGTGGTGTCTGGGCTGCCACCTCTGCGAGTACAACTGCGCTTTCGCCAATTCCGGCATGACCGACATGGCCTATGCCCTCAAGGGCAAGCCGATCTATCCGAGGATACACGTGGAAGGCGATGAAAAAATCTCCTACGCTGTGTCCTGCCGTCACTGTACGGATCCAATGTGTGTCAAGAGCTGCATAGCCGGGGCCATCACCATGAACGACGGCGTCATGCAGATCGACAAGGACAAGTGCGTAGGCTGCTTTACCTGCGTTCTGGTCTGCCCTTACGGCGCTCTGGCGCCGAACGAGGACGGTGTCATGCAGAAGTGTGAACTCTGCCTTCAGAACGCATGCGGCGAGCCCGCCTGCGTGAAAGGCTGTCCCAACAAGGCCATCGTGTATGAGGAAAGAGGTGCTGTCGAGTGAAGAACTACGTGATCATAGGAAACGGCGTCGCTTCGGCGGGATGCATCGAGGGAATAAGAAGCATCGACCACGAAGGCCCCATCACCGTCATTTCTGAAGAAGAGCACGACGTATACTGCCGTCCCCTCATTTCCTACTATCTCGAAGGCAAAACTGATCTGGAACGCATGCGCTACCGCGCCCCGGGCTTCTATGAGCGCAACGGCGCGAAAGTGCACTTCGGCAGAAAAGCGGTGCATATAGACAGCGGGGCGAAAACAGTAGAACTGGACGACGGTACGGTCATCCCTTACGACGCTCTCTGTGTCGCGGCGGGTTCCTGCCCCTTCGTCCCTCCCTTCGAAGGGCTCGACACCGTACCGGAGAGCTATTCCTTCATGACGCTCGACGACGCCATTCAACTTGACAGGGCCGTGGGTCCGGACTCCAAGGTCCTCATCGTAGGAGCCGGCCTCATAGGCATGAAGTGTGCCGAGGGCCTTTGCGGCAGGGTCGCCGGCATAACGGTCTGTGATCTCGCCGGCCGTGTCCTGTCGAGCATCCTGGACAACGAGTGCGCGGCAATAATGCAGAGTCACCTGGAATCGCACGGGATCAAGTTCCTCCTCAGCGACAGCGTCGTAAGGTTCGACGGGACCTGCGCCGTCATGAAGAGCGGTGAAGTCGTCCATTTCGATATCCTGGTCCTCGCCGTGGGCGTCCGGGCCAACACCTCACTGATAAAGGAGATCGGCGGCGAAGTGAACCGCGGCATAGTAGTGAGTGAACGGATGGAGACGTCTGTGCCCTGCATCTATGCGGCCGGTGACTGCGCCGAAGGATACGATATCTCCCTCGGTCAGAACAGAGTGCTCGCCATCCTTCCAAATGCATATATGCAGGGACGTGCGGCTGGGATAAACATGGCCGGCGGCGACGAAGTCTTCGGCAAGGGCATGCCCATGAACTCCATCGGATTCTTCGGGTTCCACGCTATGACAGCCGGCACCTATGAAGGCGAGATGTATGAGGAAAAGGGCGAGAAATCGCTCAAGCGTCTTTTCACCAAGGACGATGTACTGAAAGGTTTCATCCTGATAGGGCTCGAGGAACGGGCAGGTATATACACCTCGCTGATCCGTGAAAAGACCCCCATTTCCTCGCTGAACTTCGAAGTGCTGAAAAAAGCCGCGACCACGACGGCTTTTTCTCCCGAACTGCGTAGAAAAAAGTTTGGAGGTGTGGTATGATGTTTAATAAAATACAGGCGCACGGTGTAGAACACAAGGTTCTGAACGAACTCATAAGAAGCACCGGGGGCGACTGCGTCATTGACGGATGCTGCGGCCAGCGGTTCATCGCAGCAGGCATGTCCGGCCGGGACATCGTCATTAACGGCGTACCCGGAAACGCGCTAGGCGCCTATCTGAACGGCGGCACCATCACCGTGATGGGCAGCGCCCAGGACGCCGTTGGCGATACAATGAACGACGGAACGATCATAGTTCACGGTAATATAGGCGACGCGGCCGGATACGCGATGCGCGGCGGCAGGATATATGTAAAGGGCAACGCCGGATACCGCGCCGGTATCCACATGAAGGAATACAGGGAAAAGGTCCCTGTCATCGTCATCGGAGGAAAGGCCGGCAGTTTCCTCGGCGAGTACCAGGCGGGCGGCATCATAATAGTCCTCAATCTGGAGACTCCGCGGGACAAGATCGTGGGATTCTATCCCTGCACCGGTATGCACGGAGGCAAGATGTTCCTTCGCTCCGACTGCAGCGGCGTGGTCTTCCCGGAGCAGGTCACAGCACGGCCGGCGTCCGAAGAGGACATCGCCGAACTGAAGGCTCATATCGAGGGATTCTGCGACGTCTTCGGTTACGACCCGGACACCGTTCTCAACTCCCCCTTCACTGTCGTAACGCCCGACAGCAAGAATCCGTACATGCAGATGTATGTGCCCAACTAACACCTCAAGGAGGACATCATGAAGTATTCCAGGGAAGAAGTCATACAGTACACGCAGGAAGAGGATGTTAAGTTCATCCGTCTCGCATTCTGCGATGTATTCGGCAGGCAGAAAAACATTTCCATAATGCCTGACGAGCTCCCCCGGGCATTTGAACACGGCATAGCCTTCGACGCGTCCGCAATTGCCGGATTTGGGGACGAGACCCGCAGCGATCTGCTTCTGCACCCCGAACCGGATACCCTCATGCCGCTCCCGTGGCGGCCTGAACACGGGCGGGTCGTGCAGATGTTCTCGACCATAACCTATCCGGACCGGACGCCCTTCGAATGCGACACCCGCAGTCTGCTCAAGAAAGCCGTGGCAGAAGCACGCGCCAGAGGCTGCGAATTCACGTTCGGTTCGGAGCAGGAGTTCTATCTCTTCCTCCTTGACGAGAAAGGCAATCCGACCCATACCCCCAGCGATGAAGCAGGCTACATGGACATCGCTCCCGATGATCAGGGCGAGAACGTGCGCCGTGAGATCTGCCTCACTCTCGAACAGATGGGCATACGTCCTGAAAGCTCCCACCATGAAGAGGGTCCGGGCCAGAACGAGATCGACTTCCGCTATTCGGACGCTCTCACCGCCGCCGGCAATTCCATGACGTTCCAGCGCGTTGTCAAGACCGTTGCACACAGGAACGGCCTCTGCGCTGACTTCTCCCCCAAGCCCATCGAGTATGCGCCGGGCAACGGCTTCCATATAAACATGTCTATAAAGCCATTCGACGAGAGCGAAAAGTTCAGCTGTATGATCGCCGGGATACTGGCGAACGTCCGCGCCATGACGCTTTTCCTGAATCCGACGGAGGATTCCTACAGGAGGCTGGGAAGGAACAAGGCGCCGGGCTATGTATCCTGGTCAGCAGAGAACCGCTCCCAGCTCATACGTATCCCGGCTGCAGCCGGCGAATACCGCAGAGCGGAACTCCGTTCTCCCGATCCCTGCGCGAACCCGTATCTGGCGTTCGCTCTTCTGATATACGCAGGTCTGGACGGCATCGACAGGAAACTGAAGCTGCCGCCGGCTGCCGACATAAATCTCTACAGAGCCGACAAGGATACTCTCTCAGGATTTGAAAAACTCCCCGAGAACTATGCGGAGGCCTGTAAAGCGGCAGCCGAAAGCGCTTTTATCTCCGATCATATTCCGACGGAGATCCTGGACATTTACTGCGGAAAGTAAGATAGGCAGCGGAATCGGAGAACAGGAGCTTATATGGACCTGAAAGAGCGTGTATACAGCGTTCTGGTCGTGTCTGCGGCTGAAAAACTGAATACTGCTCTCTCGTCGTTCCTGAACGGGTCCCATTACAGCCCCGTCCGGTTCGTTTCGAACGTCAGCGCGGCAAAAAGGGCGTGGAGCGAACAGGCGTTCGACCACATAATCATAAACTCCCCCCTGCCCGACGACACCGGCATCAGGTTCGCTATAGACGTATCCTCATCAAAAGGTGCCGTCGTCCTTCTTCTTGTACGCGCCGACCTGTATGAGGACGTTCGCGGAAAAGTCGTCGAACACGGCGTCTTCACGCTGTCCAAACCGCTCTCTTCCTCCACCGTGCTGCTGGCCCTGGGCTGGATGCAGAGCGCAAGGGAACGGCTGCGAAAACTGGAGCAGAAGACTCTCTCCGTAGAGGAGAAGATGGAGGAGATCCGCATAGTGAACCGCGCGAAATGGCTCCTCATCTCACAGCTGAATATGGACGAGCCCCGGGCTCACCGTTATATAGAAAAGCAGGCAATGGACCGCTGCGTGCCTAAGCGGGAGGTCGCGGAGGAGATCATACGCACCTACGCCTGACCGTCCAAAAACACTGCTATGAAACTAAGTCCCTGAGATCAGACGATCTCAGGGACTTTCTTATTTACGTTCCACAGGTTTTCAGGATATGAGACCAGCGACAGTCGAAGCGGTCAGGTCCTGCTGTTCGTCTCTGCTTATGAAGGGCTCGCCGTCACCTTTCTGCAGTCCGTAGTTGCCGAAATAGGAGTGGCATCCGCCGTCGATCACGGTCTCCGAAAAGTCCGCCGGCAGGTTCCCCCGGTATTTCTCATAGCTTCCCGCGTTCATGACGCCGTCCTCTGTGCCGTAGATGCTGATGACCTTCATCCCGGTGCCTGTCAGGTCTGATGTCGAGTAGGCTGCCAGCAGCACGAGCGCATCGGCGCTTCCGGGATGCTTCGCGGCATAGGATGCTGCCATCGCTCCCCCGAGGGAGTGTCCGCCGACCGCCCAGTGATCCACTTCCGGATAATCGTCCGCCACGCCTTCCGCGGCGTTGGCGTCCAGTACGGCTAGATTAAAAGGCATCTTCAGGATGACGCAGAGGACGCCTTTTTCAGCAAGCTTCTCCATAAGCGGCGCGTAGGCCGTATACTCGACCTTTCCGCCGGGATAGAATATGAGGCCGGCCTCAGGATTGTCCGGGATAAAGGCGATCCTCCTCTTTCCGGTCTCAACGCGTATCCCCGGTGCGGGATCTGTAATGGAGGACCCGGCAGCTTCGTCGGCGCGGTAATAGTCCGCCGCATAGACAGCCGCTGCAGCGATCAGGATGAGCACTATGAGTGATATCAGCAGGACCCTTCTCAGACGGGGATGTTTTACGAATCTCCGTTCCGTCATTTCGTTCGCTCCGGGAATCACCTGCACGAGAAGACGAATCTCTCGAACACCTCTCTCGAGGTCTCCTCGCCAAAGAGCTTTTTGAACTGATCGACCGCCGGGCCGCCGTTACTGAACAGTCCGTCCACATATTCGGCTGTCTTCGCTTTCTTAAGGACGGGATCCACGGCAGGCGCGCGTCCGGCATTCTCCCTGTACGCGGCAAAGTACGACGCCGTTATCTCCTCTTTCATCTCCTTAAGGCTCTTGTCTGTAGCTCCGAGTGTGAAATCATAGCGTATGCTGTCATACCAGCGGCTCCCCGTCTCGTACTTCTGCAGGTAAGCGTAACGGGCCTTGACCAGCCTGTATCCGTCCTGCGACTCCGTGTCTATCGGAGAGAGCATCGTGTCGTAGAATTCCTCCAGCAGCGTACACTTCCCCGCGGCTTTGATAAAGTCCATGCTGAAAAGCGGGAGATCCTTTTCCTCCGCCGTCAGTATTACGCTCTCCATCTGCATGAGCCCGAGCATCGCCTTCATGTCTATTGTGCTCATGGATCCGAGCCCCTCGACATCATAGGACGAGATACGGAAGGTCATGCCGGACTTCTTCAGGACGCGGTATTTCCCGAGATCTCTTTCTTTGACCGTGTACTCACGGCCGAGTTCACTGAGTATCAGTTCCTTCATATGAAACCTCCTGATTCTCAAGAATCTCCGGAACAGCCTTCTGTTTTTTCACCAGCATGACGGTTGCGGCCAGGAGCGCGCCCTCTCCGAAAATGTTAACTATCTCCGCCATCCAGTTAAGTATCGGCTTCGTGAAATCACGGGATGACAGATACCCCATCGCGAGCATGAACAGGAACGAAACCCCGAAGAGGATCGCAGCGGTCTTTTTCTTCTGGCGCGCTGCAGTCAGCGCGAGGCCGCCGCACATTCCGAAGCTGCCCAGGACCATCATGGCGACGAACACCATCGTTCCCGGGAATACAGCCGGCGCGGCTGCTGTATAAAGCGCTTCTGCTCTCTTCCCCTGCGGGAAGGCCAGCAGGGCGGCAATAGCGATACCGGCGAGGAGGAATCCTATGGCCTGCATCGGGAAAAAACTCAGGTTGAGTCGTTCGAAATCACAGATGCCCGCTGCGTAGAGCAGTTTCCACGTCGCCTTCATGATACCTGCACATACGATCATTATCGTACCGGCTGCGAACAGAGCGAAGCAGCCCTTGCTCATCCTCGCGTACAGCCATCTCTGCAGGATAACGGCCGCTGCAAGGAACAGGACGACGGGAACGAAATCCACTATTGCCATCGGGATGCTCATCATTTTTCCCCTTTCTCCTCTTTGACGAGATGGTAGACGGGAACGAAAGGAATCAGGATAGGCGTCTTCGCGACATACTCGCGGTATTCGTCCATCTCGCCGTAATTCTTGTTCTGACGTTTTTCGAGTCGCTGGGCGCCGTTGACCATGATGTAGAATATGCATACGTAACCGAGAGCGGCGATCAGCCACTGCCAGCCTCTGAGTATGCCCCATCCGGAAACGAACACGCCCGTCCAGAAGACGATCTCGCCGAAGTAGTTCGGGCAGCGGCACAGTTTATAGAGCCCGTTCATTGCCGGCTTATGGGGATCTTTCTTCTTGGATGCGCTCTTCTGCCTGTCAGCGGTGGCCTCCAGGATCATGCCGGCAGCCATGAGGACCGCGCCGATCCAAGCGGTCACCTGCCCTCCGAGCGGAGCCGTTGCCTCCCTGTACCAGACCGGGGACGTCTGCATGACGTAGAGCACGGCAACGCAGATCCAGATCACGATCTTGACCGGCATGGGGACCGGCTTTTCCGTCTGGGAATCCAGGGTCTTTTTGTATGCTGCGCTTTTAAGCTCCCGTACGAGCAGGAACCCGCCGAGACGTATGCCGTAGACGATCAGCAGTACGCAGAGGACCGCCATAATCACCGTCAGGTCTCCGCGGATAAGTGATATCACCAGGATGGCGACGCCGATACCCGCTACGGACAGGCCGTATCCCACTGACAGGAACCAGATGAACTTGTAGAATCCGACGGCGCTGATAACGGCCGCTACGACCAGCAGCACCCATGTAAGTGCAGGAAATATCATGACGCTTACCCCCTATGCTTACTTCTTATAGCAGTTCTTTATATACTCGGCGAAGCTGTGTTCACCGACCTTGGTGTCGCCCACCATCTCCTCCGTGAGGGTCCACTTTGAAAACTTGATTATGGCATCCTTGCCGTTCTTCTTTAGCTTGTTCACCCATGCAAGAACGTCGAAGAGCCACGTGGGCGCACGGCTGATCACCGGTTCCTTGCCGGCTGCTTCAAAGAACATTTTGGCAAGTTCCTCATAAGAGTACGTCTCCTTGCCGCCAACGTCGTAGGTCTTGTTCTCGTCCAGCATGTGCTCTACGATGAAGTCCGCGAAATCCGGGGTATCCACCACATTGGCGTGGACTTCGTCTTTTCCCAGGAGCGTGACCTTGCCTTTCTCGACCATTGGCATGAACACCTTTGCGATATCGTAAAAGTATCCTGTCGGACGGAAGATGACCCATGTCATGCCGCTCCGCTTGAGATACTCCTCCAGCTTTGCCTTGGCGTCAAGCATCGGTACCTTCGGGGCTTTGTCGGCCTTGAGTACTGAGATGTACGCAAAGTTCTTGACACCGGCGGCGACGGCCTCGTCAACGAGGTTTTTGTTTGCTCCCCAGTCTATGTCATAGTTGGTAAGCTTGGCGCTGGTCTTCGTAAGGCCGACTGTGGTTATAACGACGTCCGCGCCGTCGCACAGGCCCTTGATGGACTCCCTGTCAGTCATATCCACCTTGACCGGAGTGAATCCCTCGCAGCCCTCGATCTCACGGGTGACCATATCCGCGGCCGTTACCTCGTGGCCCGCCCTGACCAGAGACCTCAGTATGTCCTCTCCAAGATGTCCGAATGCGCCGGCTAATACGACTTTCATATTATTATCCTCCTGTCAGTTTTCGGCTCAGGGCCGTTATTTCTTGCTCTTTTCCTTGGAACGCTTGTCGTTGATGATATCCATGTGCTCCGCAGTTATGAGAGTGACGCCGTTCTCCTTTGCCCAGGAGACGCATCCTTTGAGGGCTATCGGGAGGAATATGCGGGGCACGTTCACCAGTTTTGCGCAGGCCTCTTCGGTGAACTTTATGTTCGGATCGATCCGGTCTGCCGCATACTGTACGCTGCTGACCGTGGTAGCGCGCATGGGAAGCAGCTCCGGGATGGCTCCTCTGAGCTTTCCGAAGCCAGGAAAGCGCGTATACCAGAAGTTCTTGGAATCCCTGTACCCGTAATCCACGGGAACGCTGGGGAAATCCTTAGCCTTGACTCCGTTGATTATCGCGTTGTAGTACCTCTCCTTCATCAGGATCTTGTCCACGCGCAGGATGAATGTAGCGCCGAATTTGGATGTGATGCCGTTGAAGTCGTGATACGGCGGCTCGTAGCCCTCCAGCTGGCCGGGCTCGTCGCGGTCCGCTCCGTCGAGTTCTCTCATCCAGGTGCACTCTATGACCTGGAACGCCTCCTGAACGACAAGGGGGCGCGGCTCATCGCCCTCCGCGATGCCGGGCTCAAGAGTGAACTTGCAGCCCTTCATCTTCTCTGCGGGGGTATCGCCGGGCCATCCGAGACGGACACATTCCTTGAAGTACTTTCTGTCGTCCGGAATAAAGTTTATAGCGCATTTGCCGGTTCTCAGGATGTGCTGCGCCGTATTTGAAGAATTCCGGCAGTTGAGGAGCATGGCGTAATAATCCTTGCCGGCCACGTAGTACGGCTGGACGAGGCTGTAGGGGCCGAGGCTTGTAGAGCCGTCGGCAGCTATGGTGCTTATAAGCACCGTGGGCATGGGAAAGAACAGGGACGTCTGATAGAAGTTGTCCACTATCCGCAGATCTTTGAAGCTACTCATAATACCTCCTATATTACAGCGCCGTCGGCGCTGGGTTCTACTGTGTATATCTCTTAATCCAGGATCTTTTTTACGGCAGGTTCCAGGTCTTCATAGACGCTCACGCCGTCCGAGCCGAACCTGAGCACCAATTCCGCAAGAAACAACGGCCGCCAGGGTCCCGATCCCGATTCTTCCGGCGTCATAGCCGCACGAATGTATCCTGCCAGCTGTTCCACCAGCACCGAGTGATATCTTTTCCGCATAGGAGTCGCGCTCGCTTCCGTCCCGTACTGCGACCATGAGAGCGCGTATTTCTCAGTGAAGCGTCTGACTGTGTCGAAGAGAGCGCGTACAGTGTCTTCGGCGGAAAGACCGCTGCTTCTTTCTTCTATCACGCGGGTCAGTTCACGCCAGTCCTCCAGCATCACGCAGGCAGCAAGATGCTCTTTGGACGGGAAGTAGTTATAGAGGGTCGCGGGAGCTATATCCAGATCTTTTGCGACCCGGCGGACGGTCATGGCCGCGTAACCGTCCCTGGTCAGCACTTCCCTTGCTTCCGCAATAGCGCGTTCTCTTACGTTTTCAATGATCTTAGGCATGGAATCACCCTTTATGAACATGTTTATAAAAACATTATATGGAAGTATTTAGTATTTGTCAATCGGTGTATCCGCCAATTTGCGGAGACGTTCGGACGGGCAGCGATACGATGAACGATCGCGAACAGGCTGCCTTCTGAAAGGGGCATTCTTTGCTTTATGTGTTGCCGCTGAAGAAAGCGCTCCAGATGGCACCGACAGTCCGAAAACGCTTGCAATACAATGCATATAGTTTATAATGGAATTATCTATACTGCCGATTTTATCCGCGGCGGTAATCCGTCTATGTGAAGTTAGGAGCTGTTTATATATGCTAAAGGATTATGTGCGCCCCGATGACGGCCTCGACAAGGAAACCAGAAAGGAAGAGACGAAGCGTCTGCAGAAGCTTCTCACCGCCCAGCAGGTCTCTATCCGCGAAGCGAAACTGCCGGTCATAGTACTTGTGGAGGGCTGGGCCGTTTCGGGAAAGGGCAGGCTCATCAACCTTCTGATAAGCGAGATCGATCCGCGGTTCTCGAGCGTTTTCTGCGGCGAGGCACGGACGGCCGAGGCGAACCGCTATCCTTTCCTTTATCCTTACTTCTGCGCGCTTCCCGAAGACGGAACGTTCCTGTTCATGGACGCCGGCTGGATGGAGGGCGCCGTACGCGAAAAATGTACCAAAGTCACGGATGAAGAGCTGTTCCAGCGCAGGATCAGGTCCGTCAACAGATTCGAGCGGCAGCTCCGCGACAACGGATACCTCGTCCTCAAGCTCTTCGTGAACATATCCAAGGAAGAGCAGACAAAGCGGCAGGACGAACTCCGTTCCAGCAGCACCACGAGCTGGCGCACATCCGAGTACGACGAGTATCAGAATACGCATTATTCGAGATTCCGTGACGCATACAGCGAGTTCATGGAAGCGACGAGCGACATCTTCCCGTGGCATGTACTGGACGGCACCAAGTACGGTAAGCTGAACTACGACGCTTACCTTCTGCTCACAGAGACCGTATCCGCAGGCGTGGCTGCGGGCAAATATCACGGAAAGGCTTTCGACGAGTACTTCCCGATGCACGAAACTCCCCGCCTTTCCGATGTCGATCTCTCAGTAAAGATGGATAAAGATGAATACCGCAAGGAACTCAAGAAACTTCAGGATAAGATATTCGATCTGCATAACAGGATCTACAGAAAGCGCATACCGGTGATCGTCTGCTACGAGGGCTGGGACGCCGCCGGCAAAGGCGGCAACATCCGCAGGCTCGCCTATCCGCTGGATCCCCGCGGATTCGACACATACCCCATCGCGTCGCCCGAGCCCCACGAGCTTGCCCGACACTATCTCTGGAGATTCTGGCGGCGTCTGCCCCGAACAGGCCATGTCGCCATCTTCGACCGCACCTGGTACGGCCGCGTAATGGTGGAACGCATCGAAGGATTCTGCACGGAGGACGACTGGAAGCGCGCTTATAATGAAATAAACGAATTCGAGTCTGACCTCCACGACTGGGGCGCCGTCATTCTGAAATTCTGGATACACATAGACCAGGAGACCCAGCTCGCGCGTTTCAACGACAGGCAGAACGATCCTTCTAAGCAGTGGAAGATAACGGAAGAAGACTGGCGCAACCGGGAAAAATGGCCCCAGTATGAAGAAGCCGTCTCGGAGATGCTGGAAAAGACATCTACTGAATTCGCCCCCTGGCACATAATCGAATCGAACGACAAGCTGTATGCGCGGATAAAGACCCTGCGCATCGTAGTGGACGCTTTGGAAAACGCCATCAAAGAAAGGGACGACTGATATCACCATGGAAGACACGGACAACATCCTTCTTGAGGACCTTACTGAAGAAAAGGATCTGCCTGACGAAGACGAACTTGAAGTCAACGAGGAAACTGCTGAAGAAGAAGCCTGTCCTCCCCCGGTAGGTCCCGCATGCTTCATGGACCGGGAGCTGAGCTGGCTCCAGTTCAATCTTCGCGTGCTCAAGGAAGCCGGAGACCCGACCGTGCCGCTTTTGGAGCGGCTGAAATTCCTGTCTATATACCAGAGCAACCTCGACGAGTTCTTCATGGTCCGCGTCGGCGCTCTGCTGCACAGGAGCATCCTGCTTCCTAATTATACGGATCAGAAGACCGGATGGAATACCCAGACCCAGCTGAAGAAGATCATCCGCGAGGTCCAGCAGCAGCAGCTGACCGAGCAGAGCATATACAAAAAGGTAATGGATGACCTTAAGGCCGCTGACATAGAGCTGGTGGACTTCCGCCGAATATCCAAGGTCGACGAGAGCATGGCCAGGAAGTTCTTTGCAGAGGCGAGGCATCTGCTCTCGCCCCGCATCGTCGACGCTGAGCACCCGATGCCTTTCCTCGACAACCGCGAGGATTACGTCGCCGTGATGCTGAAGAAGCGCGAGAAGACCGATCTGGGTCTCGTCTATATATCGCGTCTTCCCGCATACAGGGTATTCGAGGTGGACGGACGTCAGAAGATCATCCTTACCGACGCGATGGTCCGGCATTTCGCCCCTCTCCTGTTCAAGAAATATGATGTCAAGAGCTCCTGCGCGATCCGCGTTACCCGCAACGCCGACGTGTTCATAGACGAAAACTCGCGGGCCGAGGACGACGACTTCCGCCTGAGCATGGAAAAGCTCCTCCGCAAGCGCAAGAGGATGCAGATCGTCCGTCTGCAGATCCAAGGCCGCGCAGACAGGCGTCTTGTGGAACTCCTGCAAAAATACACCAAGGTTCCAGAGAAACAGATTTTCCAGACTTCCGTCCCCTTCTGCCGCGGTTTCGGAAGCGCCTTAACGGCCGCACCGGGCATGAAATATCCCGAACGGCACAGCGTGCGCACCGTGCAGCTTCGAAAGGGTGACTATTTCCGCTATCTCGAAAAGAAGGACATCCTGCTCAGCTTTCCTTATCAGAGCATGACGCCGTTCATAGAAATGCTTTATGAAGCCGCCGATGATCCCGAAGTCGTATCCATCCGGATCACGCTGTACCGGCTTGCCGCAAGCAGCAAGCTTGCCGCGGCACTCGCCTACGCAGCGGATCAGGGAAAGGACGTGCTGTGCCTTCTCGAGCTCCGCGCGCGTTTCGACGAAAAGAACAATATCGACTACAGCGAGATGCTCGAAGACGCAGGGTGTTCAGTGATCTACGGCCTTCAGGATGAAAAAGTACACAGCAAGCTCTGTCTCATAACCAGAAAATGCGGAGATACCGTGAAGTACATAACCCAGATAGGCACCGGAAACTACAATGAGGTAACGAGTGAACAGTACTGCGACCTCTCCCTCATAACTTCAGACCGGCAGATCGGAATAGACGCTACCGCCATATTCGAAGCGCTCGCTCTAGGCCAGGCCCCCGAGGCTACGGAGAAACTCATAACTTCCCCGCTCTGCTTCAGGCCCATGCTCCTCGCGGCTCTTGACAACGAGATATCCAAGGGCAGCGAAGGTTTTGTTGCCATAAAAGTCAATTCGATGAACGACGTGGACGTCATGGCCAAACTAGTCGAGTGTTCGCGCGCGGGAGTTCCCGTAGAGATGTTTATCAGGGGGATCTGCTGCCTGAGGCCCGGTCTTCCCGGTTACTCTGATAACATCAGAGTTCGCAGCGTTATCGGCAGATACCTCGAGCATTCACGCGTGTACGTCTTCGGCAGGGGCGATGAGCAGAGGATCTTCATCGGATCCGGCGACCTGCTCAACCGCAACACCCAGCGCCGTGTGGAGGCCTTCGTCGAAGTCACTGACCCGGATATCCGGGAACAGGTGCTTGAGGTGATGGAAGCTTTCCGCCAGGACGACGTGAAAGGCTGGGAAATGCAGCCGGACGGCACTTATACGAAGGTCCCGGAACCGGAAGGCGTCGCAAGCCAGGAGCGGCTGTACGAATACTTCTCTGCCCGGAAGGTAGAGCCTCTGCCTGTGAAGAAACCCCGATTTTCATCCCTGCGGCGTTTTTTCAGCCGTCGCGGGCGGAATAGCCGCGGCTCATGATCAGGCCAACCGACAGGATATGAATAACGCGGCCGATGCGAATGCAAAGGCCGCGTTTTTGCAAAAATACGGGAAAGGCCGCAGAGGTCTTTCCCGTATACTTTAGTTATGAACTTTTCAGTATAATCTGATCACGCGGCTTTGGGGACCTCGACAGCATGCGCTCTCATCCATTCGAGGATGCCGGTGCCGTCGAGTCCGAGTGCGTCGACTTCAGCAGCTTTGGCCTGGAGAACAGGCTCTGCAGCTTCAGCCATCTTCGCAACGCAGTCCTCGTCAAAGTCAAGGTACTTGAAGTTGGGGTTCTTGCCGAAGACGTTTTCCTCAGCGATCTTGAGCTGAGCGTCGTTGTCCTCTTTCCACATACCGTCGCGCATCCAGTCGCGCGCCTTATCCATAACGGCCTGCGCCTCGGGATCCATATCCTCATAGGCTTCCTTGCTGAAGTACCAGCCGGTCATGCCGGTGGCTCCATACCATCTGGTTGCATAGTCGCAGAGCTCATAAATACTGGTGGTGTTAACAGCCTGGATAGCTACAGCGCATCCGTCAATAACGTTAAGACGGATAGCTTCGTAAACGTCAGCTGTGCTCATAACGACAGGAGCGCATCCGATAGCTTCAAAGTACGGGACCTTGTCGCCGGGAACACGGAGAGAGAATCCCTGGATGTCTTTCCATGTCTGCATCGGCTTATTGGAAACGAAGAGAGTGAGCGGAGAAGGCTGCCATGCAAGGAGATAGAAGTTGTTTTCGAAGTTCTCGCTCGGATAAGCCTCGTTGAATTCATAGAAGAGCTTGTTCTGCTGATCCTCGTCACCGTAGTAGAGGCCGGGGGTCGTGAAGAGCTCGATGCGCGGATAAACGCCTGCATAATAAGCGGGAGCGTCGTAGCCCATATCGGTGACGCCGCTGATGATGCCGTCGAGCGTGCTGGCCTGTGTCGTAAGAGAACCTGCGGAATATATTTCAACGGTTATGCGGCCGTTGGATTCCTTCTCGATGAGTTCTTTGAGCGGTACTTCGATTGTCACGTTTGTGGGATGCCCTTCGGGTGCATAGGAGCTGTACTTGAGAGCATAAGTCTGGGTGTACTCCTGTGCGGAGGAATCGTCCTTCTTTTCATCGTCTTTCTTATCATTGTTGCTGGGTGTTTCGTTGCTGGGAGTGCTGTTGTCGCTGGGAGCAGTGTTCCCGCCGCCGCAGGCAGCCAGGACCGCAACCAGCATCACAACTGCAAGGATAATCGCGATCATCTTTTTGGTCATGTGTATTTGCCTCCTGAGAATTTTTAGCTGGATAACGGATCAATCGTCTGTACAGCCATTAAGATTATATGAGACGAGCGTCTGTGCGTCAAGCAATATTTACTCTTTTATTAAATTAATATTAACTATTCAGGCCAGACTTTTGCGTACTTTGATGGCTTCTGGCAAAGACGATCGTGCTTTCAGCTTGCTCATTATAATACGTTTTTGGCCTCCTCGCGCAGAATTGTTTGTCATTATTTTACAATTATTGGTTATATTTGTATGCCATTTTCTGTGATTCTGCCGATATTTCTGCCGTTTTACAACGAATTCGCGTAATTTTCGCATTTTTATCCGGTATGCGACGTCAGCATCCTGTGTTTTGCTCACGATCCCGATATGATCTGATCGAACGATCCGCAGCTGCATCTTTGCTATTCTATGCCCATCTCTTTTGAGGCTGATTTCCGGTTAATAAATGTTAATATATATTAAGAAATATTAACATTTGTTCTGTGCGCCACTAAAACAACCGGGAAGGCGTCTTTCACGTCTTCCCGGCACAGTAATATTGACTGATAAACCTTTTATCAAGCAACGGATATCGCTGTTTTCACAGCCACTTCTTCTTCTTGAACCAGATAAGGCATCCGACTACGATAGCGACCGACACGAGGATAACCGCCGGATAAGCGAATCTCATCTCCAGCTCCGGCATATACCGGAAATTCATTCCGTACCAGCCAGCTATGAGCGTCAGAGGAAGAAAGATCGAAGTCACTACGGTAAGCAGCGTCATTATCTTGTTCTGCCTTACCCCCAGCTGAGACTGTACGAGGTCGCGCAGCTGGACGACATACTCCCTGAGCGACGCCGCTATGTCCTGCAGTCGCATAACTCGCTCCGTGAAAAGTTTGAAGTAACGCAGATTCTCCGTCTTGAAGAAACCGTTCTCGTTCTCCTGCAGCTCCTGTCCGAAGTCGATGAGCTGCTCATAGTGTGCGCGCAGATCGAGCAGGTCGCCCCGTATATCGTTCAGCTCTGCGGGCAGTTTGTCTACCTCGTCAGCCAGTATGCGTTTCTCCGTGCGGTCCAACTCCGCCTCGATAGACTCCAGCAGATAAAGGTCGCCGCCTATCATTTCCTCAAGGAAGTCGTAAAGGAACCTCTCAAGGCTTGGGAGCCTCCACTTTTTCGTGCGCTGTATTTTCCTGACGAGATCGAGCGCATAGCCCTCGTCGTCGATAAGCACGATCCCCTTTTCATCGAGCGCGAAGGCGAACGTGTGATCTTTCCGCGAAAAATCCGTCCTGTCCGGAACTGAAAAGCTGCCGGTCAGCGAATCATAGTTGACTACAGCCTTCGTCTCGCTCCTGTCCGTCAGTTCACGGTCCATGTCGATGACCATGTCGAAGTCTTCCCTGTGTTCCTTCCATTCCTCAGACGTGAGGACGGCAAGATACTGGGCTTCCCCGCCTTTTATCTCTTCAGCGCCGCACTCCTGCAGCAGATCTTTGATGAGATAATACATATGCCGTTTTCCCCTTTCTCATCATAGGTCCTGTTCACGAAAAGATCTCGCGCTCCAGCGTCGACACCAGATCCTCAAGGCCATACCTGTCAGGCTCCGTGAACCGCCCCTCCGAAGGGCTGTCGATATCCAGAACTCCGACCACTCTTCCCCCCACGTGCAGCGGTACGACTATCTCAGAGCGCGACGCGCAGTCGCACGCTATGTGCCCCGGGAACTCATGAACGTCGGGTACAAGGACAGTTCTGTCCTCCTTAGCCGCCGTGCCGCAGACTCCTCTGCCGTAAGGTATCTCGATACAGGCCGTCTTTCCCTGGAAGGGCCCGAGCACGAGCATTTCCCCTTCGGAAAGATAGAACCCGGCCCAGTTTATATCCTCCAGTTCGGAGTAGATAAGGGCAGAGATATTCGCAAGATTCGCGATCAGGTGCGGTACGCCATTTATCAGCGACTCAGCGCTCTTATTCAGATATCCATAGTCCGTCTCTCGCACGGTATCGCCTCCAGATCGTTCGGTATACTGTGTTATGTTTTCATTGATATCGCATTTGATCCGTTCTGTCAATCCCGATGATAACAAAACGTCCCCGCGGCAGGGCCGCGGGGACTGTTTCTCAGGTTTTTCCGGTCATCAAACGGATATAATATAATTATCCTTCTATCTGTATCGTTTTGCGCTCAGGAAGCTTTTTGGTCTCCATCTTCGGGATGGTCAGAGAAAGAACGCCGTTTTCAAACTTTGCCGTGACATCCTCCTCGGTAAGACCCTCACCTATGTAGAAGCTTCTCTGGAGAGCTCCGGCGTAACGCTCCTGGCGTATGATCTTGCCTTTATGGGTCTTCTCTTTGTCGAGCCCCTTTGCAGCGCTGACGGTAAGATAACCGTTCTCAAGGCTGAGGGTTATCTCATCTTTTGCAAAGCCCGGCAGGTCGATATCCACTTCATAGTGGTCTTCGTGTTCATGTACGTCGGTCCTCATCTCTCGCGCGGCATGTCTGCCGTAGAGCTTGCGGTCGACGTCGTGGAAATCTCTGAACGTCGGAAAATCGAACCATTCATCAAACAAATTATCTCCAAAAATACTCGGTAACATGATGCATACCTCCTTATATGTAAGCGAACCTTTAGTTACCTGAGCATCGGGGACGGGGGTCATTCATTTGATCTCTGTTCCTGTGTTCAATTATCATTATAGACCCGTTTTTAGCACTGTCAACCCGAGAGTGCTAATATCTGATGAACAAACTGTGAACTTTCTTCGCTTAATTTGTTAATTCTTTCCATACGGTATTATTTTATTAAAAACGCTTGGAACTAAGGGCTGTCATATGGTATAATATTAATTACATAAAACGAGCAACTGATTAGGAGGCACAACACAGTTATGATCACGATCACCAAAACTAATTTCGAGCACGAAGTACTGCACTCCGCCAAGCCCGTTATCATCGACGTCTACAGCGCCACCTGCCATTCCTGCAGAGTGAACAACGATATCATCAACCGTCTTGCTGAGACCCGTGACGACATCAAGTTCGGAAGATTCGACATCGATGAAGAACAGGCCCTCACAGAACAGTTCGAGATTACTTCCGTTCCCGCCGTTCTCGTCTTCAAGGACGGGAAACTTGCCGCCCGTGCATTCGGCCCGAGATCGAAGAATTCCATTCTCGGACTTCTGGAACTGTAAGACATCTTCCTGCGTTTAATCAATCAAGGAGGCTAACAGAATGAAATCCCAGTTCTACATCTGCCGCCACTGCGGCAACATCATCGGCATGGTCAAAGACGCCGGCGTCAACGTCGTATGCTGCGGCCAGAAGATGGAAGCGCTCGTACCCAACACCGTCGACGCCGCGGGCGAGAAGCATCTGCCTGTCGTAACGGCCGGCGACGGTTTCATCGAAGTGAATGTAGGCTCCGTCGATCATCCCATGCTCGCTGAACATTTCATAGAGTGGATCTATGTAAAGACCGAACAGGGCGGCCAGCGCAAGGCTCTCAAGCCCGGCGATGCCCCTAAGGCGAAGTTCTTCCTCGGCGACGACAAAGCCATTGCGGTCTATGCTTACTGCAATCTCCACGGTCTCTGGATGACTGAGGTCTAAAAGAAAGCAATCGTGATCGCCTGCCGCATCATGGCAGGCGATCGTTTTATTATCCGTATTCTGAAAGGAGGCGAACGGCCTGCAGTACTTCATTTCTTTTCTCGAAGGGATAGTCACATTCATATCCCCCTGCCTTCTGCCCATGCTGCCCGTCTACGTCTCCTATTTTGCCGGAGGAGGAGAGCGCAGCGGTAAAAAGACGCTTGTGTGCGCTTTGGGTTTCGTTCTCGGTTTTACTCTCGTCTTCTGCGCCATGGGGGCGCTTGCGGGTACCGTTGGCAGTCTGCTCGCAAGATACAGGACTGCTCTGAACATCGTCTGCGGAGCGATCGTCATCATATTCGGTCTCAGCTATCTGGGCGTGTTCAGGCTGGGATTCCTTCACGGATCAGGAATAAAGGTAAAAACCGAGAATATGGGTTTCTTCTCCGCGCTCGTATTCGGCCTCGTCTTTTCCATAGGATGGACGCCCTGCGTCGGTGCCTTCCTGGGTTCCGCTCTCATGCTCGCTTCACAGCGCGGTCACGTCACGGAGGGTCTGCTCATGCTCCTCGCCTATTCCGCCGGGCTGGGCATCCCCTTTGTGCTCAGCGCCGTGCTCATCACTTATCTTAAATCCGCGTTCGACTGGATAAAGCGAAACTACGGCATCATAAACACTGTCTGCGGCTGTCTGCTGGTGCTTCTCGGCATTCTAATGGCGACTGGCGCCCTGAACAGGCTCCTGAGCCTGCTCGCATAGGAGGCTTACATGAACAAAAAGAAGACCTTAATCATACTCATAGTCATAGCGATCGTTCTAGTAGGAGCGTATATCGCATATGATCAGCTTTCCGACAATGTCGCGCCGGGTCTGCTCCCCGATCAGAACCAGTCCGCGGACACAGGCGGTGACAAGGAAGACGCCTCCCACGCAGAAGAAGCCGACGGGGAAAACACCGGCGGCAAAAGCGGCTCCGCTCCGGATTTCAGTTTCGTAGATGCGGACGGCAACAGTTATAATCTCTCAGATTTCTTCGGAACGCCGATAGTCCTCAATTTCTGGGCGACCTGGTGCGGCCCCTGCAGAAACGAGCTTCCCGAATTTGACGCGGCGAGCCGGGAATACGAAGGCAAAGTGCAGTTCCTGATAATGGACCTCGCTGACGGAGTGAGCGAGTCCATGGAAACGGCAGTCGCCTTTGTCGGGAAAAACGGCTATACCTTCCCCGTCTACTTTGACACCTCGCTCGAGGGTATGAAAGCTTACGGTATAAGCGCGATACCCGTGACCGTATTCATTGACGCTGACGGCAACATAGCGTCTCAGTCGATAGGTTCGATGAGCGGCGAAACGCTGCGCAAAGGCATAGAACTTATATATCAGGAATAAGACGGGCTTATATTATGTAAACTCAAAGAGCAGCGGACATACCGCTGCTCTTTATTATCCGTATCCTAAGACCGGCTATGCCGCCGAACGTGCTTTTGCTGCAAGTTTCCTCGATACCTTTATGCTGTAGGCGCCTTCTATCAGTGTCAGAAGAGCCCAGCCTGCCGCTACGGCAAGACATATGCCTGTTATGCCCAGCACAGGGATCAGGAAATATGACAGGATGACTCTCAGTACCACCTGCAGGAGCGAGGCGATCATCGTCAGCCGCAGCCTGCCCATGCTTCGGAAGAACCCCTGTGTTATCTCGCCGAGGAATGAGAATATATAGAAGAAGGCCATCGTACCTGTATATTGGACGCCGGCTCTAATCACCGACGGGGTCTTTGAGAAGACGCCTATCAGCACGTGCGGCACTGTCCTGCATACGATGCCGACTATAGCGGCCAGAACGATCACTATGATAAGACCGCAGCCATGGAACCTTCTCATCCTGGCAATATTGCCGTGCCCGTAATTCTGTGATATACAGACGACCATGGCGGCGCTGAATCCCTGTGAGAAGCAGAATATGAACTGCTCGGTCCTTATGCCCATGTTGTATCCCGTTACCGTATCCGTTCCGAGACCTGTGAGCATCCCCTGGATGAGAAGGCGGCCTATGCAGATTACAGCCTGCTGAAGGGCCGCTGCCCACGCGTAGTTCAATACGTTCTTTCCTTCCGCCCAGTTGATGTGAAGGGCTCCCCTCTTCAGCCGGATCTCTCCGAGCCGCCGACGGGTGAACATCATGCAGAGAACAGCAGAGAACGCCTGACAGGATACAGTTGAAACAGCCACTCCTATTACGCCCATGCCCAGGAAACCTGTAAACAGGATATCCATAAGGGCGTGAAGGACAGACGATATGAGAAGCACGATAAAGGGAGTGCGGGAATCGCCGCTGGAACGCAGCAGCGCCGCGTAATAGTTGTAGAGGAAACAGAATATAAGTCCCGCGAAAATTATGTGCAGATATCTCAGCGCCTCAGCGCAGACCTCGGGAGCAGTGCCCTGTGCACGGAGAATAGCGCCTGAGAACGCAAATCCCACCGCAGCCAGAAGTATCGTGATGACGCTGCCGCCAAGAACGGAAGTCGAGTGGACTGTCTTTAACCGATCTGTGTTCCCGGCGCCGAATAGCATCGCCGTCAGCACGCCGACTCCCAGGGTCCCTCCTATTATAAGGGCGTTAACTATGTCCATTATGGGCGTCGCTACGCTTATGCCCGCGAGGGCAGTATCGCCGAGGTAGTTCCCCACTACGATCGCGTCCACGATATTGTACAGCTGCTGGAATACGTTGCCGAGCACTATGGGGACGGCAAAGATCAGGACAGTCTTCATCGGGCTGCCGCTCAGGATCATCTCGTTTTTAGCTTTTTTTGCAGCGCCCATGTGAACCATTGCCTCTCTGCCGCTGTCTGCGCGGCCGTTTCTGACTGTTACCAATTAATCATGTACGGAAAGCGGCACGTTGTCAATAGCGCAGGACTGCTTTTTAGCCGAAGCGCAGACTACCGGCCTTTTCCTCTCCCCCGGCGTACAAGACGGAGTTTTGGTAGGTAATTTGTCGAAACCACTTGATTTCTTTATTTACCCTGCAGTATAATAGGCAAAAAGAAGGAGGCGCGATCCTATGATCTCCACAAAAGGCCGCTATGCGCTGCGCGTAATGATTGATCTGGCGGAACACATAGACGACGGATACATTCCCCTGAAGGACATCGCCGCCCGCCAGCAGGTCTCAAAGAAATACCTCGAGATAATCGTCAAGGATCTCGTCAGCAGAAAACTCATTACAGGCGTCAGCGGAAAAGGCGGAGGCTACAAACTCTGCCGCAGGCCCGAGGAATACCCTGTCGGAGAGATCCTCGAGCTCATGGAGGGCAGCCTTGCGACAGTTGCCTGTCTGACTTCCGGAGCCGAACCATGCCCGAGAGCAGACTCCTGCCAGACCCTTCCCC
>CAMZHU010000001.1 GCA_947306975.1 uncultured Clostridia bacterium | reverse complement strand
CGGTCATATGTGTCACCGTATACATTATAAATTAATCCGACAGGAAGATATAATAACAGTTTAATCAGCGGAATGCAATGCAAACATCGGGCGGCGTCCCGAAAAATGGCAGATAACGGCAAAAAGGGAGCCCGTTTGACTTCTGCAACAGTTGACATTACCGAGGCGGAGTATATAATATTTAGTTAAAATATAATATATTTTTTTATTGAAAAATACTTGTACGATACGGGAGGAAGCAATGAAGAATACGGAAAAGACCATGGACAAGATCGTAGCGCTCTGCAAAGGCAGAGGATTCATTTTTGCCGGAAGCGAGATCTACGGCGGTCTTGCGAACACCTGGGACTACGGCCCGCTCGGAGTCGAACTCAAGAACAATATAAAACGCGCGTGGTGGCAGAAATTCGTTCAGGAGAGCCCCTATAACGTCGGACTCGATGCCGCCATACTCATGAACCCCCAGACATGGGTGGCCTCGGGACATCTGAGTGGCTTTTCCGATCCGCTCATGGACTGCCGCGAGTGCAAGGAAAGATTCCGCGCCGACAAGCTTATCGAAGACAGGGCCAAGGAGAACGGCTTTGAACTGACGAAGCCCATCGACGCCTTCTCACAGGCTGAGATGTAGGCTTTCGTCGATGACCACGATATCGCTTGCCCGACGTGCGGTAAGCATAATTTCACGGATATACGCCAGTTCAACCTCATGTTCAAAACGTTCCAGGGCGTAACTGAGGACGCCAAGAACACGGTATATCTCCGCCCGGAGACGGCACAGGGCATATTCGTAAACTTCAACAACGTGCAGCGTACGACGCGCCGCAAACTCCCGTTCGGCATAGGTCAGATCGGCAAGAGCTTCCGCAACGAGATAACGCCGGGCAACTTCATTTTCCGCGTACGCGAGTTCGAGCAGATGGAGCTTGAGTTCTTCTGCAAGCCCGGTACGGACCTCGAGTGGTTCGACTACTGGAGGACGTTCTGCCACAACTGGCTGCTGGGCATCGGCCTGCGCGACGAGAACCTCCGCCTCCGCGATCACGATCCCGAAGAGCTTTCGTTCTACTCCAAGGCGACCACAGATTTCGAGTTTATGTTCCCGTTCGGCTGGGGCGAGCTCTGGGGCATCGCTGACCGTACGGATTACGATCTTACGCAGCACCAGAACACCTCGGGCGAGAATCTCGAGTATTTCGACCAGGAGACGAACACGAAGTACATCCCGTACGTCATCGAGCCGTCGCTCGGCGTAGAGCGCTCCGTCCTCGCCGTCCTTGTGGACGCTTATGACGAGGAGATCGTGGATCCCGAGAAGAACGACACCCGCGTCGTCATGCATCTCCATCCGGCACTCGCGCCCTTCAAGTGCGCCGTGCTCCCGCTCTCCAAGAAACTCGCCGAGCCCGCGACCGAGATTTTCCACAGCCTGCAGAAGAAGTTCATGGTCGATTACGACGAGTCGGGTTCGATCGGAAAACGTTACCGCAGACAGGATGAGATCGGCACGCCGTTCTGCGTGACGGTCGACTTCGATACGGCAGAAGACGGATGCGTGACCATAAGGAACAGAGACACCATGGAGCAGGAAAGGATCAAGGTCGGCGACCTCGAGGCCTACATCGCCGAAAGGATACTGCTCTGAAAAAACGGCCAGCGCGCCGGAATCAACAGCCCCGCTATAGAAAAAGAGGAGTGTTTTGTTTATGGACACCTATGTAAGCGATAACGAGTTGCGTACAGTAGCGGAAGGGATCCGTCTCGTAACACTGCAGGAGTTTGCAGGCACCGGTTCCGGACATGTCGGCGGCTCAATGTCGATTGTCGAGACGCTCGCGGTCCTATACGGAAGCGAGATGCGTGTAAAGCCCGAGGAACCCGACTGGCCAGAGCGCGACAGGCTGATCCTGTCGAAGGGACATGCCGGCCCGGCTCTTTATGCGACGCTTGCGCTCAAGGGCTTTTTCCCGAAGGAGATGCTCTCCGAACTCAACCAGAACGGCGGCCGGCTGCCGAGCCACTGCGACAGGAACAAGACCCCGGGCATCGACATGTCCACCGGCTCCCTCGGCCAGGGGATATCCGTCGCGATCGGCGCCGCGCTTGGAAACCGCATGAACGGTTCCGACAGCACCACGTATCTTATCCTCGGCGACGGCGAATGCAATGAAGGCCAGGTGTGGGAGGGCGCGATGTTCGCCTCTTTCCACAAGCTAGACAACCTCATCGCTTTTGTCGACAACAACAGACAGCAGCTGGACGGCTATACCGCCGACGTCCTCGATATGAAGGATCTGGGCGAGAAATTCCGCGCGTTCGGCTGGTTCGTGCAGGATGTCGACGGACACGACTGCGGAGCGATCCGCCGTGCCGTACAGGCGGCAAAGGAACATGTCGGCGAGCCCTCCATGATCATTCTCCACACGGAGAAGGGTTACGGCTGCACTTTCGCCGAGGGCGTCGTACCGAACCATCATATGAGCTATACGCCTGAGCAGATACAGGAAGCGATCGCAAACGCAAAGAACCGCCTTATGGCGGCGCAGGCTGAAGTGTAAGGAGGGACGGAAGAATGTTTACAGTAAGAGATTCTTTTGAGACCAGTCCCGTCCTCATGCGGGACGCCATGTGCAAAGCCCTCACGGATATGGCCGCAGACGACGACAGGATAGTCGCACTCGACGCAGACCTTATCGGTTCCTCAGGCCTCAAACCGTTTTTCAAACTCTATCCCGAACGCGCTGTCCAGTGCGGCATCGCAGAAGCGAATATGATAGGAATCGCAGCGGGACTCTCCCTGGTCGGCAAGGTCCCGTATGCTCACAGCTTCGGCTGCTTCTCTTCCCGCAGGGTCTGCGATCAGATCATGATATCCGCAGCTTATGCAAAGCTGAACGTGCGTATAATCGGATCCGATCCCGGCATCACGGCCGCAAAGAACGGCGGCACGCATATGCCTTTCGAGGATATGGGAGTCCTGCGTTCTATACCGCAGATAACGCTCATAGAGCCGACCGACCCCGTGATGACCGATTTCATCGTCAGAAAGCTCGCGAATGAATACGGTGTGTACTACATCCGTCTCGTGCGCAAGGAAGCCGCTGCGGTATATGAGGAGGGCTCGACCTTCGAGATCGGAAAGGGGAACGTGCTCCAGGACGGCAGAGACGTCACGATCTTTGCAAGCGGCATAATGGTCGCGGAAGCGATGAAGGCGGCTACGGTCCTGAAGAACGGCGGCGTTTCGGTCAGAGTAGTGGACATGTTCACATGGAAACCGATAGACGCGGAACTCGTTGCCAAGTGCGCAGCGGATACCGGGTGCTTCGTAACTGCCGAGAACCACAATATTTACGGCGGACTTGGTTCAGCAATCGCAGAGGCCGCGTCGAAATCACGTCCTGTGCCGATCGAGATGGTCGGAGTCGACGACAGATTCGGCCAGGTCGGTTCTGTAGATTATCTGCGCGAGCAGTACAATCTGACGGCGATGGATATCATTGACGCGGCAAAGCGCGCCATAGCCAGAAAGTAATAGATGCAGGTTGATCTCAAGAAACTGAAACCGATAGGCATCGTCGTAATCCTCGGCGCTGCGGTGCTCGCGCTCATCGTCTGCTTCACAGCGGACATGGGCATACCTCCTAAATACGAGAGCGTGCACGACACGGACTATTATCTTCAGAGCGAGGACACGATGAACGAGCTTGCGGCAGAACTGGAGGAAAACGTTTTTCCGAAGCTCGAGGGCATTGCTTCATACGGGTATGATCCGGGGTCCGGAAAACTTCACATAACCGTCGAGAAGCAAATGCTCGGCCGCGTTGAGCAGGTGCTCCTGCGCGACTTTGACGCCCGGCTGTTTGAGTTCACAGAGGCATGAAAGGATGAAATAAGCTCCGGCGGCCGCCGGAGCTTATTCTTGAGTTACGGAGGACATGGGATGTCGGATACCATAGCTGCGATAGCGACAGGAACGGGGATATCTGCCATAGGCATAATCCGCGTCAGCGGTGAAGATGCGCTTTCCGTGGCGGATGCGCTTTTCACACCCAGCTGCGGGGGCAAGATGTCGGAGATGCCTGACAGGAAGCTGGTCTACGGCGGACTGCACGCCGCTGACGGCGCTCTTATAGATATTGCTCTCTGCACCGTGAGCCGAGCACCCGGCAGCTACACGGGTGAGGATACGGCAGAATTCCAGTGTCACGGAGGTCAGAGGGTACTTGCTGAAGTGCTCCGAGCAGCATTTTCAGCTGGTGCGAGGCAGGCGCTTCCGGGCGAATTCACTAAACGGGCATTCCTTAACGGAAGGCTGGATCTGACGCAGGCCGAAGCCGTCATAGACCTCATAGAGGCCGAAACTTCGGAAGCGGCGAAAAACGCCGCCGGGCAGCTCGGAGGCGCAATTAGATACAAGGCGGAAGGGATATATTCCGACCTGGTTGACATAATGTCACATTTCCATGCCGTTCTCGATTATCCGGACGAGGACATAGATGAGTTCAGACTTGAGGATTACTCAGAAACTCTTTCCCGTGCTGAAATCGAACTCGGACGTCTGCTGTCCACATTCGAACGGGGCAGGGTGCTGAAAAACGGCGTCAGATGTGCGATAATCGGCAAGCCGAACGTGGGGAAGTCGTCGCTGCTCAATGCTCTCGTGGGATATGACAGGGCCATAGTGACCGACATTGCCGGAACGACACGAGACACGATAACCGAAAGGATATCCGCCGGAGGAGTGCTGCTTTGCCTTACGGATACTGCGGGTATACATGGGACGTCCGATGAAGTGGAAAAGATGGGCGTTGAACGCGCGCGTGCTGCTGCAGCGGAAGCGGAACTCGTTCTGGCGGTCTTCGACGGCTCGCGGTCTCTGGATGACGCTGACAGGGAGATCGTAGCCGTGGCAGGGACGTCCGGACACCCGATCGCAGTCATAAACAAACGTGATCTCCCGGAAGCGGATATGGGTATGGTCGAGAGCGCTTTCGAAGATGTATGCAGGGTGTCGTCGCTCAGCGGCGACGGTATAGATACACTTGAAGCAAGGATATCTGAGATATTTGCCGGAGGTGCGCCTGCGTCGGGCGAGATACTGACTAATGAGCGTCAGGCTGAGGCTGTAGCACGCGCCCTCGACGGTGTCGTGCGTGCAAGAGAAGCCATGCTGGGCGGAGTGACTCCGGACGCTGTGCTGACCGAGGTCGAGTACGCCCTCGGAGCGCTCGGTGAGATAACCGGACGCGGTATGCGGGAGGATATAGTTTCGAGGATATTCGAGCGCTTCTGCGTCGGCAAATAGTTTAAGAAAAACTGATACTGATTCAAAGGGACGTCCGGTTTTTGCCGGACGTCCTGCTGTTTGCATGATAAACGCGCCTTGCTGTGCATTATTGGCATAAACAGCCGCTTAAATTCAGAAAAATTGGCTTGAACAGCATGCCGTGTGATGATATAATTTCCAAGATTGTGGGAAATGATAAGTTTACATATAAGCAATTCAGGAGGTAAAACAATGGCTAAAAAATACGTATATCTGTTTTCCGAAGGCAACGGAAAGATGCGTGAGCTTCTCGGCGGTAAAGGCGCAAACCTTGCTGAGATGACCAATCTCGGAATGCCCGTTCCGCAGGGCTTTACCATTACGACCGAGGCCTGCACTAAGTATTATGAGGATGGCGAGCAGATCAGCCCTGAGATCCAGAGCGAGATCATGACTTATATTGACAAACTCGAGGAGATAGCCGGAAAGAAGTTCGGCGACACGGAGAACCCGCTCCTCGTATCCGTCCGTTCCGGCGCGAGAGCTTCCATGCCCGGCATGATGGATACTATTCTTAACCTCGGCCTCAACGAGGAGGTCGTTGAGGTCATGGCTAAGCGCAGCGGCAATCCCCGCTGGGCGTACGACTGCTACAGACGTTTCATCCAGATGTATTCCGACGTCGTTATGGAGGTCGGCAAGAAGTACTTTGAGCAGCTCATAGATAAGATGAAGAAGGCCCGCGGAGTAACTCAGGATACGGAACTGACCGCCGGTGATCTGATGGAGCTTGCCGAGCAGTTCAAGGCTGAGTACAAAGCCAAGATCGGCACAGATTTCCCGTCTGATCCCAAAGAACAGCTCATGGGCGCGATCAAGGCCGTGTTCCGCAGCTGGGACAACCCGCGCGCTATCGTATACCGCAGGATGAACGACATCCCCGGCTCATGGGGAACAGCCGTCAACGTCCAGACGATGGTTTTCGGAAACCTCGGCGACACATCCGGTACGGGCGTCGCGTTCACACGCAACCCTGCGACCGGCGAGAAGAAGCTCTTCGGTGAATTCCTTATGAACGCCCAGGGCGAAGACGTCGTTGCCGGCGTTCGTACGCCCCAGACCATCGACCAGCTCGCTCAGGTGATGCCTGAAGCATACGCACAGTTCGTGGACATCTGCGCAAAGCTCGAGGAGCATTACCGCGACATGCAGGATATGGAGTTCACCATCGAGGACAAGAAGCTCTATATGCTCCAGACGAGAAACGGAAAGCGCACGGCGGTTGCGGCTCTCAAGATAGCCTGCGACCTCGTCGACGAGGGCATGCTCTCCGAAAAGGAAGCAGTGGCAATGATAGACCCGAAGCAGCTCGACGCGCTACTCCATCCGATGTTCGACGCAGAGGCTCTCAAAAAAGCCGAGCCCGTCGCCACCGCTCTCGCAGCGTCACCCGGCGCTGCCTGCGGCAGGATAGTTTTCACCGCCGATGAGGCAAAAGAATGGGCGTCCCGCGGCGAGAAAGTGATACTCGTACGTCTCGAGACGTCCCCTGAGGACATCGAGGGCATGGTCGCTGCGCAGGGCATCCTAACCGTCCGCGGAGGTATGACTTCTCATGCTGCCGTCGTCGCACGCGGCATCGGTACCTGCTGCGTATCGGGATGCGGTGCGATAGCCATGGACGAGGAAAACAAGAAGTTCGAACTGAACGGAAGAGTATATACAGAGGGCGAATGGATAAGCCTTGACGGTTCCACCGGCAATATCTACGGCGAAGCCATCCCGACGACCGACGCGACTATCGGCGGCGAGTTCGGCCGCATCATGGGCTGGGCAGACCAGTTCCGCACGATGAAGGTCCGCACAAATGCAGACACTCCGAGAGAGGCCGCTCAGGCTAAGAAATTCGGCGCGGAGGGCATAGGTCTCTGCCGCACCGAGCATATGTTCTTCAACGCGGACAGGATACCCGCGATCCGTGAGATGATCTGCTCCGATACAGTCGAGCAGCGTCAGATCGCTCTGGCAAAGCTCGAGCCTATGCAGCAGGGCGATTTCGAGGGTATTTACGAGGCTATGGAGGGCATGCCCGTGACCATCAGGTTCCTCGATCCTCCGCTCCATGAGTTCGTACCTACTGAAGAGGACGACATCGCAGCTCTTGCGGAAGCGCAGGGCAAGACCGTGGATGACATTAAGGCGATCATAGCCGGCCTCCATGAGTTCAACCCGATGATGGGTCACAGGGGCTGCCGCCTTGCCGTGACCTATCCCGAGATAGCCGAGATGCAGACAAGAGCAGTCATAAAGGCCGCTCTCAATGTGAACGACAGACACCCCGACTGGAACGTCGAGCCTGAGATCATGATCCCGCTCGTAGGGGACAAGAAAGAGTTCGATTATGTCCGTGACGTAGTCGCAAAGACGGCTGATGAGATCATCGCGGCCAGCGGAAAGGAACTCAAGTACACCGTCGGAACGATGATAGAGCTGCCTCGCGCGGCGCTCCTTGCGGACGAGATAGCTGAGAGCGCGGAATTCTTCTCCTTCGGTACGAACGACCTTACTCAGATGACCTTCGGTCTCAGCCGAGACGATGCGGGCAAGTTCCTCGACGCATACTATGCGAAGAAGATCTACGAGTCCGATCCGTTCTCCCGCCTCGACCAGAACGGTGTCGGCAAGCTCGTCAAGATGGCGTGCCACCTCGGCCGGAAGTCCAGGCCAAACATCAAACTCGGTATCTGCGGAGAACACGGCGGCGATCCGTCCTCCGTTGAATTCTGCCACAATATTGGCCTTACGTACGTTTCCTGCTCTCCGTTCCGCGTTCCGATAGCGAGACTTGCCGCGGCACAGGCAGCTATTAAAGAGGAGGAGTCCTCGAAAAAGATCGAGAAAGAGGTAGAGACCAGGATCGCGGCAGCGAAAGACGCGCTGAAGGACGCTACCGACAAACTGAAAGTCGCTACCGACAAGCTCCAGAGCGCCGCTGTCGACGCCTCGGGCGAGGTCAAAGACATCATCTCTGCCGGGTTCAAGAGCCTCATAGCCGGATGGGAAGAAGCTAAGAAGACCTTCGACGAGGAGAGAAAATAAGCGGTAATATTGTGCCCATAAATTAAATGCAGCGCCGTGTCAGACTGACGCGGCGCCGCTGCTTTTTCCGGCGTGTGAGTACAGACCCGAAGATCGCAGGCTTTTTCATCGGATTGAATATTTGATTTTATATTTCACGGTGTTATAATTCTCAATGTAAATTGACACGTGCGGGGAGGAGGTGCAAGCCATGGCTGAGGCAGTTAGTTTCAGAGAAGAAAAGGTAAAGAAGATCACGACTACGCTCGACAGTCTGCCGTTCTGTACCGACAGCGAGATAGAGCACCAGCTCGAGACTGACAGCCGGCGCCTTCCGGAAGGCGTGACCAGACGTATGATATACAGGGATATCTTCGTCATCGCATGGCCGGCCATGATCGAGCTTACGCTCCTCTCGCTTGCGTCTATGGTAGACCTTATGATGGTCGGCAACCTCGGCCCCTGGGCGATAACGGCCGTAGGACTTGCCTCCCAACCGAGGATGATATTCATATCGATACTTCAGTCGCTCAACGTGGGTTCCACCGCGTATATCGCACGCGCAAGGGGAGCGGAAGACAGAAAGCTAGCAAACTCGTATCTGCAGCAGGCGATGTTCTTCAATTTCTTCTTCACGATCATCCTGGGCGTAGCCGGGTACATCCTCTCCGAACAGATGATCCGGGCCATGGGCGCTCCGGATGCGCAGACACTCTACGCAGGTACGCAGTATTTACGGATCCAGTGCGCTGGCATGCTGCTTTACGGCGTGACCATGACTATCTCCGCGTCGCTCCGCGGCGTCGGAAACACCCGGACGACGATGATCTACAATGTAGTAGCGAATATAGTGAATATAATCGCTAACTACTTTCTCATCGAGGGACATCTGGGGTTCCCGCGTCTCGAAGTGCTCGGAGCCTCGATAGCTACGATGATCGGCCAGGCTGCCGCAACGGTAATGGCTGTATTTGTAATCTTCAGAAAACGGAACTATGTATTCCTTGAGTACAGAAGAGACTTCAGGGTCAGATTCGACATGATAAAGGATATACTGGTCATCGGTATACCCGCGATGGTCGAACAGCTCTGCATAAGATTCGCCTCTCTGATGTTCAACCGCTGGATAGCGCAGCTGGGGACGCTGGAATATGCCGCGCACCAGGTGTGCCTGAATCTCCAGACGATGTCGATGACGAACGGCGTTGGATTTGCCCATTCAGCTACGACGCTTATGGGACAGAGCATCGGCAGGCGCCGGCCTGAGATGTCGCAGGCGTATTCACGATCGTGTGCGACGCTGTCTCTCTGTGTTTCCGTCGTGCTCGGAGTGGTCTTCTTCATGTGGGGCGGCGCGATGTCCCGCTGGTACACCGACGATCCGGTGGTGATCGAACGGTGTACGGAACTATTCGTCGTCGTGTCCGTCATCCAGCCGTTCCTCGCGCTGCAGTTCACGGTCGCAGGAGCGCTGCGCGGAGCCGGAGATACGAAAGCAGTGACCGCTATAACGTTTACCACCTGCATAATCCTGCGTCTCATACTTGTTTATACGGCGATCAATGTTCTTCACTGGGGCGTCGTCGGAGCTTGGTGGGGCATGCTGGGCGATCAGGCGGCCCGCGCTATCCTTATCTGGCTGAGATTCACGCGCGGCAAATGGAAGAAAGTCTTTTCCCGGATGATCCAGGAATCGGCAGAATGAGCCTGAAAAGAAAAACTCTTAACAATAAGACTGATGCGGCGCTTTTCAGCGCCGCATCAGTCTTTATTTTGTTGGCAGGAGGAAAAAACCTGTTATTTGTCATAAGCTACGCCCGTATCATAAAGCTCCATTGCTTCGGGCGTTGCCTTGGAGCATTTGGAGAAGATGTATCCGGCGAGAAGACCGCAGATGAAGCCGGGAACGATCTCGTAAACACCGGTGCTGCCGGAAAGGAATATGAGCCATAGAGCGTCCACTATAGCGCCGACCAGGATGCTCGCCACAGCGCCTACGAAGGAGAAACGTTTCCAGTAGAGACTGAGAAGGATCACCGGCCCAAAAGCAGCGCCGAAGAGGCCCCAGGCGTTCTCGACCAGTGACATGATGGTGCCGGAGTTCGGGTTTGCCGCGATAAGAAGTGCGGCGATAGACACGAGGATAACGATGATTCTTCCGACCCACATCATTTCTTTGTTCGATGCGTTCTTGTGTATGATCGGTCTGTAGACGTCGCTTGCGAACGCCGAGGCGGATGCCAAAAGCTGAGAGTCTGCAGTAGACATCGACGCTGCGAGGATCGCGGAGAGAAGAATACCGGATACTACGGCGGGGAAGAGTTTGCGGACCATCGTGATGAAGACCACACTCGAGTCGTCAAGATCTCCGACGAGGTTTTTGCCGACAAGAGCTACAGCGACTGAAAACACAAGGATGAGGCAGGTCCATATCGAACCTATGACGCGTGAGCGCTTGAGAGCGGCCGGTGACTTGATGGCCATGTAACGGATTATAATGTGGGGCATGCCGAAGTAGCCGAGGCCCCATCCGAGACCGGTTATGATGCTCGAGATGCTGGTCCAGTCAAACCTGCCGCTGGGCAGGGGGTTCCAGAAGTTCTCGACGACGTCTGTCGCGGCGACGCCGCCGCCGTTCCTGATGACGACCATACCGACTATCGGCGCCAGCATCAGCGCTATGAGCATCAGCAAGCCCTGGAAGAAGTCTGTCCAGCAGACTGCCGAGAAACCGCCGAGGAAGGTGTATACGATAATGATCGCCGCGGCTATATACATGGCGGTTTTTGCCTCGATGCCGATGACAGTGTTGAAGAGCGTGCCGCAGGCTTTGATGCTGGACGCGGCGTATATAGCGTAGACAACTATAAAGAGAATGGCGCAGATGACCTGCAGGATCTTGCTTTTGCTCAGGAAACGGTTCGTCAGATACTGGGGAAGCGTGATCGAGTCGTTGGCGACTATCGAGAAGCTCCTGAGTCTGGGGGCTACGAATATCCAGCTGAGCACCGTTCCGATCGCCAGACCGACGGCGATCCAGACTTTGCCGAGACCGGCGACGAAGATGGAGGCGGGAAGGCCCATGAGCACCCATGAGCTCATGTCGGACGCGCCGGCGCTTAGAGCGGCGATGAGACCGTTCACCTGGCGGTTACCGAGGAAGTACGCCTTTTCACCGCCGGAGCGGTTCTTCAGGAAGAAGTACAGACCTATCGCTATCATAAATATGAAATACACGATAAAGACTATAAGTTCTGTGTTGTTCATGCGGATCCCTCCGTAAAACGATTTATACGAATAAATATACTACTGTAAACTATGAAATGCAATAGAGAACGGAGTATAGACTAAAGTCTATACTCCGTATTGAAAACAACTAAATAAAGCCTGATAATAAAGGAAATATTTAATAGACTGATGTCAAAACGACATACAAAACTTTTTGCCTACTTTTCCGGGAGTATGCCGCGCAGGAACATGGGCATGACCCTTTTGGCGTAGGCTTTAAGTGAATACTCGCCCCCGCACAGGCACCAGTCGTATAGAAGAGCCCGTTCACAGAGGGCGTAGAGCTTCGTTATATCGTTTACCGTCAGATCGGAGCGCAGCTGGCCGCGTTCCTGCCCTTCGATGACTATCATACGGAGGAGCCGGTAGTATGTCCTGCGTCTGTCAAGCAAGTGCTTTTCTCCTTTCGTGACCAGCTGGGTAGAGTAGAGCTGAGCCAGCAGTTCGATGGGTACCGAATCCTCAATCATCGCGAACAGCTCGTAGTTCAGCCACAGCAGTTTCTCAAAACTGTCGGTCTCCGGATCCAGCGTCTTCATGAGTTCCTCATACTTCTCATCAAAAAGAAGGGAAAGACTGCCCAGCAGCGCGTCCTTGCCCTCGAAATAGTGGTAGAAAGAGCCTTTGGACGTGCCGGAAACGGCTATGATATCGTCTACAGTTGTGTAATCGTATCCGCGTTCGTAGAATAGTTTCCACGCGGCTGTGACAATCTTTTTCTTTGTGGCGTTCCTGTCGGTCGTTCCTGCCATCGCGGTCACCTCCGATCGTCATGATTATACACGTATTGTACGGTTTTGCAAATAGTGGTATAATTATCCAGAAACCGGCAGAACCGGCTGTATTTTCTTGCAGAGAAAGGGACCGCACACTTTGAACACCAGAGCACGTTCGTATATCTACATACTGGCCGCCGCCGCGCTTTGGGGCTGTATAGGCATATTCTTCAAGCTCCTGACCGCCGCCGGACTCGACGCTATGCAGTCTGTCGCGGTGCGTGTCGTACTGTCGGCCGTCATATATACAGTATGGCTGCTGGCAACGAACAGGAAAGCTCTCAAGATAAGGCTTAGGGACTTCCCGCTGTTTATCGGGACAGGCATATGCAGCCTGGTCTTTTTTAACTGGTGCTATTTCAACGCCATAGAGCGGAGCGGTATATCGGTAGCCGTTGTCCTGCTCTATACTGCGCCAATATTCGTGATGCTCATGTCTGCGGCGGTCTTCCGCGAGAGGATAACGAAGTTAAAAGTCATAGCGCTGATAATAACGTTTGCCGGGTGCGTTCTTGTAACCGGAGCGCTTTCCAGCGGCAGCAGGATCGGGTTGTCCGCCCTGCTCTTCGGACTGGGCAGCGGTTTCGGATATGCACTATATTCTATATTCGGCAAACTTGCACTCAGAAGGTATACGTCTGAGACCGTTACAGCGTATTCGTTCATCGTGGGAGCGGTAGGAATACTGCCGTTGATCCGTTTCCGGGAAGTGTGCGCTGCGCTTTCCACGCCCGGAGGGGCCACCGGCGCGGTGTGTATAGCGGTCCTGTGCTGTATTCTTCCTTACATCCTTTACACGGCGGGGCTGAGCGGGGTGGAGCCCGGAAGAGCTTCGATGATGGCGACGCTGGAACCGGTGGTCGGGTCGGTCCTGGGAATGGCAGTGTACAGGGAAGAGATAACGGCAGCTAAAATAATCGGAGTGCTGCTGGTCGTCGGGGCGATCTGCCTTCTGAGCGTCGGCGGACACATTGAAACCGCGGATCTGGACGGCCCTCCGCAGAAAGACGGGTAACTAAACATCTTTTACGCGCTGAGCGCCCGGGGAACAACCCTCCGGGCGCTCTTTTGCATGTGTTCATGTGCTGTTCCTGCGCAGGTTCCGCCTGAGGCGGGATCATCGGCAAAACACAGCGGCGGCCCGAAGTGTGCGCTGAATGTCCGGATCAGCGAAAGCTCCTCGGCGAAAGGCCGGTATATTTTTTGAATACTTTGGTGAAATAGCTCTGGTCGTTGAACCCGCATGCGACTGCTATCTCCATGATCTGATAGTCCGTGCTTATAAGAAGACGCTTTGCCTCCTCGACGCGGACCTTGTTCAGGTAGTCGCGGAAGGTGAGACCGGTAACGTGTTTGAAGAGCATGGAGAGATACGGAGAGGTTACCCCGAGGGTTTTCGCTACGTTCGAAAGAGAGATCTTTTCCGCGGAATGGTCATGTACGTATTCGGTCGCGCGTTTTACGAGTTTGTTGTTTTTGTCAGATGTAAAGAAAAGACTTTCCGTGAATACGTCGAGATTCTCGTGCAGACGGTAAGTTATCTCGTTGATGTTATAGGAACTTAGGATGTTCTGAATGAGGTGTTTGTTGAGTTCCAGTATGACGGTCTCGTCGGCTCCGCGCTCTATCGAAGCCCGGGACAGGAGAGAGCATAGCTCGATGAGCCTGAATTTCAAATTCTCAGTATCGTATTTTTCATACTGGACGAGGTGAGCGAGATACTCGTCGAACGCAGTGCGGGCTCCTTCGACATTTCCGGCCCGTGTTTCGGAAAGAAGTATGCGCTCTTTCTCGAAAGGATATGTTTTCCAAATCGAGGGATCCTGCTGTTTGTAGCGGCGTATGGATTCGCCGACCTTCGACTGGTGGAGCTGCCTGTCCCTGTTTGCCTTCAGGAGTTCGCGGCTTCCGGATATGAGACTGTTCACGAGATAGTAGAGGAGCCGGCTCACCTTGACTACTTCTTCGGGAGATAATTCCTTGATGGATTGAGAGCTCTTGTAAAGTTCCAGGACCGTGTCCGTGGGTATCTCGGTAGTACTGGCAAGGTACTTGATCAGATCCTCGTCGGTGCCGTCCATGAGGAACGGCCCAATCAGGACGGAACCGAACATGCGCTCTCTGTTGACGATGGGGTAGGAGATATGGTAGAGACCGGACGAGCAGCAGAAAACGTAAGGTTCACCGAGTTCGATGGCGCGTTTTGCGGCTTCTACATGTTCGCTTCTGCAGGAACTGCCGTCAGGGAGGCAGGATCCTGCCAGTGTGCAGTAGGAGGCAGGCTCGCCGTAGGCAAGCAGCTGGTTACCGGTATCGTCGATCAGCTGTATGTACAGGCCCACGCAGGAGTGCAGCGCGTCCAGAATGAGTTCCAGGTCTCTCTTGGGAAAGTACAGGAAAAGATGAGATTCCATGACGGTCCTCCGTGACTAGCGCGGCAGCGCTTTGTTTCATGTTTTTGATTATAGCACAATCGTATAAAATTACAACTTTTATTATAGTTTTACAAGAAACTCATGCGCTTAATAATTAGAATGTGTTCATAAAGATATAACCGTGGACCTGACCGGTTTTCCGGGGGCAGCAGGGAACCGCGTATAAGACTGAAAGGAGAAAACCAAAATGATCATCATCGGCGAAAAAATCAACGGCGCTATCCCCTCCGTAGCAAAGGCAATAGCAGAGAAGAACGAGGACTGGATCCGCGATCTCGCAATCCGTCAGACCGAGGGCGGCGCGGACTTTATCGACGTCTGCTCGTCAGTCGTCGACAAGGACGTGGAGACGCTGAAGTGGCTCATCGACCTGGTACAGGAAGTAAGCGATGCGAAGATCTGCATCGACAGCCCCAACGCTCAGAGCATCGTCGATGCCATGCCGTTCTGCAAAAAGCCCGGCCTCATCAACTCCGTTTCTCTCGAGGGCAACAAGATCGAGACGGTTTTCCCTGTCATAGCCGACACCAAGTGGGAATGCGTCGCGCTTCTCTGCGACAGCAACAAGATCCCCGACGGCGTTGAAGAGCGTATCTCCATCTTTGAGAGACTTATGGTGAAGGCGAAGGAGTACAACATAGCTCCGTCCCGCCTCCACATCGACCCGCTGGTATTCAGCGTGGGCACCAAGCCCGAGGCATTCACCGGATTCGCGGCTGTAACGAAGTACATCCGCAACGCGTATCCTGACATCCACATCACAAGCGGACTTTCCAACATCTCCTTCGGTATCCCGTCCCGCAAGACCATGAACATGGCTTTCCTGACCATCGCCCGTTACCTCGGCATGGACAGCGCCATCATGGATCCGACCAACCGCGATATGCTCGGCGCTATGTACGCCACCGAAGTCCTCATGGAAGAGGACGAGTACTGCATGGAGTACATGGAGGCCTACAACGACGACAAGTTCGGCGTACAGAAGAAGTAAGCAGGAATTCTGGAGGATATATAAATGGAAATCAAGACAGATATCGAAATAGCTCAGGCTTGTAATAAAAAGAAAATAACAGAGATCGCAAAGACCGCCGGCATCGACGAGAAGTATCTCGAGCAGTACGGCAACTACAAGGCGAAGATCGACTATGCTTTCCTCAAGGATATGTCCGATCGTCCCGACGGCAAGCTGATCCTTGTCACCGCAATAACCCCCACTCCTGCAGGAGAGGGCAAGACGACCACATCCGTCGGTCTGACTGACGGTCTCCGCAAGATCGGCAAGAACGCGATAGTAGCGCTTCGCGAGCCTTCTCTCGGCCCCGTTTTCGGAGTCAAGGGCGGTGCGGCCGGCGGCGGCTACGCCCAGGTCGTTCCCATGGAGGATATAAACCTCCATTTCACCGGTGACTTCCATGCCATCGGCGCAGCCAACAACCTGCTTGCGGCAATGCTGGACAACCACATCCAGCAGGGCAATGCTCTCGGCATCGATGTCAAGCGCATTACTTGGAAGCGCGCTGTCGATATGAACGACCGTCAGCTCCGCAACATAGTCGACGGACTCGGCGGACGCATGCAGGGCGTGCCACGTGAAGACGGTTTCGAGATCACCGTTGCCAGCGAGGTCATGGCGGTCCTCTGCCTTGCCTCTGATATAACAGACCTCAAGGCCCGCCTCGGCCGCATAATCGTCGGCTATACCTATGCAGGCAAGCCCGTCACGGCTCACGACCTCAAGGCCGAAGGCGCAATGGCAGCGCTCCTTAAGGACGCTCTCAAGCCCAACCTCGTTCAGACCCTCGAGGGCACTCCCGCTCTCATCCACGGCGGCCCGTTCGCGAACATAGCTCACGGCTGCAACTCCATTACCGCTACCAAGATGGCTCTTAAGATCGGCGACTACGCCGTTACCGAAGCCGGCTTCGCCGCTGACCTCGGAGCTGAGAAGTTCTTCGACATAAAGTGCCGTATGGCAGGGCTCACGCCCTCCGCGGTCGTCATCGTCGCTACAGTACGCGCTCTCAAGTATCACGGCGGCGTACCGAAGGCTGAGCTCAACGGTGAGAACCTCGCTGCTCTTGAGAAGGGCCTTCCGAATCTGCTCCAGCACGTCAGCAACATCAAAAACGTTTTCGGCCTACCTTGCGTAGTAGCCATTAACGCTTTCCCGACCGACACCGCTGCCGAGCTCAAACTCGTCGAAGACAAGTGCAAGGAACTCGGCGTCAACGTCGCTCTGTCCGAAGTCTGGGCAAAGGGCGGCGAGGGCGGCAAGGCTCTTGCCGAGGAGGTCGTCCGCCTCTGCGAGCAGCCCAACTCCTTCAAACAGTCCTACGACGTAGAGATGTCCGTTATGGACAAGCTCAACGCAATCGCTACCAAGGTCTATCACGCCGACGGCGCAGATCTCGTCGGCAATGCCGTAAAGCAGCTCAAGGAGATCGAAGAGCTCGGCTACGACAAGATGCCCATCTGCATGGCCAAGACCCAGTACAGCTTCTCCGACGATCCGACCAAGCTCGGAGCTCCTTCCGGTTTCAGGATCGCTGTCCGCAACCTGAAGGTCAGCGCTGGCGCAGGTTTCATAGTCGCTCTTACAGGCGATATCATGACGATGCCCGGTCTGCCGAAGGTACCCGCTGCGGAGAAGATCGACGTTGACGAGAACGGCGTTATCAGCGGCCTGTTCTAAGCCTTATATACAACATCCCACTATATTAAGGAGTGTACATACAGTATGAAGAATCATATTCTTGACAAGCGCTATCACATCGAGATAATCCCCCCGAAGCAGAACACCGAAGACATCGAAGGCGATCTTGAGAAGTTCGCTGAGAAGTATACCCGCGTCATGGAAGACGGATACTGCATCTGCCTCACCGACAACGCCATGGGCCGCAAGGCATTCCAGGGCACTGAGATGATCTCCGAGCTCGAGCTGCCTGTAAACCCCGACCAGGTCATGCTCCACCTCAACACCTTCCACTCCAAGGCCAATCTGGACGAGATACTCACGACCGCTCAGAACCTCGGCATCAAGTACATCCTCGTCGTCAGCGGCGACGGCGCTCCCGATATGTCCAGGCTTGAGCCCAAGGACATCGGCATCGATTGCGTGACTGTCACCAGCGTCGAGCTCTGCAAGTATATCAAAGCAAATTATCCCGATTTCGTTCTCGGCGTCGCATTCAACCCCTACGAGCCGCCCGAGGCTGAATTCGCAAAGATGGAGCGCAAGCTTGCCGCCGGCGCGACCTTCATCATCACCCAGCCGATACTCGGCAAAAACGAGGTCTTTGACCAGTTGCTCGCCAAGTATCCCGAGGTCCCCACGATCGCAGAGGCTTGGATGTCCAAAAAGGCATATCTCCTCTCCGACGTAGTCGGCTACGAGATCCCGACAGACACGAATTACGACGGTATCGAAACGCTGAAGGAGCTTGTTAAGAATTATCCGCAGTGCGGTTTCTATCTCTCGCTCATCGGCTACAAGACCCAGTATCCGCTCATCGGCGAGATCTGGAAATGATCTAATGACTCTTATCCGCACCCGGCGCAGTTGCTGCTGCCGGGCGCGGGCATATAGACCGGCCCGGTCCAGTACAGAGGGGCTGGCGTACCGGACAATAACAAACAGGAAGGATGGATCGATATGAACATATTAGTCTGCATCAAGCAGGTTCCGGATCCGGCCGAGCTCAAAGCCGATCCCGCAAAAAACACCCTCAACACCGACGAGGTACCGAAGATCATCAACCCGTTCGACAGCTATGCACTCGAGGCGGCTGCCCGCATCAAGGACAAGGATCCCGATACCAAGATTGTTCTCGTGACCATCGGCGCCGCAGGCGTGGAGAAGGCGCTTAAGGAAGGTCTTGCCATCGCCGCGGACAAAGCGTATTTCATCTCCGACGACGCCTTTGACGGTTCCGACACTCTCGCTACCGCTTATATCCTCTGCTGCGCAGTTAAAAAGATCGAAGAGACCGAGGGCAAGTTCGACGCCATATTCTGCGGCAAGCAGGCGACCGACGGCGATTCCGCCCAGGTCGGCCCCCAGCTCGCCGAGTATCTCGGTTATCCTCTCGTCACCTACGGCCTCGAGGCCTTTGACGAGGGCGAGACGCTCAAGGTCAACAAGGAGATCGACGGCGGCGTTAAGGTCGTTGCCGTGAAGACCCCCTGCCTCGTGACATTCACGAAGCCTTCATGGGATCCTCGTTATCCCACCATCAAGCGCAAGATGGCTGCAAACCGCGCCCAGATCCCGACACTGACCGGCGCCGATCTTGCCGGCCTCGACGCTTCCGCAGTTGGCGCTGCCGGATCTCCCACAAAGGTCATCAAGACCTATGTCCCGCAGAGATCCAAGAGCGGCATCAAGATACAGGAAGACAGCGACGAGAATTCAGCGAAGAAGCTGTTCGCTCTCCTGAGCGACGCTCGCGTTATCTGAGGGAAGGGGGTACACAGAAATGGAAGCCAAGACCAAAGACCTGTGGGTATTTATAGAAACTAACGAGGACGGCACCGCGAAGAACGTCGGCATAGAGATGCTGACACCCGGCAAGGAGCTTGCCGGAAAGCAGGGCGGCGCTCTCGTCGCCGTCGTGATCGGCTGCGGAGCCGACGCGGCTGTAAAGGCGGCCTCTGAGTACGGCGCTGATAAAGTCATCGTTGTTGACGGCCCGGAATACAAGGAATTCACCGTTGAAGCTTTTGCCAAGGCCCTGGCGTCGCTTGCCGAGAAATACGGCCCGGCGACTATCCTCCTCGGAGCCACCCCCGACGGACGCGAACTTGCTCCTGTAGTCGCATGCCGTCTGAAGACCGGCCTTGCGTCCGACTGCACTGCTCTCGGCGTCTGCGATGACGGCAGTATCGAGTGGACCCGCCCCGCCTACGGCGGCAGCATCATGGAAGTCCTCTCCTGCCCGGAGCAGAGGCCCCAGATAGGCAGCATCCGTCCCGGCGCCTTCAAAAAGGGCGAACCCGGCGAGGCGAAAGCCGAGATCATCAAGGAAGAGATCGCAGCTGCGGACGTTATCCGTACGCAGGTGCTCGAAGTCATCAAGGACATGGGCGGCGAGAACGTTGACCTCGAAGGCGCGGATATAATCGTATCCGGCGGCCGCGGCGTCGGCGGACCGGAAGGGTTTGAACCCATCCGTGAGCTGGCGGAGGTCCTCGGTGCGACCGTCGGCGCTTCCCGCGCCGCTGTCGATGCGGGCTGGATATCCCATGCGCATCAGGTCGGCCAGACCGGCAAGATCGTCGGTCCCAAGCTCTACATCGCATGCGGCATCTCCGGCGCTATCCAGCATCTTGCCGGTATGACTTCCAGCGATGTCATAATCGCCATCAACAAGGATCCCGACGCTCCCATTTTTGACGTAGCGGACTACGGTATCGTCGGCAACCTCTTCGAGGTGCTTCCGGTCCTCACCGAAGAGATCAAAAAGGCCAGAGCCTGACTTATTAACATGAACATGTCCTCCGGACCTATCCGGTCCGGAGGCGTGTGTCGTTTTATGCAAGTACTATAGAGAGGTGCTAAGATGAACCTTCTTGAATCCAGCGTAACCAGTTTTACCGAGCAGCTGGCCTCCAAGTCGTCCGTACCGGGCGGCGGCGGAGCAAGCGCTCTTGTCGGTGCGATCGGCGTCGCGCTCGGAGATATGGTCGGCGAGTTTACCGTCGGCAAGAAAAAATACGCCGACGTTGAAGAGGAAATAAAAGCTCTCATGGCGAGAGCGCAGGATCTTCGCGTTAAGCTCCTCGAATGCATAGAAAAGGACGCTGCGGCGTTCGAACCTCTGAGCCGCGCATACGGCATACCGAAAGATGACCCCACCCGCGACGAAGTAATGGAGAAGTGCCTCAGGGACGGAGCCGCTGTCCCGGTAGAAATGCTCGACCTCTGCTGTGAGGCCGTCGAGGTCCTCCGTGAGTTCGGCAAAAAGGGAAGCAAGATCATCCTCTCCGACGCAGCGACCGGCGCAATAATCTGCTACGGCGCGATCTGCGGCGCGGCAATCAACGTAAAGGTAAACACGAAATCCATGAAGGACCGCGATTACGCGGCGAAGATCGACGCTCACGTCGACAGGCAGATGGGCAAGTATCTGCCGATCGCGAAAGAGACGTACGAAGAGATATACAGGGAGTTTTGCTGATGGCAGAGTTACTGAAAGGCGCACCGGTAGCGGCCGCGCTTAATGAGAAGATGGCCGCCGACGCCGCGGCGCTGAAAGAAAACGGCGTCATCCCGACGCTGGCTATTCTCCGCGTCGGAGAGCGCGACGACGACCTGAGTTATGAGCGCGGCGCTATGAAACGCTGCGGCCAGGTCGGCGTGGAGGTCAAGAACGTCGTGCTTCCCGCCGACGTCGACAGCGATACTTTTTTCAAGACGCTCGATGATCTGAACAAGGACGATTCCGTGCACGGCATACTCATGTTCCGGCCGCTCCCGAAACAGCTTGACGGCGAGAAGGCGCGCAAACTCCTTGCCCCGGAGAAGGATGTAGACGGGTGCACGGACGGCTCGCTCGCCGGCGTGTTCACGAATACGGTCAGCGGATTCCCTCCCTGCACTGCGCAGGCTGCGATGGAGATCCTGCACTATTACGGCATCGACCCCAAGGGCAAGAGAGTCACGATAGTCGGCAGATCGCTCGTTATCGGCAGACCCGTAGCCATGATGCTCATGCATGAGAACGCTACGATAACCATCTGCCATACCCGAACGAAGGATGTCCCCGCTGAGACACGCGGCGCAGATATCGTCGTGGCAGCATCCGGCCAGATGGAGAGCATCGGGGCGGAGCATCTCCGCGAAGGTCAGATAGTGATCGATGTCGGCATAGGATGGAACGAGGAGAAACAGAAGCTCTGCGGCGACGTTAAATTTGAAGAAGCAGAGCCCATAGTTGCCAGTATCACCCCGGTCCCCGGCGGTGTAGGCAACGTAACTACGAGCGTGCTGGTCTCGCATGTTATCGAGGCCGCAAAACGCGCGGCGAAGTAAAGACCGCACGAAGAAAGACAATTAAGAGGTAGAGTAGGTTCCGGCGCGTCAAGTGTCAGCGGATGGGAAGTTGCCGTTGGACGAAAACGCATCGCGTTGCGGTGCCGGAGCCGCATCCGCTGCCACTAAAGGTGGACATACCTCGCGAAAACCCGTTTCCCGCCCGATCGGGGAGGGAACGAGGTAAAGCGTCGGATAAAACTCCTTTTGTGGCTACTGCCGCGAAAGGAGTTTTTTCTATGAACAGGCAGAAAATCAGTACGAAGATGCTGGCAGTAATGGGCGTTCTTATAGCGCTCGAAGTAGTAATAGCGCATTTTGTAACGTTCAGACCGACTCAGACGATCAAGCTCAGCCTTGACTTCATCCCCATAGTAATAGCGGGCGTAATGTTCGGTCCTGTCCCGGCAATGATCATCGGGATACTCGCCGATATACTGGGCGCGTTCATTTTCCCGGTGGGACCGTATTTTCCAGGCTTCACCGTGACAGCGGCTTTGACGGGCCTGCTTTACGGCTCGTTGCTGCACGATAAACAGACGATGGTCCGCATAGTGATCGCTGTCGTGATCCAGCAGTGGGTGCTGAGCCTGATACTCAACACATACTGGCTCAAAGTGCTGTACGGGATGCCGTATGTGCCGACGCTTGTCGGGCGACTGCCGCAGACCGGCATACTTACGGCTGTACAGCTCATATTCATACCCATAATCGTTAAAGTGATCCACGAGATCGGAAAGAGAGCGCATACATGACTGAGCAGGAAGCGATTTCCTATATAGAGAATTACGGCTGGAGCACGACCCGTCTAGGGCTGGGACGGACAAAGGAACTGCTTGCGCAGCTGGGGGATCCCCAGAAGAGGTTGAAGTTTATCCACGTTGCCGGGAGCAACGGGAAAGGCAGTTCCTGCGCCATGTTCGACGCCATCCTTCGAGCGGCCGGTTACAGGACCGGACTCTATACATCCCCGTATATCCAGGTCTTCAATGAGAGGATCAGGATAGACGGCAGGGATATACCGGGCGGAAGGCTGGCGGAGCTTACGGAGCGCGTCATGAATATCGCCGAACATATGGAGGATCACCCCAGTCAGTTTGAACTTGTTACGGCCATAGCCATGCAGTATTTCTGTGAAGAACACTGCGACGCCGTCGTCCTTGAGGTTGGCATGGGCGGAGCACTTGATTCGACCAACGCGATAGACGCGCCTGAACTTGCCGTAATAACGAATATTGGTCTGGAGCACACCGAATACCTCGGCAACACGCTAGAAGAGATCGCCTCCACAAAAGCCGGGATCATCAAGAACGGCTGTTCATGCGTATGCTACGACGGGGCTCCCGAAGTGACCGAAGTCGTAAAAAGCGTTTGCGCCGATATGGAAGTCCCGCTGTACTGCGTAGATTTCTCGCGGCTCGAGCCGCTTGGGTACACCCTTGACGGACAGCGTTTCAGATGGGACGGCAGAGAGTATTCGCTTTCTCTTTTGGGACCGCACCAGCTTCATAACGCTGCACTGGTGCTGACCGGAACTGAGGCGCTGCGTGACCGTGGCTGGGATATACCCGAGATGGCTGTTGATGAAGGACTTCGCACTGTCCAGTGGCCGGCGCGTATGGAAGTGCTGAGCCGTGATCCGCTGTTTATCCTGGACGGCGGACACAACCCGCAGTGCGCGGAGGCATTGACGAAGAGCCTCGACATGCTCCTGCCGGATAAAAAAGTCATATTTCTCACAGGCGTTCTGGCGGACAAGGATTATGAGACCATAATGTCCCTGATGCTGCCTTACGCAGACAGATTCGTATGCGTTACCCCTGACAGTCCCCGCAGGCTCATAAGCGGCGACCTTGCGAAGTATCTAGTATCACGGGGAGCAGAGGCAGAAGCTTGCGAGAGCATAGAAGACGGCGTAGAGAGAGCGCTCGAACTGGCAGGGGAGACCGGCGTGCCGGTCGTCTCATTCGGCTCACTTTATATGGCCGGTCACGTGCGCAGCGTTTTTCCGGGAAAGCTGAAAAAGCTGCAGAGAAAAAACTGCAGCGCGGCCCGTCTGGCGCTTACAGAAGAACAGCGCAGCGAGTACAGCGCACGCATATGTGAAAGGCTTGAGGAAATGCCGGAACTCAAGGGGGCAAGGACCATCCTCTCGTACTGTGCGGTCCGCGGAGAGGCGGACGTTGGCGGATTCGACAGGTATGCGGCCCGGAACGGGGCAAGGATAGCCTATCCGGTTACCGGCGACGGGGGAGAAATGGAAGCGATGATCCCTCGTGACGAGAACGCCTGGGTGACGGGCGCGTACGGGATAAAGTCTCCGATGAAGGAACGCTCCGATTTGATCCCTCCGGAAGAGATAGACGCCGTTATAGTCCCTTGCGTCGGATTCGACGGTTTCGGAGGCCGGCTCGGCCACGGATGCGGATACTATGACCGTTACCTTGTCAGATGCCCGTCTGCAGTGACGGTATGTGTGGCGTTCGAGGCCCAGCACCTCGACAGGACATCATGCGAGATCACTGATGTGAAGCCGGGAACTGTTGTAACAGAAGAGACTGTATACAGGTTTGATGACCAAGTATAAGGAGAGCGCACCAAATGACGGCAATCGGCATAGACACAGGCAGCACTTCGACTGATGCTGTCGTCTACGACCTTGAAGACCACAGGATACTGACATACGCGAAGGCGATGACCACCCATGAGGATCTTGAGATCGGAATACGGGAGGTCCTGCGTCAGCTCCCGAGAGATCTTATAGACGGGGCTTCATATATCTCGTTATCGACGACTTTGGCCACGAACGCCTGCGTGGAAAAGAAAGGCGAGAACATCTGCCTCCTCTTTATAGGCGCCAGCAAGGCTGCCGTTGAGTGGACGCTGTCCTCATACGGTTTTGAGGGCATGGAATTCATGCGCTTTATCGACGGAGATCCCGATAAGGGGATCGAACCGGATTGGGCCGCGCTCGACGGGATGCTGCCGAGCATCACAAAGCACTACGACGGTATCGCAGTGGCTCAGATCGGTGCGAGGACCAACGACGGGCTCTACGAGCGGCAGGCCGCAGAGCGCATAGCTGCTTTTTCCGACATCCCGGTGACGTGTTCATATGAGATATTCAGGGAAGTAAACGTTATAAAACGCGGCGCAGGCGCGCTGCTGAACGCGCGCATGTCGAAGGTCATAGCCGAGTTTTTCGATGCCATCCATGCCGTCCTCGAAGAGGATGGTATAAACCTTCCGATACTTATAATGCGGAGCGACGGCTCACTCGTGAGCGAGGAATACACGCTCAGCTATCCTGTAGAGACCCTCGTATGCGGGCCTACTGCGAGCGTTAAAGGAGCGGGTGAACTTTTCGGCGAACGCCAGGCGGTCGTGATCGACATGGGCGGCACGACGAGCGATATGGCGATCATCAAAAACGGCAGTCCTAAGATCGACGCGAACGGGATACGCCTGGCCGGATGGCAGACCTTCGTACGCGGGGTGAGCATCGAGACTCTTGCCCTGGGCGGAGACAGCCGCGTTTGGTACAGCCGGCGTTCAATTTCGCTCGACAGCAGGCGCGTCATGCCGGTATCGATACTTGCCAGCCGTTTTCCGGAGGTGCTCCCGGAGCTTGAGAGCACCGAGGAATGGTATGACGGCTGTTCCGTCGCTCTCTACGAGCATTTCTTGCTGCTTAAAGAGATAGACGACGGAGACAGACGTTTTTCAGAGGATGACCGAAGGATCTGCGAAGCGCTGAGGGAAGGGCCGAAAAGCGTGCTGCAGCTTGCGCGTGCTATCGGTACTAACAGATACAGTGTGCGTACGGAACGTCTTGAACAGTTGGGAGCTGTGCTGCGCTGCGGTTTTACGCCGACAGACGCTTTTATACTCAGGGGCGACGCTCGTGATATGACGTGCGGAGCCTACGGAAAGCTGATATCCGGATCAGCCGAGCGCGCAGCGAGCCTTGCGCTTGGTTTCATAAGCAGATCCACCGGCAGGGAGCAGGAGTGGATTATCGACGAGGTATACAGGCAGATTAAGGAAAAACTGTACTGTAAGATAGTAAGGATGCTTTGGAGCGACGCATACGGTACGGAGCGGTCGCCTTATGCGCCAAAGGAACTAGAAACACTTGCCAAACAGGCGTTTGCAGAGGAGATATCCGAAGAGAAAACGCGCTTTTTCAGGAACACCTTCTCAACGGACGCTGTTCTTCTCGGCGCAGGCGCGCCTATACATATATTCCTGCCCGATGTGGCCAGAGCCCTTCATACCGAATGGCGGGTTTCTGAATACTCAGGAGTATCCAATGCACTGGGCGCTGTGCTCGGAAACGTATGCGTGTACGAGACCGTGCATATTAAGGCCGACTATATCACGCCCAAAGCGGATGAGAATGACGGTATTTTCTTCATATCCGGAGAAAACAGAGAAGCTTTCGACGATCTGGATATGGCGATCAGGCGTGCTACCGTTATCGCTAAGGAGCGGGCAGCAAAGAAAGCTGAACGCTGCGGCGCAAAGGGTGAAGTGACCGTGACCGTAGAGGTCAAGAAAAAGGACTTTGACACCGATTTCGGGCTTGCGCGTATAGGCGCTGACGTGACAGCCTGCGCCAGGGGGAAACTCCTGTAAATTTACGGAAAGAATAATAAATAAATACCAATTATATAAAGAAAATACTTTACACGAAAACCCTTTGAGGTTATTATATTAGAGTCAGAAAAAGTACAGGCTGAGAAGCCGCAAAGTGGATAAGGAGACGAAGAAATATGTCTACTACAATCGAAGAAATCTCCGCAGCAGTAGAGAAAGGCAAAGCTAAGCTGATAAAGGAACTCGTGCCGAAGGCCATCGAGGAAGGCTGCAGCGCACAGGAGATCCTGAATGACGGACTGCTCCACGGAATGGGCATCGTGGGCGACCGTTTTACCCGTAATGAAGCTTTCGTGCCTGAGGTGCTCGTAGCGGCGCGCGCCATGAACACAGGTACAGCTCTCATCAAGCCGATGCTTAACGCTGAAGGCAACGAGCCTATCGGCAAGGCCGTTCTTGGAACCGTTGCAGGCGACCTGCACGATATCGGCAAGAACCTGGTCCGTCTCATGGTCGAGAGCAAGAATATCGAAGTCATCGACATCGGCGTCGACGTTCCGAAGGAGAAGTTCGTTGAGACCGCTATCAATGAGAAGTGCGATCTCGTGCTCTGCTCGGCTCTTCTTACGACCACCATGCCGGCTATCGGCGAAGTCATCGAGGCTATCAAGGATGCCGGTATCCGCGACAAAGTTACGATAATGATCGGCGGCGCGCCTGTTACACAGGCCTTCTGCGACGAAGTCGGTGCAGACTATTACACCGAGGACGCCGCTGCGTGCGCCAATAAGGCTGCCGAGATACTCACCGGCAAGGCCTGATCGCAGGTTAATAGAGTGAACATGAACGGAGAAGGCGCCTGTTATACGGTGTCTTCTCCGTTGTAGAATTACCGCGCCCCACGCGGCAAAGGAGGAAATCATATGGCAAAATTCATTACAGCAAGAGAAGCGGCTGCCCTCATTCCGGACGGAGCGACAGTTGGTCTTGCCGGAATGGGCCTTTCAGGCTGGGCTGAAGAGCTTGCCTGCGCGATAAGAGACAACTTCCGCGAGACCGGACATCCGTGCAATCTCAACCTCAAGCAGGGCAGCGCCATGGGCGACTGGGGCTATGGCAACCAGTTTGACGGATGGGAGCGTTCAAGACTTCCAGAGCCCGACAACGATCACGGCGTCCGCGGCGTATCCCGCTTCGGCGAAGCCGGACCCGGCCTCGTGACGAAATGGACAAGCGCACATATAGGCAGCGCATTCGCCATGTGCGACCTGGCACGCAAGGAACAGGTCGAGTCATACTGTCTCCCGCAGGGCGTGATCATCAATCTCTGGCGTGAGATCGCCGCGGGCCGTCCCGGACTTATAACGAAGACGGGCCTCGGAACTTTCGTCGATCCGCGCGTAGAAGGCGGCCGTATGAATGCATGCGCCAAGGACGAACTGGTAAAACTCGTCGAGTTCAACGGCGAAGAGTATCTGTTCTATCCTTCTTTCAAGGCTGACGTTGCTCTCCTGAGAGGTACCATAGCCGATGAGAACGGCAATATCTCTTTTGCTCATGAGAGCGTTATTAACGAGGGCTTCTCCGTCGCGACCGCGGTCAAGAACAGCGGAGGCATCGTTATAGTACAGGTCGAATACGTCGCGAAGAAAGAGACCCTCAATCCCAAGGATATAAAGATACCCGGAGTGCTCGTCGACTACGTCGTAGTGGCGAAGGATCCCAAATCGTGCTGGCAGGCAGAGGGAACATACTGGGAGCCCTCTTACTCTGGACATATCCGCATCCCGCTCGACAGCATCGAGCCGCTGCCGTTTGACGAGAGAAAGGTCATCTGCCGCCGCGTCGCGATGGAGCTCAAGAAAGGCGACCTCGTGAACCTCGGCGTCGGCATGCCGGCTGACGTGGCAAAGGTCGTCGCGGAGGAAGGCTTCATCAATGACGTCGTCATGAGCACCGAGAGCGGAATGGTGGGCGGCGTACCATCCGCGCTTCCGAGCTTCGGCAGCGCATACAATCCCGAGGCCATTATCACACAGAACGAGATGTTCGATCTTATAAGCGGCGGCGGCCTCAGCCTGACATGCCTGGGCATCGGCGAAGCCGACGGCGACGGCAACAACAACGTCAGCCGTATGGGCAAGAGGCTTACCGGCCCCGGCGGATTCATCGATATCACCCGCGCTACCCCGAAAGTCATTTTTGCCGGCACGCTCATGGGCAAGGCAAAACTGAAAGTCGGCGACGGCAAGCTTGAGATAGTCGAGGAAGGCACGATACAGAAGTTTGTGGAGAAAGTCGGTCAGATCACGTTTGCCGGCCAGTACACTCCGGAGGATCAGGAAGTCCTCTATGTCACTGAGCGCGCAGTTTTCCGTCTCATAGATCATAAGATGACCCTTGTTGAGATAGCGCCCGGCATAGACCTCCAGAAGGATGTTCTTGACAGGATCGGATTTGAGCCTGTGATCTCTCCCGAACTCAAGACGATGGACGAGGGCATCTTCCACGAAAAGTGGGGCGGCCTCGGAGCGTATATCGATAAATAAAGAACGGTCCGCTGAGCGGGCGGGGGAACGTCTCCGCCCGCCGCGGACATAAAAAACCGCGGTATCGGATGTGTTCTTTTCGTGGAGGATCCTGCTGACGGGAGTGACTTTAGAAGTAACTCTCTCGGATGGGTCCGTTTATTTGTCCGCAGCATTACCGCGGACTGGAAAGGCAGACAGTCATGACGGCGCCTAAACTCTTTCACAAATCAATAGGACAGGTGCTTCATATGCAGACGCAGCGTTTTCCGGAACGGGAAGCTGTTGTTTCCGATACGCTGAGACTTACCTACAGCGAGCTTCTTGAGACAAGCGGTCAGTACGCGAGGCGTTTTCTTGCAGCAGGTATACGCAAGGGCGTACACGTAGGCGTTCTTGCGAACGACGCGCCTGAGACACTTATATGCTTCTATGCGCTCTGGCGGATCGGTGCGGTCGTCGTACCTATCTGCACTGCGTTCGGCGTGGAGGAGCTTCGCGGCTGCGTGAGATCTGCCGATGTCGGTTACATGGTGATCGACCACGAGTTCAGGGAGAATGTTTTTCCGGAACTGTGCGTTTCACTGGAACAGCCCGACGCTGACAGGATATTTACTCTTCAGCAGGAACCGGGATACAAGTATCGGTATCTGTTCGATCTGCCTATGGCAGCGCCCGCGGAGCTCGAAGAGGCAGAGAGTTCCGTAACGGAAGACGATCCTGATACGATACTGTTTTCATCAGGCTCTACCGGCAGCGCACGTCCTGTGATCACAACGCATTTTGCGAGAGTCAACACCATATTTGCGCAGGCCGCCGGCCTGGATGCTGACGAGAACGACCGGTTTTGTTCGGTACTGCCGCTTTTCCATTGCTTTTCGATTACCGGTACCGCTCTTGCGGCGCTGGCGGCAGGCGCATGTCTCTGCTTCCCGGCAGGGAGGCGGACTGACATCATCCTGGAGATGATCGAGCGTGAGAAATGTACCGTTTTGAACGCCGTTCCTACACTTTTCTCAGCACTGCTCCGAAGGCAGAAGGAGATGAACGCGGACATTTCTTCTCTGCGCACCGGACTTATCGGCGGATCTTCATATCCGCCCGAGTTCTTCCGCCGGATCTGTGATGAACTCGGTTATACGCTCTTGCCTTCGCTCGGCCAGACCGAGGCTACAGGAGGCATAACCTGCGGTTCAGTTAACGACAGTCTTGAACTGCGCAGCGAGAGCCTGGGCAGGGCATTTCCGATGGTCGAGGTCTCAGTGAGATCACGCGGCGGAAACCCGGTGCCGCCCGGGATCGTGGGGGAGATATACTTCCGAGGGTTCAACGGTATGATCGGATACTACAAAATGCCGGCTGAGACGGCTCGGGTAAAGAGCGCTGACGGATGGATACGTACCGGTGATCTGGCGAAGGCGGATCCGCAGGGGAATCTCTATTACCGCGGCAGGATAAAGGACCTCATCATACGCGGAGGTGAAAACATATCTCCCGAGGAGATAGAAAACCTGCTTCTCTCCGACAGCCGTATTGCCCGTGTCAAGATCATCGATGTACCTGACACGCACTATATGGAGGAAGCGTGCGCATGTGTCGTCCTGAACGAGGGCACTGAAATGGATGCGGAAGATGTCCAATCTATAGTACGCGGGCGCTTGAGCGCCTATAAGGTCCCGCGATATGTACTGTTCTTTGACCGGCTGCCACTGAATGCGACCGGAAAGGTCGACAGACGCCGTCTGCGCGCTATTGCGAAAGAGCGGCTCGGGATGAAGTGATGACAGGTCAAAAAAGCCCTGAAGCTGAGTCTATGCAGCTTCAGGGCTTTTTTGCACTTTTTGGTCAGTATGGTTCTGACAGCGTACGTGTAATGCGGCGCTTTCTGTAAATGAAACAGTCCGGACCCGTTCTTAATAAACGGGTCCGGACTGTACATGTTTGGTGCCGGTGACCGGGATCGAACCGGTACGAGGGAAACCCTCACGAGATTTTAAGTCTCGGGCGTCTGCCAGTTCCGCCACACCGGCGAAAGTGATTGTTATGGTAGCACCGGAAAGGATGTTTTGTCAACTGTACGGCAGGGCGTTCACGCGATATCGGGGGTATAGACGGTGACCTCGTTGATTTGATCGACAATGTATTTGGAGTCGAGAGCGTAACGAAGGAAAACGCGAAGCTCATCGGCCGCGCCTTCATAGCATTCGAACAGTATCAGCTGCCTGTTGCCGGAGACCCTGGAGAGTTTCGAAACAGCTGAAGCGGCGGAAAAGCCTTCTTCGCAGATATCGTCGGCTGCACGGAAGAGGAGGCCCTGCTTACGGGCGGTTTCCTTTGAGGTTTCTTCCGTATCGGGTCCGGACGTGACGATGATCGTAGCTGTCATCGCAGCTTCAAACAGCAGGTCGGCAACAGCGGCGTATTCTTCCCGGCTGCCGTCTGACAGATAGATGCCCACGCTGTGACCGCTTCCACAGATGCGCCGTATATCGTCCTGAGAACCCAGAATATCGTCTTCAGAAATGAAGAAGCATGCCCGTACGCCGAAATCGTCGAGTGTATCCAGGATTTCTACGCAATTGCCGTCCAGTAAGCCGCGGAAACCGAGGAACAGAGTCACGTCGCTGTAGTCATCGGGTTTGGGCATGTCCGGGGCAGGGTCGGGCTGGCCCGGTGTATCCGGAGTGGTCATCGAGTCGATGACGGCCTGTATATGGGAAGAATAAACAGACGCGAGAGCGGAATTGGAGTATGACTCGCTGCCGGACGTCACGCGTAAGATGGGTGCTGGAGCGGAGGTGATCACGCTGCAGCCCAGTCCGAACTGACCGCATGTGAAATATGCAGGAACGTACAGCATACCGCCGTAGATAATTGCGGATGCGGCAAAATGCTCATCTTCAGCATTGAAAGAATCGCCGCTGTCAAGATCAAAAAAGAGAGTGTTCTCAATTGAATAAAGACAGTGGATATTTCTAGAGTTAATAGTTGTATAGTAAACTCCAAATCCATTCATTGTAAGCACGGTATATGGAATATACAACGTACCGTTGGAAAAAATTGGTACCGAGCCCGCGTTAAATAAAAGGAGATTGTCATTGACTGCGGTGAAAAAGAGATTGATTTCAGCGAGAGCAGTGACAGGACATAGCGATACCGCGAGACAAAGAGCCAGTATGAGCGCAAGCGCCTTCTTTTTCCACATTTATGACACTTCCTTTCAGTAAAATAGGGGTTTACCGTTTGAGACGGGCGGTGTAGCAGTACCAGTCGCTGAGTGAACGAGAGGATACGATCTCAAGACCGCTATTCCTGAGGGCGGAGAGCACCTCGTCCTGCCGGCCCTCGATGATGCCCGAACAGATGAATATACCGTCAGGCGCCAGCCTCTCAGCCGCGAACGGAGCGAGCCGGATGATAACGTCTGCCACTATGTTGGCAAGGATCAGATCGTATGAGCGTTGCGAGAGTACCGAGCGAAGAGGCCTGTCGCTCAGGATGTCTCCGGCATATACGATGAGACGGTCGGAATAGAGTGCATTGAGTTCACCGTTCGAACGTACGACGTCCGGCGCTTTTTCATCTATATCACAGCAGTAGGCCTTTCCGGCGCCGAGCAGGAGAGAGGCAATGGCCAGTATACCGCTGCCGCATCCGAGATCCATCACCGTTTCGGCAGGATAGTTCTCGAGTTCTTCAAGGCACATCCGGGTGGTCGCGTGTGAACCTGTACCGAAGATAAGACCCGGGTCGAGACGCAGCGGGACCCGGCTGCCGCAGTCGGGAGCATCCTCCCATTCCGGTATGATGACCAGCTTTTCCCCGGTCTCGATGGGTTTGTAATACTCGCGCCAGTTGTTTTCCCAGTCCTCGTCGCGCACCTGACGCGTCTTCAGTTCCGGAACGTCGAGGGCAGCGCGTATACGTTCCAGTTCGGAACGGCCGTCTTCAGAGTCCTCAAGATAGAACTGAAGCGAGCAGACGCCGCGTACCCGGTCCATTACTTCATCGTCTACGTAATCCCAGTACTTTTTGCCTTTCTCAAGGAAATCGGTAACGGCAGTTTCGTCGTTTATCACGATGCCGCTTACGCCGAGCGATTCTAGACGCTCGCATAGAGCGTCAATGTCCTCGTGCCGCGTATCAAGTGTTATCTCAAGCCAGTCCATCTGTAATCACCGTTTGCTTTGTTTTCACAATAATATAACCGTGTGACTGGAAAGTCAACAAACACGGGACGCGAAAAGCCGCCGGCAGTATGCCGGCGGCCTGCGTTTAGGTATATGCTACGAGGTCAGATGATGCCCCTCTCGCGAAGATCGCCGCAGAGGTCGAGCACTGATTTCTTGACGTCTGCCTCGGGCGGATAGACACGGTCGAATCCGATCTTCTTAAAGGTCTTTACGTCGTCCTCAAAGTCGTGGATGCCGACGCCCAGGATACCGCCGATGTAGAGCAGGATATCTCCCACTCCTGCCTCGATGCACTTGTCACGGAAGCCCTGTAGATCCATCTCCGCCATTCCGTAGAGAGATGTGATAAGTATGGCGCTGGCGTTTGTCTCTTGGGCCGCCTTGATGAACTCCTCCGGAGGAGTCTGAGCGCCAAGAGCGACTACATTGAACCCGTTGTCACGGAGTTCACGGGATATGATCTTTGTCCCGATGACATGGCTGTCTATGCCTGAGGTTCCGGTGATTATAGTGGGCTTCTTCTCTGCAATCGCAGGGTGGAAGCTGTCGATCGCTCCCTCGTATTCGCTCTTCTCGGTCTTTCCGCAGAGCATGCCGCGGCTGAGAGACCAGAAGTCGGCAAGAGAGGATTTGTAGTCGATCTTTGTGCCCTCTGCCTTTTCGCGCTCGTGGATCTTTTCCATGTGGAATTTCCTGACTTCATCGGGGATCGGCAGATTGCCGAAATCGATATAACGGCAGGCGCCGTACAGATCGCGCGCACCGAGGCACAGGTCGCGGACGTTGACGTTTATTGAGAACGGGCTGTCAAGAACGCCGGCCTCGACGGCCTTGACGACACCGACGCATATGTCGCCGTCGCCCATTTCATAGACTTTGTCGATGATCGCAGAGACTGCTTTTTCAGCCATTTCCTGCTCGATATCGACCTGTTTCGAGTCGAACTCGAACTTCTGTTCGCTCATGACGTCGAAGATCCAGTTCGCGCTGCGGTAAGTCTGCATATGTGACTCCAGACTGGGAACGCCGGTCGCTTCGTCGATAGTCTTGACGGAGCATGCTGGCAGTTTCGCAAGAGAAGCAGCCATCGCGACATAGTTTATATATCCGAACGCGCGGCCTACGTCCTGAGGGAATGCGAAGAGCGGAGACTGCTGGCCGATCATGCCGGCAACCACCGTATCCGGGAATCCGGCCTGTTTGAGATACTTGTCGTACATGCGCTCTATCGCTTTGAACTCGCCGAGGTCCTGTGCAAGGTTGCCCTGGAAGTTGACGAGAGGCATCAGGGACCGGACGCCCTGGGTAGAGGCGACGATGCCCTCTATGATCTGCGTGGCTATATTCACATACATGGGTATGACGCCGTTGGGGATCCATCCGTGCAGGTCAGTGGACAGAGTCACGCCGTGTTCCTGATAATAGCCGACGAGACGTCCCATATACTGGATGTCGGTGACGCATTCCTCAGGGGTCGCAAGCTTGTCATAGCCGGCGAGCCAGCCGAAGAAACTGTGAGGCATAGCGGTCATGCCGGAGGCAAACGCGATCTCCGCAACGAAGTTGTTCGCGCCTTTGGAGCAGCGGGGGTCGAACGCTCCGTCTACTGATTCAACGACTTTACGGGTCACCTTTACGCCGTGGTTGATTATCGGATAGCCGTTGAGCTTTTTCTGACCAGTGCGTATGCTCTCCTCGAGCCCCTTCTGCGCCCTCTCAAACTGCCGGTTTCGCGTGTATGAGTCGGTCGTGAAAGGGAAGAGACGCACGCCGGCGTCATACAGCCCGTGGAGGAGCTTTATCTCTTCCTCGACTACAGGGACGCCGGAGCGGGGGCTCAGTCCGCACTTGCCGTCCTTTTTGTACTGCTGAAGGACATATCCGTAGTTTTTCGTCGGGGGGAGGGATTTCTGATATTCGATCGCTTCATCAAGATCCACCTCACGGCCGGTCGGCCACGCGGATAGCTCTTTTTCGCGCATCTTCATGAATACCGCTTCGTCGATCTTTTCATTCCTGACTTTAATCATGTGCTGCGGACCTCCGTTAAAAGAGTTTGTTATACGCGGCTGCTCATTATTAATATAATTATAAAGTCTGGTACAGTACCAAAGTCAAGAAAAAATTGAACAGCATTATAAACAGCAAAAGTCTTTTGGCTAAAGCAAAAGCGGCTGCGACGATACTGTATGGTCATCCTTCTGAGGATGTTTCTTCAGATGCCGCGGCAGCCATCATGGCCTCGTCGCGTGGAGCGTGCCTCCTTCGCGCAACGTTGTACAGAGGCAGCATTATGAGCGGGACTATGCAGCCTGCTGCGGCCACGATAAAGGACGCCGTATAGTTGCCGGTCTCCGCGCCGCTGGCGCTGATGCGGGTGGAAAGGAAAGTAAACAGAGGCGCCGACACGCCCAGGAACATGAAGCAGCACCCGTAGTTCGCACCTGAATACTTGGTCCCGAAAGCATCAGTACACATGGCGGGATAGATACCTGCAGGTCCGGAATAACCGCAGACGATGAGAAGTACAGCAACGATGTAGAGCCAGCCACGGGCAAAGACCATGAGGACCGACGCTACCAGCATGACGGCGGCGAGAGACCATATCGTCCAGGCTCTGCCGAGTTTATCTGATGCGGAAGCTGCAACAAGACGGCTGACGGCGCTGGCGATGCCGGTAAGTGATACCGTTATGGTGGTCATCGCAGGAGTGAGGTCGCGAAGGAGTCCGAGCGTCTTGATACGTGGGATTATCATCATGTATGCTGCGGGCAGGAACAGTTCAGAGAGAGCAAGGCTCCAGAACTCGAGGGTCTTGAGAGCCTCTTTCGTCGTGTACTGGCGCTGGTTCGCCTGGGCGACTGGAAGATTGAGACTGTCGAGGTATTCCTTGGACGGGTTGACGATGAACAGACCTGCGATTATGACGATGACGGGGAAGGTAAAAGCCAGCGTCCGGAAAGCTCCGGGCACACCGAATCTGTTGATGAAGTACTCGATCAGCGGACCGAGAACGACTGTAGCAAGACCGAATGCGCATACTGAGATGCCCGTGGCGAAGCCGCGGCGGTGGGGGTACCATTTCTGTATGCAGTTCAGGGGAGCGGAATAGGCAAATCCGACGCCTATGCCCGAGCACGCGCCGTATGTCAGATAGATCAGCCAGGAATGCGCCGAGCCGAGTATCGAAGTGAGGAACAGCCCGAGAGAGAGCAGCACGGCTCCCATGATCGTAACGATACGGGGATTGAGCCGGTCGCTCAGGATGCCGCCGAACAGACTTCCGAGAACGTAGAAAAACACGATGGAGGAAGAGACCATCGTAACGGCGGAAACGTCCCAGCCGAAATGATCAATGACCGGCTGCTGGAAAACGCTCCACAGATACACGATGCCGATGCAGAACATCGTGACGAGACACGCGATGATCGTGGAAAGCCGGAAACCCGGCCGTTTGGAACTCATTATTTATCCCCCCGCGAATGAAATACAAAATACTTGAACATTATAATACCATGTTTTTGACTGAGGGAAAACAAAAACTCAAAAAAATACAATGTAACGCAAAATACCTCTTGACACACAATACATCGTGTAGTATAGTATGACGCGAAGACAGGTATAAGGAGGTGTCGGCAGATGCTGGAACCGCAGCTCAAGCGAGGTCTTCTCGAGGTGTGTGTCCTGTCCGTCCTTAACAGGGAGGATTCGTACGGATACCAGATAATAAAGGATATGGCAGGTTGCGTAGATATTTCTGAATCAACGCTGTATCCCATCCTGAAACGGCTGGAAGCCTCCGGCTGTGTCACCGTGTACTCGGTCGAATATAACGGACGGCTGAGAAAATTCTACAGGATAACACCTGAAGGCAGGGACAGGATACCGGAGTTCCTGAACAACTGGTCAGAGGTAATGGCAATCTACAACTTTATCGAGGAGGGGTGGAGAGCATGACGAAAGAACAGTTTCTTTATGCGCTCAGAATGAGGCTTTCCCAGCTTCCCGAGAGCGAGATAGAAAAGTCGCTCTCTTACTATGATGAAATGATCTCGGACCTGATGGAAGACGGAATGACAGAATATGAAGCCGTCGCGCACATCGGGGACGTAGGCGGAGTCGCGGAGCAGATACTCAGCGAGCAGCCGCTTTCCACGCTTATAAAAACGAAGGTAAAACCCCGCAGGGGATGGACTCCGCTGGCTATAGTGATCGCGATCATCGGTTCGCCGATATGGCTGTCGATACTCATCGCGCTGTTTGCCGTCGCTTTCTCGATCTATGTGACTATGGTCGTCATCGCCATATCCGTGTTCGCGGTTGTGATATCGCTCATAGTAGCCGGTATCGCCCTTATCATCGGTGCGTTCCTGTCATTCTCGCAGAGCGTGGGCGGTATGCTGGCGCTGATCGGAGGCGGAATAGCCGTCATCGGTCTGGGCGTGCTCGCATTCATCGCGGCCAAATACATCGTTAAGGGTCTAATTCTTCTTACGAAGAGCATCGGACGCTGGGTAAAGAGCCTGTTCATCAGGAGGGAGGAAGTACAGTGAATAAAGGATCCAGATCGACGCTGCTGGTAGCAGTGCTGTGCATACTTGTAGGGATAGCTATAATCGCAGTCGCTGTCGCGCTTACCCCAGGCGGCTTCAGCAAGATATGGAAAGACGCGGTAAACACTAATTATATGGACAAGCTGGAAAACATCGGAGTAAGCGTCCCCGGAGGATCGAAGAACTGGAAGAACGCATACTCTCCTGACGGCAAATACACCGTAACAGAGAGCGTGAGCGGTATAGACATCGACTGGCTGGCCGGTAAAGTGATCGTAAAGCCCTACAGCGGAAAGGATATTACTTTCACCGAAACAGCGGATAAGAAGATCACCGAGGATACTGCTCTCGGATGGGGCATCGAGAAAGGGGTACTTAGCATACAGTACCTGAAGAGGAACAACATCTCGCTGGGCAGCAAGGATCCGATAAAGACCATAGAGGTACTCGTGCCGCAGCAGCTGGCAGATAACATGAGTATCCTTGATGTCGACTCGACGTCAGGAATTATTGACATATCGGAGATCAGGGCGGACAAAATGGACGCAGACGCAGCATCCGGAGACGTCTACCTCTTGAACGTAACGGCTAAAGAGCTCGATGTCGACACAGCTTCCGGCAACGCATTTATGACCGACGTAAAGGTCGAAGGTACGCTGAATATAGACTCCGCCTCGGGGGATGCGGAGATATCCGGGTACGCAGGGAAAGCGGATATCGACACAGCCTCGGGCGGCGTGAGAGCAACGGATCTCACCGCAGGAGACTTAAGCATAGACACTTCTTCCGGAGACATATCCGTCTGCGGTGCATTCAAGAAGGTCGAATTCGAAACGGCTTCCGGCGAGATCTATGCTGAATTAACGGAGTTCCCGGAATACATCGACATCGACGGCGCTTCCGGCAACGTTACACTTGCGCTTCCGCCTTCCGGCGGCGGTTTTACCCTTGATTATGACTCGGGCTCCGGCGACCTGGACTGCGGAGTGCCCGTGATGATGAAAGGCAGCAGTTTTGTGTACGGCGACGGGAGCTGCAGCATCTCCGTGGACACCGCGAGCGGCGATCTTACGCTGAAGTTCATCGTCTGACACATCAGGTAACACATGAATTGACACATGCGTCCCGCCTGTTCTATAATAGGCGGGACGTAGCGTATCAACGGAGCGGATACCGCTCCGTTATCTCTATAAGGACGTGAGGTTATGCTTGAGGTTTCGCATGTAACTAAAATGTACGGGAAGACCGTCGCATGCAATGACGTGACTTTTACTTTGCCTGACGGCGGTATAACGGTGCTGCTGGGGCCGAACGGCGCCGGCAAAAGTACGCTGATCAAGTCCATAATAGGTTTTCTGCGCTACGGCGGCACGATCGCCGTGGACGGGAAGCTCAACAAGACGATAGAGGCAAAGCGCATACTTGGGTACGTACCGGAGATGCCGTCGCTTTATCCGAACCTCACCGTTTCGGAGCACATGGAGTTCGTCGCGCGTGCTTACAGACTTACCGACTATAAAGGATATGCAGAACAGCTCCTAGACCGTTTCGAGCTCACGGACAAGAAAAAGAAATTCGGAGACGAACTCTCAAAAGGCATGCAGCAAAAGCTTAACATATGCCTTGGCCTTCTGCCGAAGCCCCGCGTCATCCTCCTCGACGAGCCGATGATAGGCCTGGATCCGCACGCGATCAAAGAACTCAAGAATGTCTTCATGGAGCTGAGGGAGGCCGGGGATACGGTCTTCGTCAGCACACATATGATAGACAGCATCGACATGCTGTGGGACAGGACGCTTATCATGCAGTCAGGGGTCCTGCGCGCTGATGTAACCAGAGAAGAACTCGAAAACTCCGGGCAGACGCTCGAGGAACTGTTTTTCAGCATTACTGAGTCTCCGGAGGCGGAAGAGAAATGAGAATGTTCCTCTACTATATAGGGCATACATTCGTGAACCAGATCAGGAAACTGTTCAAGACGTGGGTGGTGGTGTTCATCCTGATCTGCTTCGTAATGGGAGGACTCATCGGCTTCGGCGCATCGCTCCTGTCGGATAAGGCGGAGGAGACCGCGTCTGAGATATCAGAAACTCAGGATAATGAGCAGGAAATACAGGAGACAGAAGAAGCGGCAGCAGAGCGTGATCCCGTTCGGGTGCTTGCGATCACGGAACTTGCTGTTGGCGTAGTGATGCTGGCAATGCTTGTCTACAGCGTGCTGAGCGGAGAGAAGAGCGGCAGCAACATTTTCATGATGGCCGACGTAAACCTGCTGTTTTCGGCGCCGCTCAAGCCACAGTCCGTGCTTCTTTTCCGGCTCGTCGCCCAGATGGGGGCGATGATAGCCGCCAGTATCTATCTCGTATTTCAGATACCGAACCTTATCATCAACGCGGGATTCAGCGCGCTTGCAGCGATAGCCCTGCTTCTCGCGTGGGTCATAATACTTCTGGTAGGGCGCCTGTTCTCCGTGCTGGTGTACAGCCTGGTGTCGACTTACCCCGGATTCAGAAGATATGTACGGCCCTTTGTATACGCGGTCATAGCCGTTGTCCTCGTTTCCGTTGGTGTTCGCTGGCGCGCAGGAGGGCTGTCGATTATCGAAGCTGCCTCCGGCACGCTGAACGCCCCGTGGACGCGCTGGATACCTTTCTGGGGGTGGACAAAGGGCTTTGTAATCTCTGCCGTCGACGGCAGAGTAGGGGCGATGCTCGTCTACCTTGTTTTAAACATTGCAGCCTGTATCCTGCTTACGTATATCATATGGGAACTCAGAGTCGACTTCTATGAAGACGCCATGGCAAAATCAGCAGAGACTGCTGAAAGACAGGCTGCCATGCAGGAGGGGAATACTGCAGCAAGACGCAAAAAGGACCGTGCAGACGACCTGAAGCGCGACGGGCTCAGGAGAGGCTGGGGCGCCAGCGTATACTTCTGGAAATCCATGTACAACCGTTTCCGTTTTGCGAAATTCGGTTTTTTGACGAAGACGCTTATGATGTATCTCGTCATCGGCGCGGGCGGTGCGCTCTTTCTCAAGTATGCAGTTCATTACGAGAGATTCGTAATAATCGCTCTGGCATTCGGCGCAGCGGTGTTCTTCCGTTCTCTGGGGAACCCGATCGCTCAGGATACCCAACAGGCAAACTTCAGCCTAATCCCTGAAAAAAGCGGCAGCAAGGCCGCGTATTCGCTCCTCGGCGGAACGGTGAACTGCTTCCTTGACATGCTGCCGGGATACCTGATCGCGGCAGTGATTCTCAGGGCAGATCCGCTGTTCGCTTTGGTAGCGCTCATCATGATACTGTCGATAGATCTCTATTCCTCGACGGTCGGAACGTTCATAGACCTTTCGCTTGCGACGAATCTCTCCAAAATGGTAAAAAGTTTTATACAGATACTCTTCATATATTTCGGCCTTATACCCATTGCCGGCATCCTTGCCTACGGTATGGTAATGAATCAGACCGTTCCGTTCATGGCAGTCGCCATCGTGTTCTGCCTCGCCATTTCCTGCTTGATGTTTGCTTTCATACCGGGGTTTATCAGAAACGGCAGAAAGTAACCTAAAACTTATAGATATCATTAAACGCCGCGGTCTTCCGCGGCGTTATTTTGACAAATAATGAATTTATATACGCAAATAAGCCCGCAAAAACGGATAAATGAATCAGCGAATAGGCGAGAAATGAAACGAAAAAAATATTTGATGCACAATCAGGTTGAAATCCTGGGCATAGTACTGTATAATAAACGCCATGATGAATCATTCCGGATTTTTTTATGCAAATCTATAATGTTTGGAGCGTATTTTAATGAAAATGAAGAAAACGGTAGCAGTGGTTCTGGCGCTCGTGCTCGTATTCGGCCTTGCGCTCTCAGCCTGCGGCAGCAGCACGACCACACTTACGATGGCAACCGGCGGCACCCAGGGCACCTATTACGGTTTCTCCGGCGTCATCGCCAACGTACTTAACAACAAGCTGGCCGACAAGCTCTCGATCAACGTCGAGTCGACCGGCGCGTCTCAGGCAAACATTCAGCTTGTGGAGACCGGAGCGAACAATCTGGCGATCGTACAGAACGACGTCATGTCTTACGCCTATAACGGAACGGCTATGTTCGACGGGAAGCCAGTCACGAACTTCTCCGCCGTCATCTCCTGCTATCCTGAGATAGTCCAGATCGTTGCCGCCTCAGATATCACACAGATATCCGACCTCGTGGGCAAGACTGTATCAGTAGGCGCATCCGACTCCGGAACACGCTACAACGCGGAGCAGATCCTGAACGCCTATGGTATCACTTTCGATGATATCAACGTCGTCTATGAGAGCTTCGGTGACTCTGCTGACTCCCTCAAGAACGGCACGATCGACGCCTGCTTCCAGGTCGCCGGCATCCCGACAACCGCCATCACCGAACTTGCCACCGCTTTCAATTTCAACCTCCTTGCGGTCGACGACGAACATGTGGCGGCGCTGCAGAAGGATTACGGCTTCTATACGAAGATCACCATTCCCGCTGGTACCTATTCATGCGTGAATGATGATGTTCAGGCGGTTGCCGTCATGGCGACGATCATCGCGAGCAATGACCTTGACGAAGACGCTGTGTACAACTTCCTAAAGGGCCTCTTTGACAATAAGGCCGAGATAGCTCAGGGCCATGTCAAGGGCAACGAGCTCGACCTCGACACCGCCATCTCCGGTATCGCGATACCCTTCCACAAGGGCGCGATTAAGTATTATTCCGAGATGGGCAAGAGTGTAGGCTGAATCTTATAGGAGCTAACGTTCCGAATTGAGCATTAAACAAAAAAACTTTGCTGTGGCCGCAGCGATCGTTATCGTCGCTGCGGTTGCAGTCATACTATGGCTGATTCCTCACGGGGAGAGGCTCGTCCTGACGGACAGCGAAAGCGGAAGGAAATACGCCGAATACACTGTGAGCGAGGGCGACACGTTCTCCGTGACGTTCGTACACTCCGTGAACAAAACGCCCGTATCCGACGTATACGAGGTGCGCGGCGGGAGCATGGTGCTCACGGGCACTGTGTACTACAGTTTCGGCGCCGGTGTTCCGGACGAACTGGCGGAAGGGGAGGAGCTTGTGATCCGCGAGGACGGTGCTATGGTCGTTACCGGCATGGACAGGGATCTGAACGGTGTCGTTTACGCCGTGGGAACGGTATCTGACCACATGCTCGGACTCGGCGGCGAGGAGATCAGCCTTCGCGATCTCTGCGGACGGAACTCAAAGGTCCGTTTTGAGATACGCGGATGACAGCCAAACTGAGAGAAGGGGGTGAAGACCCTGTCGATCTTCAAGAAAAAGGCCAAAGGCAACTGGGGCATTCCTGATGAGATAGAATACGAGGCCGAGGAAAAATCTGCGGAGGATATAGCCGCGGAGGTCCAGGCGGTCATGGAGAAATACGACCGCGAGTCCAACGTCAGGAAATTCAACGGGGTCCCGAGACAGATAATCAGATATCTGCTGGTGCTCTTTACGCTCTACTGCATGTATATCGTGTTCATCGCCACGTGGGAGACCAGGATAGAACGCGCGTCCTTCGTCGGCGGACTTGTTTTTCTGGCTTACCTGATGTACCCGGCCGGAAGGTTCAAGGTCAAGCGGATGAACTATATACCGTGGTACGATCTCGTCCTGGCTGCAGTCGCCGCTGTATCCTATTTTTATTTCGTCTTCAACTGTGATCAGATAATCAATCAGGGAATAAGACTTACAACATTCGAGATCATCCTCGGTGTGTGCGGGATCCTTGTTACGCTGGAGGCGTGCAGACGGTGCGTCGGTCTGCCGATCGTCGTGGTCGCAGGTGCGTTCATCGTATTTGCACTGACACAAAAACCGTTCGCGATAAACGTTTACAACCTGTTCTATACGACGGACGGCGTTATTGGCATACCGATAAGGGCGTGCCTTGCCTTTATCGTGCTGTTCGTCATATTCGGGTCGTTTCTGGAACAGACGGGCATATCGCAGTTCTTCATCGACTTGGCGAACTCGATAGCCGGCTCTACTGCCGGCGGACCGGCTAAGGTCGCCGTCATATCGAGCGCGCTCTGCGGCATGGTATCCGGTTCGTCAGTCGGCAATACGGTCACGACCGGCAGTATCACGATCCCGCTCATGAAGAAGAACGGCTACCATCCCAACTTTGCAGGAGCGGTCGAAGCTGCGTCGTCTACCGGCGGCCAGATAATGCCGCCTATAATGGGTGCCGCTGCCTTTCTTATGGTCGAATACACAGGCTTCGAATACGGCGCCATTGCTCTCCGGGCGATACTTCCGGCGGCGCTATACTTTACCGGGATTTTTACCGTCGTTCATCTTGAGGCGAAGAAACTGGGACTCAAAGGTATCTCCCGCGACCAGCTGCCGAAGTTTTTCAAGCTTGTGGTATCCAGGGGCTACCTGCTACTGCCGCTTGTACTCCTCGTCATCCTCATCGTAAAGAAGACAATGGCCATGGCGGCGATAATAGCGACGGCACTCGCAATTATCGTGAGCTTCTTCCGCAAGGAGACGAGACTCAATGTAAGTAAGTTCTTCGACGCGCTTGAGAATGCGGGAAAGAACATTCTTACAGTCGGCATAGCATGCGCCGTAGCAGGCATCATAGCATGTGTCATAACAACGACCGGCATCGGAACAAAGCTCATCTCTCTCGTTCTGAAGGCATCGGGCGGCTACAAACTTCCTGCGCTGCTTCTGAC